>JANYAU010000152.1 GCA_025361165.1 Betaproteobacteria bacterium | reverse complement strand
GATGGTCGTGTGGTGTACGCCTACCCCGCGGATGAAAAGCAAGCGCCCAAGTAATTCTGCGTGCCGGTAGGTTTTTCAGCATGGCAAAAAAATGAGCCGGGTGTAAGCCCAGCTTATTTTTAAGCGGAGTAACCGATAATGGATGTCTTGTCGCAATTGGTGGGCAGCGGCGTCGCGCTGGGGATGATTTACGCTGTCATCGCCTTCGGCTATCAGCTCACTTTCGCCACTTCCCGCACCCTCAATTTTGGTCAGGGCGAGGCGTTGATGTTGGGCGCGCTGGTCGGCCTGAGCTTGGTCGGGCACATGAGCTACTGGTTGATGCTGCCGTTGGTCCTGCTGTTCGGCGCGTTTCAGGGCATTGTGGTGGAGCGTCTCGCGGTGCGTCCCGCGCTCAAGATCAAGTCGGAATTCGGCTGGATCATGTCTACCATCGCGCTCGGTATTATTTTCAAAAATCTGGCTGAGAATATTTGGGGCCACGACCAGCTTCCCTTCCCGTCGCCGCTCTCGCAACATCCGTTCAGCTTTTTTGGCATCCGCATGTTGCCGATGCAAGTGATGGTGATCGGCGGCGCGTTGCTGATGATGCTGGCGGTGGAATTGTTCAATCGGCGATCAATCTACGGCAAGGCTTTCGTCGCCACGTCCAATGATCGCGATGCGGCGGGCTTGATGGGAATTAATACCAATCTGGTGATTACTTTTTCCTACGCGCTGAGTTCGATGACCGCCGCCTTCGCCGGGGTTTTAGTCGCGCCGATCACGCTGGCCGGCGCGGAAATGGGCGCCGTGCTGGGGTTGAAGGCGTTTGCGGTAGCGATCATCGGCGGCCTTAACAGCGGCATGGGTGCGATCGTGGGAGGCATCATGCTCGGCCTCGCGGAGACGTTGACCGCGTACTACCTCTCGTCTGGCTACAAGGACGTGCCGGGGCTGGTGCTGTTGCTGATTGTGCTCGCGATCAAGCCGGCAGGCCTATTCGGAAAAACCGCAATCAAGAAGGTATAAACATAAGATGAGCAAGACTCAAGCGGTTTTCGCAGTGCTTGCGCTGCTGGGCCTAGCGGCGTTGCCGCACATTTGGTCGAACCCGTATTATGTGCATCTGATGGTGGTGATCGGTATCTACGCTATCTTGCTGCTGGGGCTCGATTTCGTGGTGGGCTATGTGGGCGAGGTCTCGCTTGGCCATGCCGCGCTGTTCGGCGTCGGTGCCTACACTGCGGGCGTGCTTAAGTTCCAGCTCGACGCGCCGTTTTTGCTCGCGCTGCCGGCGGGCATTGCGGTCACCGCCGTGTTCGGGCTACTGCTGGCGCTGCCGGCGCTGCGCGTGTCGGGACCGTATCTCGCGATGGTGACGTTGGCGTTCGGCACGATCGTCCAAATTCTGATCAACGAGATGACGTTTCTTACCAACGGGCCGATGGGAATCGCCCTGCAAAAACCGATGTTGCTCGGCCATCGCTTGAGTGGCGTCGATTACTACTATGTGGTGATGGTGGCGCTGGTGTTGACGTTATTGCTGACGCAACGCCTGGTCAAATCCCATCTCGGCCGTGCGTTTGAAGCGCTGCGCGACAGCCCGGTGGCATCCGACTGCATGGCGGTGAGCGTGTACCGCTACAAGGTTTACGCCTTTGTGATCAGCGCGGCCATGGCGGGGCTGGCCGGTAGCTTGTTCACTTATTCCGAAGAATATATTTCGCCTGATACCTATAATTTTCAACTCACGGTGTTGTTTTTGCTAGCGCTGATCATGGGGGGGCGCAAGACTCGCACCGGCCCGATTCTGGGGGCCATCATCGTCGTTATGCTGCCCAATGTGCTGGCCGATATCGATTTATTCCGCAGGCTTACCTTGATTATCGTCGGCCTGGCTGTGGCATATGCGGTGTATGGCATCGCGTCTCGACGGCACGCTGCGGCGCAGATGGCGGTTCCCTTGTTGTTTACCATCGGCCTGGCGGTGTTCGCCTATCGCGTGAGCGACATCGCCGACTATCGCCTGACGATTTTTGGTCTGTTAATTTTGTTTGTGGTGTATTACTTGCCCGACGGCATTATGGGTTTCGTGCGCGGCACGGTGGCGCAATACCGTCCGCAATGGATTCATCGCCATGAAATCATTCAGGCCGCAGGCAGTGCGCAGCATGTGTGGGCGGCGCCGGATCGGCTGGTCACCGCTGGTAACCTTCTAGAGGCGCGCAATGTGACGATGCAGTTCGGCGGGCTCAAAGCGCTCGACAATGTCGAATTGATCGTGGCCAAAGGCAGCGTGCATGGGTTGATCGGGCCGAACGGGTCGGGCAAGAGCACGATGATGAACGTGCTCACCGGCATTTACCGGCCGACCGCAGGCGAGATCGAATTCGGCAACAAACGCATCACCGGCATGTCGCCTTCCGCCATCGCAGGTGCAGGCATCGCGCGCACCTTCCAGAACGTGCAGTTGTTCGGTGAAATGACGGCGATCGAAAACGTGTTGGTGGGCTTGCATCACACCTATCGCAGCAATTTTCTGCACGTTGCCTTCAATACCAAGCACTACCGTGACGAGGAGCGTGTGGCACGCATGCGCGCGGCCAGCTTATTGCAATTCGTTGGTCTGGGGAACCTGGCCAACGAAGAAGCGCGCAACCTGCCCTATGGCAAGCAGCGCTTGCTGGAAATCGCGCGCGCGCTGGCCTTGAACCCGAGTCTGCTGCTGCTCGACGAACCGGCTGCCGGCCTGACTGCACCGGATATCAAGGAGCTCATCGGGATGATCGAGAAGATTCGCGATCACGGCATCGCCATTGTTCTGATCGAACATCACATGGATGTGGTGATGGGTATATCCGATATCGTTTCGGTGCTGGACTTCGGCCACAAAATTGCGGAAGGCGAACCGGCGGCGGTGCAAGCGGATGAAAAAGTCATCGCTGCTTATCTCGGCGGCAAAAGCGAGCAAGTAGCGTAAGGAGAGTGACATGCTGATGATTAAAGATTTGGTTGCTGCTTACGGTAAAGTGCAAGTGCTGCACGGCATTTCCATCGACGTGCCGAAGGGCAAGGTAGTGACCCTGATCGGATCCAACGGTGCAGGCAAGACCACCACCATGCGCGCGGTTTCCGGCATGATCAAACCCGTGGGTGGCGAGATCCGATTGGGCGAAAAAAATATTACCGGCTTGCCTGCGCATAAAATTACCAAAGCCGGGGTCGCGCATTCGCCGGAGGGGCGGCGCGTGTTTGCCACGCTGAGTGTGACGGATAATTTGTTAATGGGCGCGTTTCCGCGTTTGACTTTCGGCCGGCCCAAAGGCGATGTGCCCGGCGATCTGAAAAAAATCTTCGAAATGTTCCCGCGTTTAAAAGAGCGACGCAACCAAACTGCGGGCACCCTCTCGGGTGGCGAGCAGCAGATGTTGGCGATGGGCCGGGCATTGATGCTCAACCCGGATGTATTGTTACTCGACGAACCGTCCATGGGCTTAGCGCCGATGTTGGTGCAAGAAGTGTTCCGTACTATCGCTCAACTCAAGGCGCACGGCATCACCATGTTGCTAGTCGAACAGTTTGCCGCCGCGGCGCTCCAGGTCGCCGATTATGGTTACGTGCTGGAAAACGGCCGCATCGCCTGTCACGGCCCGGCGCAACAACTATGCGACGACCCGGCGGTGAGGGCGGCGTATCTTGGCGTGGCGCATTAAGCGAAACGTGGCCACTGAGTAGCGCGGATTTTCAATCCATCCCACGCGCCACCATTACCATGAGATATCGATGACAAAACCGCTTCATCCTCGCATGCGCCATTTGCGTTGGCTCAGCTATGTGCTGGTGATGTTGGGATACATGCTGGCTTATTTTCATCGCATGGCGCCCGCTTCCATCGCCACCGATCTGCAGCGCGCCTTCAACGCCAGCGGCGTGGCGCTGGGCGCGCTCTCCGCGAGCTATTTTTATATTTATATGGCGATGCAAATTCCGGTGGGCGTGATGGCAGACACGCTCGGCGTACGCCGGATTGTCGCGGTGGGTTGCGCCATTGCTGGCATCGGCTCGCTGCTCTTCGCTGGGGCGGATACGTTGGCCATGGCGTCAGTGGGGCGTTTCGCCGTGGGACTCGGCGTGTCCTTCATGTTCATTTCTTTGATGAAGCTAAACACGGTTTGGTTTCATGATCGTCACTTCGGCACCGTGGGTGGACTCTCTTTGTTTTTAGGCAACCTCGGCGCCGTGCTCGCCGCTGCGCCCTTGACTTGGCTGGTAGCGCAGACTTCTTGGCGCAATGTGTTTGCCGGTGTCGGTGTTTATTCGCTGCTGTTGGCCGTGCTGGTTTGGTTTCTGGTGCGCAGCCACCCGGGCGAGGCGGGTTTGCCGTCGATGCGCGAGTTGGATGGCGAAGCCGCGCATCCCCCACACACCGGCCATTGGTTCGATGGTTTGGTCACGGTGGCAAAGAACCGCGCCACCTGGCCCGGCTTCTGGCCGAATTTAGGCATAGGCGGGACTTTCTTCGCGTTCGCCGGTTTGTGGGCCGTGCCCTATCTGCGCGATGTGTATGGGATGCACAAGGCCGAGGCTTCCGGTTATACCACTTTGTTGCTTTTGTCGTTTGCGGTGGCGTCATTGTTGATCGGCGCATTGTCGGATCGTATCGGCAAACGACGTCCGGTTATTCTCGGGGCCTTGTCGCTGTACGTGCTGTGCTGGCTTCCCATCGCTTTCGGTGTGACCTTATCCCCGGCGCTGAATTATGTGTTATTCATGCTGATGGGCGTAGGAGCGGCCGGCTTCACGCTCACCTGGGCGTGCGTCAAGGAAGTCAATCCGCCCGCGTTGTCCGGCATGGCGACCAGTCTTATCAACACCGGTGCTTTTCTCGGCGCGGGCATCTTGCAACCGCTGGTGGGTTGGGTAATGGATCGCGGCTGGGATGGAAAAATCGTGGAAGGCGCACGCGTGTATTCCGCGCACAATTACCAGACGGGACTTAGCATCATGCTGGCTTTCGCCGTGGTGGGATTGTGGGGTGCCTGGGGCATCCGCGAAACGCATTGCCGCTACGTTAACTTAGCGCATGGAATCAGGAGTACGAAATGACGCAACCCGTTCTGTCATTGTGGATCAACGGCCAAGCCCGATCCGCCGCCAGCACCCGGCTGGCCGATATTGCCAATCCGGCGACCGGCGAAATCGTGCGCCAAGCGCCGCTGGCCAATAGCGAGGATGTGAATGCCGCAGTAGCGGCAGCGAAAGCGGCTTTTCCGGCATGGCGCGCGACCACGCCTTTGCGTCGCGCGCGCATCCTGACGCGCTTTCGCGAACTGATGGAAAAAAATCGCGATGAGTTGGCGCGGCTCGCTTCCGAAGAACACGGGAAGACTTTGGCCGATGCCGCTGGTTCCGTGCAACGTGGCATCGAAGTGATTGAATTCGCCAGCGGCGTGCCGCATTTGTTGAAGGGCGAACAGGCGGAGGATGTCGGGCGCGGCGTTGACTGTCATTCTCTGTTGCAGCCAGTGGGCGTGTGCGTGGGAATTACGCCCTTTAATTTTCCGGCGATGGTGCCCTTGTGGATGTTCCCGGTCGCGATCGCTTGCGGCAATACATTCGTCCTCAAACCCTCAGAGAAAGTGCCCTCATGCAGCCTAAAAATGGCGGCCTTGTTCACGGAAGCGGGTTTACCGGATGGCGTGATGAATGTGATTACCGGGGATAAAGAGGCGGTGGATGCGCTACTCACGCATCCCGATGTCGGCGCAATATCCTTCGTCGGTTCCACGCCAGTGGCCAAGTATGTGTATGAAACGGGCGCGCGTCACGGCAAGCGCGTGCAAGCCCTGGGCGGCGCGAAAAATCACGCACTGGTGATGCCGGATGCCGATATGGCCTTTACCGCCGATGCCATCGTCGGTGCGGCCTATGGCTCGGCGGGTGAGCGCTGCATGGCCATTTCTACGGTGGTGGCGGTGGGCTCGGCGGGAGACGCTTTGTTGGCGCTGTTGCAGCAGAAAGTGGCGGGCCTCAAAGTGGGTGCGGGCAATCAGCCTGGGATAGATATGGGCCCTGTTATTTCCGGGGCGCATCGCGATCGTATCGTGAGCCTGATCGATAGCGGCGTGGCGCAGGGCGCAACGCTCGCTCTGGATGGGCGCGGTTTAACTGTGCCAGGATGCGAGCAGGGATTTTTTGTCGGCCCCACGTTGTTCGATCACGTGACAACTGACATGACCATTTACCAAGAAGAAATTTTTGGCCCGGTACTGATTGTATTGCGCGCCAATACTTTCGACGACGCGGTGCGCCTGATTAACCGCAATCCGTATGGCAATGGCACGGCGGTATTCACGCGCTCCGGGCATTGGGCGCGGCGCTTCGAAAATGAAATCGAGGTCGGCATGGTGGGCATTAATGTACCGATTCCAGTGCCGATGGCGTTTTTCTCTTTCGGCGGCTGGAAGGCTTCTTTGTTCGGCGATTTGCATATGCATGGCATGGAAGGCGTCAATTTTTATACGCGTAGCAAAGTCGTTACCAGCCGTTGGCCCGCACCCGAGGAACACAGCGCCGCGACCTTGGCGATGCCGGCACTCGGATAGAAAATGGCGAAAGCAGGAGGGTAATAGCGTGGCAAAAAATATCGGATTCATTGGTCTCGGCATCATGGGCAAGCCCATGGCCCACAACTTACACAAAGCCGGGCACAGGCTATTCGTCCATGCCCGGCGTGCGGAGTCGATGGTGCCGCTGGCGCAGCTTGGTTGTGCTTCCTATGCGACGGCGGCGGAGGCAGCAGCGCAGGCCGACGTGATTTTTATCATGGTGTCGGATACGCATGACGTGAAACAAGTGCTGTTTGCCGAGGGGGGCGTGGCGCAGGGTGCGAAACCCGGCTCGGTGGTGGTGGATATGAGTACGATTTCGCCGACCGCAACCCGGCATTATGCGGCGCGCTTGGCGGAGCGCGGCATCGCGATGCTCGATGCGCCGGTTTCCGGCGGCGATGTGGGGGCCATCAACGGCACGCTGTCGATTATGGTTGGCGGTAAGCCGGAGGTATTTGAACGGGTGCGGCCCTTGTTCGAATGCATGGGCAAGAACATCGTGCATATCGGCGATAACGGCGCCGGTCAAGTCGCTAAAGCGTGCAACCAGATCGTGGTGGGCGTGACTATTGAGGCCGTGGCGGAAGCGCTCACCTTCGCGCGCAAAAGCGGCGTGGACGTGGCTAAAGTGCGCGAGGCCTTGCTGGGCGGCTTCGCTGCCAGCCGTATTCTCGACGTGCACGGCAAGCGCATGCTGGACAATAACTACCAGCCCGGTTTTAAAACCAAGCTGCACCAGAAAGATATGAACATCGTGATGCAGACGGCGCAAGAATTGGGCTTGGCGCTGCCTGCTGCGGCACTGGTGATGCAACACATGAACGCGCTCATGGGCACGGGGGATGCGGAATCCGATTCGGCGGCGGTGATGAAGATCGTCGAGCGCATGTCGGGAGTGGAGCGTTGATATTAAAAGCTTGAACCACGGAGTACACAGAGGAAATTTAAGTGCAAAAAATGATAACCGCGAAGGACGCAAAGGTACGCAAAGGAAAAACAAGAGCGGGTTTACTTCGCGTACCTTTGCGTCCTTCGCGGTGAAATGCTTCAGCTTTACTCCGTGTCCTCCGTGGTGAGAAAAGAATTTCCATGACTCAACACATTGTCTTTCTCGATCGCAAGAGCCTGATCGCCAATATGCGCACCCCCAACTTTGCGCATCGCTGGCAAGATTTCGAGCAGACCCAGCCCGAGCAAGTATTGGCGCATTTAAAAGACGCAACCATTGCGATTAGCAACAAGGTCAAGCTGTCAGGGGAAATTCTGGCGCGAGCGCCGCAGATTAAAATGATCGCTGCCGCGGCCACCGGCACGGACAACATCGACCTGGCCTATTGCCGGGAACATGGCATCGTCGTTTCCAACATCCGCAACTACGCGGTGCATACCGTGCCGGAGCATGTGTTCATGCTTATGCTGGCGCTGCGCCGCAACTTGTTGGCATGGCGCCAAGATTTGCAGCACGGCCTGTGGCAACAAGCGGAACAATTCTGTCTCTTTACCCAGCCAATAAACGATCTGCATGGCAGCACCTTGGGCATCGTCGGCGGCGGTGTGCTGGGGCAAGCCGTGGCGCAGCTCGCACTAGCCTTCGGTATGCACGTGCTGCTGGCCGAACACAAAGGCGCAGCGAGTGTACGCACCGGATACACCGCATTCGATAGCGTATTGCGCGATGCGGATGTGATTACCCTGCATGCGCCGCTCAGCGATGCGACACGCCATCTCATCGCTGAGCGCGAATTCAATTTAATGAAACGCAGCGCCTTGCTGATCAACACCGCGCGCGGTGGCTTAGTGGACGAAGCTGCATTGGAGGTGGCGTTGAAAACCGGGCGCATCGCCGGTGCGGGCTTTGACGTGCTCTCGGCCGAGCCGCCGCGCGCGGGCAATCGTTTGTTGGATTTAGATTTGCCAAACTTTATTCTCACGCCACATGTCGCGTGGAGCAGTTGCGAGGCGATGCAGATACTCGCCGATCAATTGGTGGAGAATATCGAGGCTTTCGTCGCCGGCAGTCCGCGCAATCGCGTGGCCTGAAAGCCTTTGCACCACGGAGTACACAGAGGACACGGAGTAAAGCAGAAACATTTCACCACGAAGGACGCAAAGGTACGCAAAGGAAAATCAAGAACGGGTTTACTTCGCGTACCTTTGCGTCCTTCGCGGTTATCGCTTTTTGCATTTGGGTTCCTCTTTGTACTCCGTGGTGAGAAATCTTTACCCTTTCCGTCAATCATGAGCGCCCCACTTTGAAAATCATCATCGCGCCGGACTCCTTCAAGGGCACCTTGTCCGCCACCGATGCCGCAGGCGCGATAGCCGCCGGCATCCGCCAAATCCTCCCCGATGCAATACTTCAACTCATGCCGCTGGCCGATGGCGGCGAGGGTACGCTCGATGCTATTTTGTCCGCCACACAGGGCGAGCGTTGTACGGCCTTGGTAACAGGCACGCAGGGTGAAGCGGTTAGCGCCGCCTACGGTTTGTTCGATGATGCTAATGGCCGCATCGCGATATTGGAAGCAGCACAAGTCGTGGGTCTGACTCAGGCCGGGAATAGCAATGTGATGCAACGTTCGACGCGCGGTTTAGGTGAACTAATGCGGCATTGTTTAGAGCGGAATGTGCGCCGCTTCATGATCGGCTTGGGTGGCTCCAGCACCAACGACGGCGGAGCGGGGGTGCTCGCGGCGCTGGGTGTGAAATGGCTCGATCAATCGGACGCAGAGATTGCGCCGACACCCCAAGGATTAGCGCTGCTGCATCACGCCGATTTCTCGAATTTGGATGCGAGGTTAGCAGCTAGCGAAATCGTCTTGATGACCGATGTCGATAATCCCTTGTGTGGCGCTAATGGCGCGACAGCCACTTTCGGGCCGCAAAAGGAGGTGCGTGCCGAAGATGTGCCGACCCTCGATGCGCGGCTCGCTCACCTCGCGCAACTGTGCGATGCCTGGGCTGGAGGTGCGGTGTCACAGCAGGCGGGTGCGGGCGCGGCGGGTGGCTTGGGTTACGCGTTCTTGCTGCTTGGCGCGCAACGCCGCCCCGGTGCGGAGGTGGTGTGCGAATTAATGCAATTGGATGCGGCTTTGCAAGATGCGGATTGGGTCATCACCGGCGAGGGAAAATCCGACGCGCAAACCTTACATGGAAAATTGCCGCTGGTGGTGGCGCAGCATGCCCGCCGGGCGCGCGTGCCAGTGTCGCTACTCTCCGGCGCGATCGAGGCATCTAGCCGGACCGCGCTGGAACAGGTATTTAATGGTTGCTATGCGCTGGTGGGGGAAGGCGTAACTGTCGCTCAGGCGATGACCGAAACTGCACGATGCTTGCGTGAACGGGCGCGGCAAATGGCGCAATCGGCGCCGGGATCGGTTCGGTGACTGCCGGCGTGTCTTCCCAAGCGTTATAAGCCCAGTTACGCGCGACGTAGAGATTCATTTCAACGCCGCACAAGCTCATGCTATAGAGCGCGAGCCGGTTGGTTTTTCCGGCAAAACATTTGAACGCGGGGCGGCAAGGATTGAGTGTCAGGCTCACGCGCGGTGTCAGTTGATAGTGTCGCATTTTATGCAATCCATGGAGAGTCTTACCCTCTCCATTGCAAGCGCTATGCCATTTCCGGGCGCTACTCTAATTGTTTGATTGGGTTTTGAATTTATTTTGTTACAGCGCGGTAATCGGCTTTTTTTGTTTGAAGTGTCGGCATTGCTGTTGACGTCTCATCGCCGCCCGTTTTCCTAGCCAGAGGGGCTTGCCCAAATCTGAATCGGCCGTCAAAATCTCGGGCCAGGAGTGATCGATGGAAGAAACGGATATCAAATACGGTGCTTGCTATAGCAACGGCATTTACGGCAGCAAATGGTCGGTGTTTCAAATTACGCGCGAGCATGCCGATGGCTCACTGACGTTCAAAGTCGTCGCCGGAGCGGGCCGCCGCAAAAGTGGCACCTTGCCACGCGATGAGCTCGCCCGTTGGGCGAAATACGAAGTGGTGTTGAAAGAAAACGAGTGGGTCAAACTCATGCCTGATCGCTACCGTGAACCGGAGTAGTTTGGCCTGGCTCGTCTTGATAAGCGCTAAGATGAACGCTTGCCTTCCTCCGCAAGCGGGGGAAGGCAAGGATGGGGCGGATGTAGGGGCGAGGCATGCCTCACCCCACTTGATGATTCGGGCGAGATGTATCTCGCCCCTACAATGAATACCGCGCGGGGGCGTAGCGCCGGCTGCCTGTTGGCAAGGATGGCGAAGCGATTAGTGCGCACAACGGGGGGAATTCACCAGTATGAGTCAGCTAGTGTGCGGTTAAAAATCAATACACCACATCATGATCCCCGATATTCACCGGAATGATCTCCTCATTCTGAATCAGCAGTTCCAGTGTGATACGGTAAGAAAGATTTATGGAAACCGAGTGCAGTCCTTGCAACCTGCCGCTCAAGGCATGCAGACGCAGTGAGGGATGGTGCGGGTTCAGTTCCAACAGTTGCAGTGTTTTGAGGTATTGCTTTTCCAACTCTGGATGGCGCTTGAGAAAATGCGCGGCGCGTTTTTCGTATTGCGCAGTGAATATTAGCCGGAAGCTCATGCTGTGGATTTTTTCACCCGCTTAACATGCGCCGATGGCGACTCCTTCACAAAACGCCCGGCGGCAATATCGGCGCGCGTTTCAGCCAATGCCGCTTCCAGTTCGCATTCTCGCAGGTAGTGATATTGGGCGATTTCCATCACCACGAAACGATCTTTGCCACGCACAGAGACTATCGCTTCCGGTCGCTCTGCCAGCACTGCCTCAATGGCGGCGACACCTTTGGTTTTTAGATCATTGGCAGTCAAATTGGACATGAGCCATCTCCTCATGGAGTTATTTTAAGTACTTTAGATAGTACGCTAAAGAATGTGATTCATCAACAACAAGAGAGTGTGAAACCGAGCTGCAGAGAAACATGCTGGCTGCTGTCGGGTGCGATTACGTACAGGGATATCTGTTATCAAAACCGGTTCCACCGGAAGACCTGGAACGATTCATAATCCAGCACAAACAATAACTGCTTGCCACTATTGAGGATTACATAATCCCCGATTATTCATTAGGAATTTTGCATCGTTGCGTTGTCAGCCTAGACCTGATAATCATCTAGCCGGCCCCGGGTTCCCTGGTTCAAGCGTTTTTTGATTTTGCCGTGCGCAGCACCTGTATCTGTTGCGTCAAGGGCTCGAACAAGGGTTGGAGTTTTGTGCGCAGTAGCGCGTTCACTGCCGTAGTGCGGCGCAGGATGGGAATGGCGAGTTCGGCGTCTACGCGTGCCAGCATCAACATGGCGCGAATGTCTTCGCGCAAACCCGGTATAGCGGCGAGCAATTCCGATAGTGATGCGGGTATGTCCGGTTTGCCGGTCGCGAGTTGCGCGGCTTCGGCCACCAGCGCTTCGATCGACGTTGCAGGTACCAGATGTTCGTGAATTGGCGTGAAGTAATAGCCGATGGTATTGAGCAAAGGGCTGACGATCTCATGCGTGCCGGGACGCTGCATCACTTCTTCGCAGCCGGCGAGAAAACTTTGCCCAGCCCCGGAGACCAAGCGCACGAGCAAGGCGGCGAAGGCATTGCCCGCTTCAATCAGAGGTGCGAGGCGCGTGCTAATCGTGACGAAATCACCCCGTGCCGGCAATTGCTTCGGCAAATTGTCCGGGCGTTGTTCCAAAAAACCAATGTAGTACGCGCCATGTTCGCGGCCGCGATTCCACAAGGTATTTTGTGCGGCGGTATCGACCAAGTCGTAATGCAACAACCAGCGCACCGTGTCCATGATGGCGGCAGGATTTTCCTCGAACGGTAAATGTTCCACCAAAAAATCCGCCAGCACTTTGCCCATTGCACCGTGCGCGACTTGCTCTTTTTCCAGCATGCGACGCGCGTTTTCGATCGTCGGCATCACCCACCAGGCGCGCCGCGCGATCTCGTCGGTGAGGCCGGGCGCATGCACGACTGCGACCACGGCTTCTTCCTCGCCGGTGAGCAACAGTTTGGCCAAGTTGTCGTCACGCAATTGGCCCATGCGCGTCCAACGGCGCAGATACACCGGATAGCCTTCGGGCGAATCCAGCGCATATTCGGCAAGCGATTGGCGCACCAGCTTGAGATATTGATCCTGGCGGCAAGTTGGATGCAAACGCACCGAGGCTTCGCCTTTTTCAGTGAGGCCATAGACAGTCATGTGCGAGGTGTCGATGCGTATGGCTTGCACGCCGGCAGCGAGCATGACGTTGAGACAAAACGCATCTTCAGAGCTGAGTTCCATGATTTATCGATGGGGTAGTGAATGGGGTTAAGTCGCACTTCTTGGGCATTTCATGACTCATGACACGCTTCAAATCCCCCCCAACCTCCCTTTTGCAAAGGGGGTGCCCTCGGGATGCTGCCTGGAGTGGGACCCCTCCCTTTGACTAAAGGGAGGTTGGGAGGGATTTCGTGAGCATGTTTGGTATGCCATGAATTATGAAAAGATCAATAGATTTGCTTGTCGGCGAGCAGGCTGCACGTCTCGTAAATCCGCCTAAGGCTATGCGGAAAAACCAATATTATAGCTGATCTAAAGCCCCGGATTGAGGCAGTGGCAATGCATGTGGTGAGCTGCATGTCTGCTAAACTGGCCGCGTTGAACAGAAAGAAATATGATGATGGGGGCGCAGTGCGCATACTAAAACAACTATCCTTGGCTCTGCTCGGCGGCCTAACCGGATATGTGTTGTGGACCTTGTTTTTCGACTATACCTTTCTGAGTGCCCTGGCTTCATCTCTCATAGTCAATAGGCGCAATGAAGCGGTTTTAGCGACGTTACTGGGCAACGAAAACCATGTCATTGCAGTCATGCTATTTATCGCTGCGATGCTTCGCACCTTGCCGGCCAGCGTGATCTCCGGCGCGTTAGTTGGATTTTTGCTGCCGCGGATTCGCTTTAAACGCACGCTTTGCTATGCTGTGTTGATCTGGCCATTTGCGCTCTATGTTTGGGCTTTTATCGGCCCCCCTCCTAGCGGTTTGTATGAGTCCAATCGGGGCGTCTATATTCTGCAGGCGCTTGCAATTTACGCACTGTTTTATATCAGTGTTTTCGTGTCGTTTAAGCTATTTGAAAAGGAGAAGCAGTAATGACGATTAAAGTCGGAGACAGATTGCCCGCAGGTACCCTGTACGAAATGAGCAACGAAGGACCGAAACCGGTATCGGTAGCGGACTTGAGCAAAGGCAAACGCGTGGTGATTTTCGGTTTGCCCGGCGCATTCACGCCTACTTGTTCGGCCCAGCACGTCCCAGGTTATGTGGCGGCTGCGGATCAGTTCAAGGCGAAAAAAATTGATGAGATTGTTTGCCTGTCGGTCAACGATGCTTTCGTGATGGGGGCGTGGGCTAAGGATCAAGGCACAGCGGGCAAAGTACGGATGCTGGGCGACGGCAGTGCACTCTTCACCCACGCCTTAGGGCTGGAACTGGATTTGACCGAGCGCGGCTTGGGCGTTCGCTGCCAACGTTTTTCGATGCTGGTGGAGTATGGCGTAGTGAAAGCCCTGCACATTGAAGCGCCGGGCAAGTTCGAGGTGAGCGACGCCACCACCATGCTGACTCATTTGTAAGGGGCGTCATTTTGCTGAGCGGTACGCTGTCACCCTAGAAAACGGAAAACAAAGTTAAGGCCCATGTGTTGCGCCCGCCAGACGCCGTGCCCTGCTCATAGGTATCTGAACGCCAACGCCGCAATGATGGTCGGCGGTAGTGCGGCCAACAGCAGCCCCATCGGATTCACCGCTTCATCCTCGAAGTGCCTGCGCAAGATGGCGATGCCTGCCGGATTGGGCGCGTTGGCAATGATGGTCAGACCGCCGCCCGTGACAGCTCCGGCGACCAACGCGTACTTGAAGCCCTCGGTCAGTCCTTCGACCAGTGAGCCGAGATAAGTCAGCGCTGCATTATCGGTGAAAGCCGTCAGGATGGTCGCACCGAAGAACACCGCGTCACTACTCATGCTCATCAGCACGGACTGCAACCACCACTGCTGCTGTCCACCCAAGACCACCAGTCCCGCCAGAAAAAAGGCGACCAACAGACCTTCACGCACGATCAGCCGGTCTTGATGGCGCGAATAAGCATGGGCAACGCCAAGGAAGAACAGGAACAATCCGATGAAGACCGCCGGATGGTGGGCGAACACCACGACACCAGCAAGGAACGCTAGATGAACCAGGATGAGAGTGAGCGGCACGGCGTCACTAGAGGTGCCGCTGTCAGTTGCCGACAGTTTGGCCAGCTCCTTGCGGAACAGTAGTGTAGCGCCCAGGGCATTCACGGCTACCGCAATGGCTGCCTTCCATCCGAAGGCTGACATCATGAATCCAATGTCCCAACCCCATTTCCCGGCGACCATCAGCACGGGCGGTGCGGCGAACGGTGTCAAGGTGCCACCGATAGAAATATTCACGAACAGCACGCCCAGTGTCGCGTACTTCAAGCGCGATGAAATGCCGCGCGCAAAGATCCGGTCGGCCAGGATCAGGGCCGCTAGCGTCATGGCCGCAGGCTCGGTGATGAACGAACCGAGTAAGGGCACCAGCGCCAAAATGGTGAAATAGAACCCCATGCTGCCCGGCAAAGGGATGGCCCGAGCCACTAGGCGCACACCAGCCATGGCGGTTTGCAGGATCGGGCGGGTGCCCGCGATCACCACGATGACGAAGACGAACATCGGTTCGGTGAAGTTGCGTGAGTCGATGTAGTGCGTTGCCACCGTTGCGCCATCGGTGGCAAACATCGCCACGACCAGAACCAACGCCCAGAAGCCAAACACGACCTCGACTTCGCCCAGCAAGTGCCACAACCCGGCATGGGCCGGTCGAGTATGCGCCAAGTGCTCGAAAAACTTGGTGGCGAAGGTGTGCAGGATGGCAACGCCAAACAGCGCTGCGCCGATCAGTTGAATGGTGGTGGGTGTCACACACTTTTCCTTGAGAGGGTCAGATTGAGGTATATCCAAAACTGACGTCAGGTAGGGACACTATCAGACGTCAGAGGAGAGTACCAATCTACATTTATTCAGCCATGCGTCAAGACTCATAAAATTCAACCTGACACATTATTGATCTTTTCATAATTCATGACATACCAAACATGCTCACAAAATCCCTCCCAGCCTCCCTTTGTCAAAGGGAGGTTGGGGGGATTTGAAGCGTGTCATGAGTTATGAAATGCTCAATAGGCCGGGAGAATTCAGTTGAACGGTCAACCTATCGGCGACGTTCGTGTCAGCAGCGTTGACCAGAACCCTGAAAGACAACTGGAACAGGTCCAGGTGGAGAGAGTATTCACTGACAAAGCATCGGACAAGGACGCCCAGCGTTCCGAATTGGAATCGCTACTGGCAGTCGCACGCGATTTTGGCATCAGCCGCGAGACCTTGTACCATTATCTGCGGGCAGTTTGACCATCCCACCACCCCACCCTGGCTGGCACGCAAGCTCGGGCTGTTTCGAATCCTGAAATGTTTTCCGTTGGAGGCCACTATGAAACACCTGTATTTTTTATTCCTCATCGGTTTTTCTACCCTGGCCTTGGCGCAAGCCCCGGTCGAAGATCGCACCGTGCAACAAAAACCACAAACGCAATCTCAATTCAAAGCCGATTTCGCGCGCAGAGAAAAAGACCGAGCGGCAGATCGCGCCCGTCAAGCCGAGAACGCATTGGCCGAGGCGCAACGCGCGCAGCAGGCAGCGGAAAAACATTTGCAAGAAACGCAGCGCCGTGTCGACGCCGCGCAGAAAAGCCTAGAGCAAGCTAAGACGGATTACCAGCAAGCAGAAGCGCGTGCCGCGCAAACCGAAGCTGAAGTGGGGCAGGCTTGGAAGAAGTAGATGGTTTTAAGGGGACCGCTAAAAATCTAAACGCCGTGAGCAGATTCCATGTCGGCACGGGTCACCGAGAGCCCGCATCCTGATGCCGGATATACGACTGCACGAGCGACACATGCGCATCGAGGATGAATATGGCAAACTAAAACGTAAATAGGGCGTTACCCATGTCCCCAGACTTTTTTGTTACCTATCTCACCGACCGCTCAGTGTACATTCCATGACCGCAACATTTTCGTCATGATAATCCTCGCGAGAAATAGTATGCCAACCGAGGCGCTCATAAAAGGACTCTTGGTCAGGCGTGAAAAGATAAATACATCGAATCGCCAAAGCATGGGCTTCTCGCAGAATGGCTTCTGTCAGTGCGGTTCCGATGCCTTGCTGCCGGAATGTCGGGTGCACGTAAAGGCTCGTTAGCCATGGCGACAGTTTGTGACAGTCCATATTGCTTGCAACGAGGCTGACAAAGCCTAAAGCGCTCTTGCCCTGCAATGCAACTAAAGTTGTCGGGATTTCGCGATGGCCCAGCCGATCTTGAATTATCTCGATCCGATGTTCGAGCGAGGGGGCTGACCCCAAGGGCCATTGGGCATGATGCCATCCCGCAAGCAAAGGGATAAGTTCTGCATGATTGGCAAGATAGCCAACGCTGAAAATAGGGGCCATGGAAAACGCCTATTCGTTAAGTATATTGTAATCAGCCGATCCGCTTATTATCTAATGAAAAAGGCGACTGGTAACATTTGGATTATGCACCTGTTTTGACCGCCGCAAAATTGACATGTAGCCCGAGTGTGGAGCGGTGGTTCAAGATTTTCCGCATATAGCATTGTATGCATATTTTCTACGCTGCCCGTAACGCATCCACAATATTCATGCGCGCCGCGCGGACGGCCGGCAGAAATCCGCCGACCATTCCCATTAGCGCGGCAAACCCGAGTGCGGCGAGCACGATCTTGAACGTCAGCGTAAAGCCGAATGCGAGTTCGGAAAAAGTTTGCCAGTTCATGGTGGAGGCGGTGATGAGCTGCATGAACGATGCGGCGACGATGCCGACCACGGCGCCGGTGAGAGAGAGCAGCAGCGACTCCACCAAAAAGGCATACAAGATATCGGCGCGGGTGAAGCCGAGCGCGCGTAGCGTGCCGATCTCGCCGGTGCGGTTGGCGACGGAGGCGTACATGGTAATCATGGCGCCGATGGTGGCGCCGATGGAGAAAATGACCGATAGCGTGATGCCTAAATAGCTGATGAATTTGGCCAGCACTTCCGATTGCTCGGCATAAAACGTAGACTCGCGTTTGACTTCCACCGTGAGGCGCGGATCGTGTTCCAAGTCGGTTTTCAGTTGTGCGAATTGGCTGGCATCCGATAGCCGCACAATCACGGAGGAAAACGCGGGCCGGCGGAAGGATTGCATGAATTGGTCGGCATCGCCCCACAACTCCGAATCGAAGCCGCTGCCGTTGGCGTCGAATATGCCGACGACGCGCCAATCGCGATTGCCGAAGCGTACGGTTTCGCCCAAGCCGCCGCCCTTGAAATTTTTTGCGATCGCGCGGCCGGCGATGATTTCATTCGACCCGAATCGGAATGGCCGGCCGCTGATCAGCTTGAGGTGCGGGCGTAATGTCAGGCCCTGTGCGCCGACGCCGCGGATGGTGACGTTGGATGGTTTGTTGGAAGCGCGTTTGGGTAGCGAGATCAACACCACGATTTCTTTCGAGACGCGGCGCGCGCCGGTTTCATCTAAGGCCACCAGCGGATGGCTTTCGATCACCGCCGCTTGGTCGCGTTCGATCCCGCTTTGGATTTCGGTTTGCGCCGAACGCCGGATCACTACGGCGTTATTGTCGGCGCCGGTTTGCACCAGGGTCGATTGCAAACCTTCCGTGAGCATCAACACCGTCGCAAACACGAATACCACCAGCGCCATGCCGCTGGCGGTGAGCAGGGTCGTGAGTTTGCGCGCGAGTAAATTGCGCGCCACGTAGGAAAACGGAATGCGTCCCCTGGCCGCCATCAGGCAATACTCCTCAGCCCTTTGACGATATTCATCGTGGCTGCGCGCCATGCCGGCACGGCGGCGGCGATGAGGCCCATGAGCAGGGCCGCGCCCGCTTGCATCATCACCGTTTGCGGGGCCACGAAGAAGATCGGGAATAGCGTGCCCATCGCGCTACCAAAGGCTTGGGCGACGGGAAAGGTGAGCGCGATACCGATAGTGGCACCGATAATCGCGAGGGCGATGGATTCGCCGAAGATCAGTGCGGTGATGAAGCCGGGCGAGAAACCGAGCGCTTTGAGGGTGGCATATTCCGGCAGACGCTCGCGCACCGTCATCGCCATGGTATTCGCCATCACCGCCATGATGATGAGCAGCACCACATAGGACACCGCTTGCACGGCGATCAAGATGGTCTCGGTTTGCGCGACGAAAGACAATTGAAACGCTTTCTCGGTTTCGGTCAGCGTTTCGGCCAAGGAGTTCTTGAAGGTAGCGTCGATAGCGTTGGAGACTTCGGCAGCGCGGCTGGCATCGCTTAAGCCCACGATGAAAATACCCGCCAAATTGGCGCGGCGCGGATAGCGCAATTTTGCGGTTTCGTTCAGATATTCCCAATGGAAGAAAAATTGGTGTTCGTCGGTTTTTTTGTCGATGCCATGATAAATGCCGCGCACCACGAACTCCCACGTGCCGGGCCAAATGGTTCCGCGTATGGGTACCACGTCGCCGATTTTCCAGCCATATTGTTCGGCGAGTTTGCGCCCGACCAATGCGCCTTTGCGATCATGCAGAAAACTCTTCATCTCCGCTTCGTTCACGACGAACTCCGGGTAGAGCGGGAAGTAATTTTCTGCTTGCACCGCGAATTGCGGGAAGAAATTTTTCTCGGTGACATACACGCCGCCAAACCAGTTGGCGATGGCTACTCCATTCACGCTAGGAAGCGCGCGAATTTTGGCTTGATAGGAGAGTGGCATTGAAAATACCAGGGAGATCGCATTGCGGGTGATCAGCCGCGTACTCGATGTGCCTTCCGATCCCGCGTACCAAGCGTGCACCACGGTTTGCAGCAAACCGAAGGCAAGAATGGCCACCACAATCCCGGTCAAGGTTAGCCCGGTGCGCAGCTTATGGCGCAGGGCGTTTTTTAAAATGAGTTTGAGCAGCATAAGGGGAACCGGGGGCAAGCACGGGTGCAGGCAGTTAAGACGCTATTCTTTAATTCGTCGTTACGCGGAATTTTCAAGTTCATCGGTCAGCACGCCTTTTTCCAAATGCCGCAGCGTGTGCGCGCGTTCGGCGGCCTTGGGGTCGTGTGTGACCATCACGATGGTCTTATTCAGTTCTTGATTTAACCGCGCCATCAGATCGAGAATTTCACCGCCGGAGACGCGGTCCAAATCGCCGGTCGGCTCGTCCGCCACGATCAGCGTGGGGTCGCTAATCAACGCCCGGGCAATGGCGACGCGTTGCTGCTGGCCACCGGAGAGTTCCGCGGGCTGGTGTGTCATGCGGTCGGCCAGCCCGACCAGTTCCAGGGTGAACTCGGCACGCTCGCGTCGTTCGCGGCGCGAAAGATGGGTGAGCATCAGCGGCAACTCCACGTTCTCCAATGCCGTCAGTACCGGCATCAGGTTGTAGAACTGGAAGATGAATCCGATATGGGCGCCGCGCCAGTGCGCGAGATCGGTTTCACCCAATTGCGTAATATCGATACCGCCGACCTGCAAGGTGCCGGCATCCGGCTTGTCGATGCCGGCGATCAGATTCAGCAGCGTGCTCTTGCCGGAACCGGAGGGGCCCATTAAACCGACGAATTCGCCTTCCTCGACATCGAGCGACAGCGCGCTCAGCACGGCGATGCGTTGGCCGCCGCGCTGATAGGCTTTGGAGAGATTGCGGATTTGGATCAGCGGCATATTTTTTTCAAATCAGGTTCAAAATTAGGCAAGAAAATTTTTCGGGCCGGGTAGCGCCGACGCCCTCGCCTGCGCTACTTTATTTTGCCGCTTTGACGCGTGCGCCGTCTTTCAAATTCGCGGCCGGGTTGATGACTACAGTGTCGCCGCTCTTCACCCCGGATGTGATTTCGACCAGATCGCCGATGGCGTTGCCTTTGGTCACCGGCGTTAATTTCACTCGTTCCTTCGCCACGACAAATACCACATCGTGCTGATCGCGTTGGGTGAGCGCTTTCTGGGAGATGGCAACGACCGGCTGGTTCTGTGCGGGATCGATCGCATGCGAGAGAAAGGCTACTTTCGCGCTCATGTCCGGCAGGATGCGCGGGTCGCGATCGATGAAGCGTACTTTGACTAAGATAGTGGCTTTGGTGCGATCCACCGTCGGCACGATGCGCGATACCGCGCCGCGAAAGCGCGCGCCGGGGATAGCGTCGAGTTGAATTTCACACGGTTGGTCTACGGCGACAAGGTGCAGATTGGATTCGGAGACATCGACTTCGACTTCGAGGCTGTCCATATCGGCCATGGTGACGACCGCGCCCTTGGCGTCCGTTGCGGCGGCGAAAGGGGTGATGACATCGCCGACATTGGCATGTTTGGTGAGCACCACGCCATCGAAGGGCGCGCGGATGAGGGTGTAGTCGTAGGCGACTTGCTGCCCGCGCAAACCGGCCTCCGCCATTGCGATGTCGGCGTTGGCGGCGCTGACCGCGGCGTGCGCTTTATCGCGGCGCGTCTGCGCCGTGTCAAAAGCGGAGGGTGCGATGAAATTTTTGGCGAGTAAATCCTTGGCGCGCTCGAGCGCGGCTTGCGCGTCTTTGAATTCGGCCAGCGCTTGTTCGCGCTTGGCTTTCGTCCCGCGTACATTGGCGGCGGCTTGATTGACGTTGGCGAGCATGTCTTTGTTTTCCAGGCGCGCGATGACTTCACCTTCTTTTACCCGGCTGCCTTCTTCCACGCCCAGCCATTCCAAACGTCCGGTGGCTTTGGAAGCGACGGCTGCGCGCCGGCTCGCCACTACATAGCCGGTCGAGCTGAGTTGCGCTAAGCCTTGAGAGGGATAAGCGGTGCCGACGGTCGAGGTTTCCACGCTCGTCTCGCCGCCGCGTAGCAGGAAAAACGCAAGGGCAACGATCAAAAGGCCGCCGCCCGCGATTAGCCAGCGCCGCTGGCGCGGTGCGCGCTGGGTATCGTTACGGTCGAGTTTAAAACGGGAAAGATCTTGATTCGTCATGGCTTGTTCAAGGCGAAGGACGGCTGCAATTTGCGATAGTAGCCGCTAAGCAGCTTGGCGTAAACCTTAGGGAGAAATTTGTCGCGACGCTGCTGTGCTTCGAAACCAGAGCGTGCATTTTTCGTGGAGTGATCGAAGTCGGTTCAGCGCTCAAACTTCGAACCAGGGCGGCCACGCAGGAAAAGCAAAAGCCGTTTTTCTTTTGATCTTATCCCGTGGTGCCTTTGGCTGCTTTCTAGACGTGAGATGTTGCCTGCGATTTAAGCAGTTAGTCCCTGAATTTGCGATATAATTTATCTCCCACGCTATGCCTATACCAAAGTCATAGGCCGTGGGGTGTCGCTACGATGTCACATTAGGCGCACAAAATAAGCGACTTTTTCTGATAGGCGTATGGAATGAGGAGGCGACCGATGTCGCAAGTGGCACAGAAAGGCCGTGCGCAACGCGGCTTCACCCTGCTGGAATTACTGGTGGTGATGGTCATCATCGGTTTACTAGTCGGTATCGTTGGGCCGGGCGTTTTGCGTAACATAGGCAAATCCGAGGTGAAGGCGACCAAAGCCCAAATCGATTCCTTAGGCAAAGCGCTCGACCAATACCGTTTGGACGCGGGCCACTATCCCACTACCGAACAAGGCTTGAATGCCCTGGTCACGAAACCGGCAAACGAGACGAAATGGGATGGCCCCTATCTGGTGAAATCCGTGCCGCTCGATCCCTGGGGTCATCCCTATGTGTATAAAAGCCCTGGCGAACACGGCGATTTCGATTTGCTGTCTTATGGCAAAGATGGCCAGCCGGGCGGTTCGGGCGAAAGTGCGGATCTCACCAACTGGTAAGCCACGATGCGCTTTAGCATAAAAGCCATGCGCGCCGGCGAAGGGCTGATCGCCCTGTCTTTCGATGCAGCGAACGAGCTCGACGCAACGCGCCAAGCGCAAGCGCAAGGGTATACCGTGCTCGCGATTTCAACCCGCAGCGGCTTGGCCGGTTTTTCGCGAACCAGCGCGCGTTTTCCGCTGGTGTTATTTAGCCAGGAATTACTGGCTTTGTTGGATGCCGGCTTACCTTTGGTGGAAGCGGTAGAAACGTTGGCGGAAAAAGAACACCGTCCCGAGGTGAAGCGCGCGATTACGCAAGTGATTGCGCAATTGTATGAAGGCAAGACCCTGTCACAAGCCATGGAACAATTCCCGCACTCCTTTCCCGCGCTCTACATCGCCACGGTGCGCGCCGCGGAGCGCACCGGCGATTTGTCGGAAGCGCTGGCGCGGTATATCGCGTATCAAACCCAACTCGATACGGTGAAAAAAAAGCTGGTGTCAGCTTCGATTTATCCGGTGTTGCTGATGAGCGTGGGCGGACTGGTGACGTTGTTTTTACTGGGCTATGTCATACCCAAATTCAGCCGCATTTTTGAAGATATCGGCGGTGATATTCCTTTGCTGTCGCGGCTCTTGATTCACTGGGGCGTGTTTATGGAGGCGCATGCGCTGGAAATCGGTATTGGCGTGCTGGTCGCGTTGACGCTCGGGATCTATCTCGCGCGCCTGCCCGAAACCCGACGCTGGGTCGGGCTCAAACTATGGAGCGTGCCGGCGCTGGGCGAGCGCATGCGCGTTTATCAGCTGGCGCGCTTTTATCGCACGGTGGGTATGCTTTTGAATGGTGGTATTCCGGTGGTCACTGCTTTGGATATGGTGGAAGGATTGCTGCATCCGACGCTGCGCAGTTTATTGAAGCGTGCGGCGAGCGATATTCGCGAAGGCAAGCCGACATCGCAGGCCATGGAAGCGCACCATCTCACTACCCCGGTTAGCCTACGCATGTTGCGTGTCGGTGAGCGCACCGGGCGCATGGGGGAAATGATGGAGCGCATCGCCGCGTTTTACGATGAGGAAATGGCACGCTGGGTGGATTGGTTCACGCGCTTGTTCGAACCAATTTTGATGGCGCTGATCGGTATCGTGATCGGCGGCATTGTGGTGCTGATGTATATGCCGATCTTCGAACTGGCGGGGAGCATCAAATGAGCATCAATCAAAATTCCCGGCTTCTGCATCCTGCCGGAGGCTCTGAAGAGACGCACAAAATTCCCGGCGATATTCTGCAACTGGCGCGCGCCGAGTCTGAGCGCTCGCGCCGCCGTCTCATCGACGTGCTGGAAGAAAAGCTCGGCGTGCCACCGCAGGCGTTCACCGCCAGTTTGGGTCTGACGCTGCATTATCCGGTGCTGGTGATGGATCAATTGCATCAGCTCAGCCCCGCGTTCGATTTACTGCCGTTCTCCCAAGCCGTGCAAAAAACTTGTATCGCGTTCCGCGACGACAGCGGCAGTTTGCTGGTAGTGACGGGCGATCCGTTTGTGCATGGACTCGCGGCCTGGGCTGAGGATCGCATGCCTGGCCCCTTCGTTTGGTGCTTGGCGCATCATGCCGATGTGAGCGCGTTTCTGGCGCGCTTCGAGGAATCGATGCGGGCGATGGAGAACGTGCTGACCCTGGAAAAGGGCGATGAATCGGCAGCCCAGCAGCTTGCGGATTTATCCCTGAAAAGCATTAGCGAAGACACCAGCCCGGTGGTGCGGCTGGTGAACTCGACGCTCTACGATGCGCTGAAAATTGGGGCCAGCGACATTCATCTCGAAACCGTGGCCAACGGTCTGGTCATCAAATACCGTATCGACGGCGTGTTGTCGCAAATCGGCGCCGTGCAGCGTGTCGATTTCGCCGAACAAGTGGTGTCGCGCATTAAAGTGATGTCCGAACTCGATATCGCCGAGCGCCGCGTGCCGCAGGATGGACGCTTTAAAGTCGCGATGAGCGGGCGCGAAGTGGATTTCCGGGTGTCGATCATGCCGTCGATTTTTGGCGAGGATGCGGTGCTGCGGATTCTCGACAAACAGGCGCTGTCCGATCAAGTCAAAGGCTTGCGGCTGGATTTTCTCGGCTTCGATGCGCGCACCATGAAAGCCATGCGGCATTTGTCCAATGAGCCTTACGGCATGGTGCTGGTGACGGGCCCTACCGGTTCCGGCAAAACCACCACGCTGTACGCGGCAATCACCGAAATCAATCACGGCCAGGACAAAATCATCACCATCGAAGACCCGGTGGAATACCAGCTCCCCGGCGTGTTGCAAATTCCGGTGAACGAGAAAAAAGGGCTGACCTTCGCTCGTGGCCTGCGGTCTATTCTGCGCCACGATCCGGACAAAATCATGGTGGGCGAGATACGCGATGCGGAGACCGCGCAAATCGCGGTGCAAGCCGCATTGACCGGGCACCTGGTATTTACCACGGTGCATGCCAACAATGTGTTCGATGTGATCGGCCGCTTCATGCACATGGGGGTGGATCCATATAGTTTCGTCTCGGCTTTGAACGGCGTGCTGGCGCAACGCTTGGTGCGCGTCAGTTGCCCGCATTGCAGCGCGGCTGACATACCGTCGGCGCAATTGCTGGCCGATTCCGGGCTCACGCTGGAGGCGACGACCGATTTCCAGTTCCGCGCCAGCAAAGGCTGCGGCCAGTGCCGTGGCTCCGGCTTCAAAGGGCGCAAGGCGATTTCGGAATTACTGAATTTGAACGACGAGATTCGCGAGCTGATTGTGGCGCGCGAACCGATACGCAAGATCAAAGACGCGGCGCGCCGCAACGGCACGCGCTTCTTGCGCGAAGCGGCGCTGGATCTGGTGGCGAATGGCGAAACCACACTACAGGAGATCATCCGTGTCACGTTTGTGGCCTGATCGCTTGTCGCTGGCGATTGCGCCGGATCGCATTGTGCTGGTGCGCGCGCGCGGCGGCTTGCGGCCGCAAGCCGTAGCCAAAACCATTGTGCCCGTGCCGCAAACAAATGCGGAAGGCGGTTGGAACCCGGCATTGCAGACACTGACCAAGGTGTTATTGGCGGATCGCCAGTGGCAGGATGCACAAGTCAGCGCCGTGCTCTCGAATGAGTTCGCGCGCTACCAGCTCATTCCCTGGAGCGATGAAATTGCCAGCACCGAAGAGCGCGATGCCTATGTGCGCCAAAGTTTTGCCCAAGTGTACGGCGACGGCGTTGCGGACTGGGTCTATGCGGTGAGCGCGGCCTCGCGCGGCGCGCCCTGGTTCGCAGCCGCAGTGGAGCGCGCCTTGGTGGGACAGTTGGAAGAAGCTGTGGGGCAGGCGCAATCGAAACTGGTGTCGGTGATGCCGCACGTGATGCCGGCATTCAATAGTGCGCGGCGCGCGATTAAGGAGCGTGATCTGTGGTTTGTGCAAGTGGAAAAGCAACAATTGCTGCTCGCGCTCATTCTGGATGGACGCTGGCAGACGATCAGCCGCCGTCATGTCAGCGATGCGCATTGGCAGGCGGAATTACCCTTGCTGCTGGAGCGCGAGTGGCGCTTAAAAGGTTTGGATCAAGTGCCGCGCACGGTAGCGATTTCCGCGCCGGAAGCGCATCAAGCCGCGCTCGATGGCGCGGGTAAATGGGTCTTCCATTGGTTGCGTCCGGCATTGCGCTATGGTTTTTCCGGGCGCGCCGATGCGCCGTATGCAATGGCACTGGGCGCTTGAGATGACATTGCCCGCGCTCCAACTCGATTTCAAACAATCGCCGCGGCATTGGCCGTGGCTGGGTCTGCTGCTATTGATAGCCGGTGCGGCGTGGGTGGCTTATGCAGCGAACGAGGCGCGCGTGCTGTCGGGGCAAATTGATTTAGCCGAAGCGCGCTTGGAAGTCCTGGCCAAGCGCGGCAAGATCCAGCCGGCGCCACCCATAGACGCGCAAGTATTGCAGCAGGAAGTGCGCCAAGCGAACGACATTTTGCAACAACTGACCTTACCTTGGAACGCGTTGTTCCAAGTATTGGAATCGACTAGCGAGAAACAGATTGCGCTGCTCGCCGTTCAACCCGATGCCGGAAAACACCGCGTGCGCCTGAGCGGCGAGGCGAAAAACTTTGACGCGCTGCTGGCGTATATCGCGCGGCTGGAACAAAGCCGGGTACTGAATCACGTGTATCTGACCAGCCATGAAGTGCGCACCCAGGACGCGGAACAGCCGGTGCGTTTCGCTTTAGTGGCCAATTGGACGGTGCAGCCATGAATCCGCTGATTGTCTTGCGCCGTGTATTCCGCCACCTAGGTTGGCCGGGCGTGCTGGGCGTGGCGTTAGCGCTGCTCGCCATCGCTGTGACGCTATCCGTGGTACAAGCGAAAACGACGCGGCTGGCCGAATTGAAACGCGAGAGCGTCTCGCTGAAAACACGTATCGAGCAAGCTGCGAAGAGCGGTATTCCTGAGACCGGCAGCCAAGCAGAATTGGCCCAGTTCTACGATTTTTTTGCTGGCGCCCATTTGACTGAATGGCTGAATAAACTGTATGCCGCGGCAGCGGCGCAGAAATTGGTGCTGGAGCAAGGCGAGTATCGCATTACGCCGGACAAGAGCGGCAAACTCGCGCGCTATCAAATCACCTTGCCGGTGAAGGGCAGCTATTTGCAAATCCGTCAGTTTGTGGCGCAAGCCTTGGCTGATGTCCCGGTGGCAGCGCTGGAGGATATCAATTTCAAGCGCGAAACCATCGGCACGACGCAACTGGAAGCGCGCATCAAGTTCACGCTGTTCCTGGGCGCGGATAGCGTGGGAGCGAATTGATGGCATTGTCGGCGCGAACGCGTTGGATCTTGCTCGGCGGCGCGCTCACCGCGACGCTGGCGGCAATCGTGTGGGTGCGTGAACCCGAGCCGGTGGCCGTCGTCGTTGCGCCGGCTAAAGACAAAGCGGCGCGCAGATCCGGCGTCACCACCAGTGCGCATTTGGCCTTAGAGAAATTGCGTCAGCGTGAGAGCGGCGCAGGGGCGAAGATCGAGGACGTGTTTCAGTCGAAATCCTGGTATGTGCCGCCACCCCCGCCGAAAGCGGTGCCACTCCCACCGCCCGCACCGCCGCCCTTACCCTTCAGTTACATGGGTAAACTGCAGGAGGAAGGCCGGTTGACGGTATTTCTCACCAAGCAAGACCGGAATTACGCCGTGAAAGCGGGCGATACGCTCGATGGCGCCTATCGCGTGGATAGCGTCGAGGCGCAACGCGTGGTGTTTACTTATTTGCCACTCAATATGCAACAGACGCTCGCCATAGGAGGCGTGAATTGATGAAAATGATAAAAATAATCAGCGTGGGGTTCGTCGTATTGCCGCTGCTCGCCGCCTGCACTGCCGGCCGCCAGGCATTCGATGACGGTCACGAGATGATTCAATCCGGCCACGTCGAAGAGGGGTTGGCCGCGCTAGAGCAGGCGCTCAAAGAAAACGCCAAGAGCATCGAATACAAAAGTTATTATTTGCGGCAAAAGGAATTGTATATCGCGCATTTGTTAGCGCGAGGCGATAGCGCGCGTGTCGCGCAACAATATGCCGAAGCCGATAGCGCTTACCGGCGGGTGCTCAAGTACGAGCCCAATAATCAGCACGCACTCGACGGCATCGAGGCTGCGCACCGCGACCAGCGTCATGATGAGATGGCGGCGAATGCGGAAAAACTGATGCAGGCAGGGAAAACGGACGAGGCGCAGGTCATCGTGCGCACAATTCTGGTAGAAGACCCGCAACACGCGGCGGCGCGCAAGATCGTCGACGCGCTGGAAGAAAAAGCGGCGCTGCAAAGAACCTCAAGCCCGACACTGAGCGCGGCATTCAAAAAGCCGATTACCCTGGAGTTTCGCGATGCGAACTTGAAGGCGATCTTTGAGGTTATTTCACGCGCCACCCAGATCAATTTTATTTTCGATCACGATGTGCGGCCTGATCTCAAATCCACGATCTTCGTCAAGAACACCACCATCGAAGATGTCATCAATTTGCTCATGGTGACCAATCAACTCGACAAGCGCGTGTTGAACGACAATACGGTGCTGATTTATCCGAACACCCCGGCCAAGGCCAAGGATTATCAAGAGATGGTAGTACACGCGTTTTATTTGGCGAACGCGGATGTAAAGCAAACGCTTAATATGATCAAAACCCTGGTCAAGACGCGCGATGTATTCATCGACGAGAAACTGAATTTACTGGTGATGAAAGATACCCCAGAGGCAATACGCTTGGCCGAGAAGCTGATTGCGACGCAAGACCGCGCCGAGCCGGAGGTCATGCTGGAAGTGGAAGTGCTGGAGGTGAAGCGCAGCCGCCTCTTGAGTTTGGGTATTCAATATCCCAATACTTTCACGGCGCTGAATATCGCTAATCAGCAAACGCAGAGCAATGTATCCGGTGGCGCGGTGGTGACAACGACCGCGCAGACGCAGAACATCGTCACCGTTGATACCCTCAGGCATCTTCGCAGCGGTAGCATCGCGGTTTCGCCCAACCTGCAACTGAACCTGCAGAAAGATAACGGCGATGTGCAAATTTTGGCTAATCCGCGCATCCGGGTGAAGAATCGGGAGAAAGCCAAAATCCATATCGGCGATAAAGTCCCGGTGATTACCACCACCAGCACCGCCAATGTGGGCATCTCGGAAACAGTGAATTATCTGGATGTCGGCTTGAAGCTGGATGTCGAACCGCAGGTTTATCTCGATAACGAGGTGGGCATTAAGGTCGGCTTGGAAGTTTCCAACATCGTGCGCGAAATTCGTGGCCAAAGCGGATCGCTCACCTATCAAATCGGTACGCGCAATGCGGCGACCGTGCTCCGCCTCAAAGATGGCGAAACCCAAGTGCTGGCAGGTTTGATCAGCGACGAGGATAGAAAAAGCGCCAGCAAGATTCCGGGTTTAGGCGATTTGCCTCTGCTTGGCCACTTATTTTCCACGCACAGTGATAATGCCACTAAGACGGAAATTATCTTACTCATTACCCCACACATCATTCGCAATATCACGCGGCTGGATGCGCGAATGAGTGAATTTGCGTCCGGTACTGATGCTTCTATCGGGGCCTCGCCGCTGACGTTGCGGCAGCCGCCGGCCACTATGCCGCCGGTCGTATTACAGAGACAAGGTGCGCCGGTTCCAGCAATCACACCTGCTGCCACCGCCAGCTCGCCACTCGCATTATCTATGGTAACGGTGCCGAGTATTGCCCAGGGCCAGGAGTTCAATTTACTGGTTCAAGCGGCGGCAAACAGCGATGTGAAATCGCTGGCATTTGATTTTGTGTACGATCCGCAGCAAGTGGAAATCGTGCGCGTGATCGAAGGCGCATTTTTGAAGCAGGGCGATGTAAGTACCGAATTCACGGGGGCTCCGGCAGAAGGTTCGGACCGGTTTGGCATAAGCATTAATCGTAGCGCGGGCGGCGCACGCGGCGCGGGCGCAGCGGTGGTAGTCGTGCTACGGGCGAAGGCAGATGCGCTGGGCGCAACGCAATTGCGTATCGAGAATGTGAAGGCTTCCGATGCGGCGGGTGCGCCGCTGAGCATTGCGCTGCCCGCGCCGGCCGCTGTGACGATTACTCCCTAGATGCGCACGCGTGGCTTCACGCTGATTGAATTGCTGGTCACGGTGGCAATCGTCGGCCTACTGGCTACGCTCGCGCTGCCTATGACCGAACTCGCGGTGCAGCGTTCTAAAGAGCAAGAGATGCGGATTGCATTGCGCGAAATTCGCACCGGTATCGATGCGTATAAGAAAGCATGGGATGAAGGCCGTATCCAAAAGGGCTTGGATGATTCCGGTTATCCCAAGTCATTGGATATCCTGGCAGACGGAGTAGAGGACTTCAAAAATCCCAAGCGCGTCAAAATGTATTTCCTGCGCCGCATCCCGCGCGACCCGCTCGTCAGGGATACGCGCAGCCCCGCTGCCGATACCTGGGGCAAACGCTCCTACAAAAGCCCGCCTGACGACCCGCAAGAAGGTGATGATGTGTATGACGTGTATTCCATGAGTAAGGGCGTGGGTTTGAACGGCGTGCCGTATCGGGAATGGTGATGAACAACAATCCAGGTATCCGGCATGCACCAGGCTTCACGCTGATCGAGCTGCTTGTGGTTATGGCGATCATCGCGATTTTGGTGTCTATCGCTACGCCACGTTATTTCAATAGCGTGGAAAAATCCAAAGAAGTGGTATTAAAGCAGGACTTATCCACCCTGCGCGACGCGATCGACAAGTATTACGGCGATACCGGCAAGTACCCCGATACGCTGGACGATTTGGTGACGAAAAAATATTTACGCAAACTGCCGGTCGACCCTATCACCGACCGTGCCGATACTTGGGTCGTGGTGCCGCCGGAGGATACGGATAAAGGCGGCGTGTTCGACCTGCACAGCGGCGCGCCCGGCAATGGCCGCGACGGCACGCCGTATAGTGGTTGGTAAATGGTAGTGGCTGGTAAATAGGGGCGAGGCATGCCTCGCTCGCAAGGAAATTTCATGCGTCAACGCGGCTTTACTTATCTCGGAGTGTTGCTCCTGGTCGCCATCATGGGCGCCGTGCTGGCCGCTACCGCAACGGTGTGGCATACCTTGGCGCAGCGCGACAAAGAGCGGGAACTGCTCTATATCGGGCACGAATTCCGGGCCGCCATCGGGCTTTATTACGAGCGCACACCGGGCGTGGCCAAGCAATTTCCGAAAAAGCTGGAAGATCTACTCGAAGACAAACGCCAAACGAATCTCGCGCGCTACTTACGCAAGCGCTATATCGATCCGCTAACGGCGAGTAAAGAGTGGGGCCGGGTGCCGGGGCCGGGCGATACTATCATGGGTGTGTACAGCCTCTCCCATGCTGTGCCCATCAAGAGCGGCAATTTTGAAGAGGCAGATAAAGATTTTGAAGGGGCAAGCAGTTACCAGGATTGGAAGTTCGTTTATACGCCCAAGCTGCCGACTGCCGCACCGCTTACGCCCGCTGTTTCCGCACCGGCGGCCACCACCGTTCCACCGAGCCCTGCGCCCGTCGCGCCGCGTGTACTGCCCTCAGCGCCATAGTAGCTTGTTGTTCGCAAGGCTTTACGCCGCCGCCACCGCCAGCTTTGCCGCATCGGTCAAACTCTCCGCAGACACGATCTTCAAGCCCGACTCAGCCAACATCTTGCGGCCCAGTTCGACATTGGTGCCTTCCAAGCGCACGATTACCGGAATTTTCACGCCGACTTCTTGCACCGCTTTGATAATGCCTTCGGCAATGATGTCGCAGCGCATAATGCCGCCGAAAATATTGACCAGGATCGCTTTCACATTGTGATCGGCGAGGATGATCTTGAACGCCTTGGCCACGGTTTCGGCGGTGGCGCCGCCACCCACGTCGAGAAAATTGGCGGGCATGCCGCCATGCAGCTTGATCAGATCCATGGTTGCCATTGCCAGTCCAGCGCCGTTGACCATGCAGCCGATATTCCCGGCAAGCGCAATGTAATTCAGACCCGCGGCATGGGCGGCGGCCTCTTTCGCATCGTCTTGGCTGACATCGCGTTTGTCGGCCAGCAGCGACTGACGATAGAGGGCATTGTCATCCACGATCATTTTGCAATCGAGTGCGACGATTGCACCCGCTGCCGTGAGTACCAGCGGGTTGATTTCAAGCATGGATAAATCGCGCTGCATGAATAGACGATAGGCATTCAGCAACAGCTGCGTCATTTCCGTGATTTGCTTGCCGCTGAGTCCCAGCGCGAAGGCTAAGTTGCGGCATTGAAAATCCTGCAATCCCATGAGCGGGTCGCAGGTCTCGCGTAAGATTTTTTCCGGCGTGGCGCGCGCCACTTCTTCGATATCCATACCGCCGGCTGGGGAGGCGATAACGGTAATGCGCTCACTTTCCCGATCTACCAGGAAGCTTAAATACAATTCGCGCGCGATGGCCAACGTTTCTTCCACCAACACGCGCGATACGATTTGACCATGCGGCGCGTTTTGATACGTGACCAGCGATTTGCCGAGCAGCACGTCGGCCGCGGCACGCAGCGCATCAACCGATTTGACCAGTTTAACGCCGCCGGCTTTGCCGCGCCCGCCGGCATGGATTTGCGCCTTGACTACCCATTGGTGGCCGCCCAATTCATTAGTGGCGACTTCGGCGTGGAGTGTATTCTCGATCACGACCCCGTGCGGTGTGGTGATACCATATTCGCGCAAGACTTCTTTGGCTTGATATTCATGTAGGTTCATATAAATAGTTTCCGCGCAGCGGCCTTGCCCCTTCTGGGGATGCCGTGCAGTCTAAAAAGCTAAATTCTGAGGGAAAACGCGTGCAGACGGAAGGACAATTCGAAATCGCGACATCTTTGAGCGCGGTTGACGCCGCCGAAGGGGACGCGCTCGCCGGATCGCAGCCCTTTATCCGGCATGCGTTTTCGCATGCTTTAGAGACAACAGGCTGCGTCGGAGCCAACACGGGCTGGACGCCACAATATTTGCTGCTGAAGCGCGCAGGCCGGTTGGAAGCGGCACTGCCGCTGTATTTGCGCGATGACTCCTATGGCAAATTTGTGTTCGATTTCGCCTGGGCCGATGCTTATGCGCGCTACGGCGGGCACTATTACCCCAAATTGCTGACCGCGATTCCGTTTACCCCGGTGGCGGGGCGGCGCTTATTGGCGCACACCGATGCGGATCGCTTATTGCTGATCGACGCGGCGCTCGATTTAGCGCGCCATCTTAAGCTTTCATCATGGCACTGTTTATTTCCCACCGCGCATGAAGCTGAGTTGCTCTCGCCGCCAAGGGTTTAATACAACGCCACGGCGTGCAGTTTCATTGGCGCAACGCGGGTTATACGAATTTCGAGGCGTATCTCGCGACGATGAGCCACGACAAGCGCAAAAAGATCAAGCAAGAGCGGCGCAAGGTAAGTGAAGTGGGGGTGACTTTCCAGCATCGCGTGGGCGCGGAAATTAGCGAAGAGGATTGGTTGTTTTTTTATGAGTGCTATCGCCACACCTATCTCACCCACCATTCGCCGCCGTACATGAACTTGGCGTTTTTCCGCGAGATCGGTCAGCGGCTCGCCGCAAACGTCATGTTGGTGATTGGCTATCAAGCAGGTGAGCGCATCGCGGTTGCCTTGAATTTATTCGATGAGGAGCGCCTGTATGGCCGCTATTGGGGCGCGACCTGTTTTATTTCCGGCTTGCATTTTGAAACTTGCTATTACCAAGCCATAGCATTCGCCATCGCGCGCGGATTGCCAGTGTTCGAGGGCGGCGCGCAGGGCGAGCACAAGCTCGCGCGTGGCCTGTTGCCGGTGAAGACCACTTCCGCGCACTGGATTGCCGACGAGAATTTCGCGCGCGCAGTGGGCGATTTCCTCACGCGCGAACAACAAGGCGTGGCGCAGTATGTGGACGAACTCAAGGAGAGCACACCGTTTCGGACGAGTGTCGTGCTTCCGGAGTAGCGGTGGACTTTTCGTCATTTTATTTGATCGGAAATCGTGTCATTGCCGACTTCGTGCTTCCATTGATGCTTCGACCTAGCAGCTTACGTCTAGATACTGAAAGTCGCAGTTGTGCCAGGAACGCCCGGTCATCGATTACAAATATATGGCCGGTTGGTACTGGTAGCTGCCATTAATCACGCAGGCACGACCGGCAGCTCTCGACTGCGGATTCAACTGGTGGATGCAACACACTAAATACTGCATAAGCGGAAGGAGTGTTGCTGATGAAACAAAGACCCCGGATCTATTACTCCGAAAGCCAGAAAGCCCTTATGTGGGATCGCTGGCAGAAAGGTGAGTCCCT
>JANYAU010000113.1 GCA_025361165.1 Betaproteobacteria bacterium | reverse complement strand
GGCGGCGCGCCTCGTCCGCGTGACGTGGTCCGTGACGGCGCGCCAGACGCCGAACGCGCTCGCCGTCGCGCGGGCGACCGGGGGCAGCACGGGCGGGCGCATCGTCTGCGAGGGGGGCCTCGACAAGTTCGGCGCCAAGTTCGACCGCAGCGAGGACGCGACCTGGGACGTGACGTTCAACTGGGTGTCGCGGGGCGCCAAGCAGGCGCCGGCCCGGAGCTCGGCGTCGAGCTCCCTCGTGGCGTCGTCGGGCCGGCTCTCGGCGGCGTCCTCGAAGTTGGCCAACGCCGCCACGGGGAGCCCCCTCCAAGCCTTCGACCCGTCGGTGGCGGGCTCCGCCTCCAACCAGAGCCTCGGGCGCTTGGAGGGCCTCTCCGTGGCGCTGGAGAGCCTCGTAGGGAACGCCACCCAGGCGATCGTCCAGCTCGCCTCGGGCGTCGCGTCGGCGACGGCGCTCGGGCAGCAGCTCCCGTCGATGCCGACGGCCGTCCAGCAGTCGGCGGTCGCGCAGGCGCGGGACGCGGCCTCGCAGGCGCTCCTCGCGATCGACCAGATGGGGCGCGTCCCCTTCGAACTCATGACGTCGAAGCCCTACCTGGGCGACGCCGCCATCGCGTGGCTGCGCTACCAGGAGGTCCAGCAGGCGCTCGACGAGCTCGCCGGCGAGTCGATCACGATGCGCGACCAGCTCCAAGCCGCGCAGGCCGCGCCGGCGCTCGGGGCGGACCGGGGCGCGAACGCGTCGCGCGCGGGGGCGAGGATCCACACCTGCGCGGCCGGTGACACGCCGGAGTCGGTGAGCCTCGACGAGTACGAGACCGACGAGTACGCGCGCCTGATCTGCGAGGCGAACGGCCTGCCCTGGCACTGGCCGGGCTTCTACGCCGGCCAGAAGATCATCATCCCGGTCGTTCGCGCGAACCCCCAGCCGTAGCTCATCGTCGCCTGGCGAGTAGTCGCTCCGCGCGCTTGGCGCCAAAGTCTTCTCTGATCTGCTTCTCTGCGTGAACGAGGAACGAGGGGCGCGCAGAAAGGTGACTCTTCGCATGCCACGTGATCGAGAGGATGCCTAGGAGCGTCGCGGGCGCCGACGTCGCGACTTCAAAGCTGGTCAGCATGGCGTCGGCGTCTTGCCACCGGCCTTCCCTCAGCGCTCGCTCGAGGTCTACGAGGACTTCCATAAGGGGAGGGATGCCGCGCTACCCTGCTCGGCATGGGCGACTACCGCATCTCGGCGAAGATCAGGCTATCGATCCGGTTCGACGAGCAGGGCGCGCAGCGGCCCCTCCAGCTCAAGGCCGCCGCTCAGAACGCGCAGCGGACGACAAAGAACCTGAACGGTGTGAAGGACCCGCGGGCGGACCTGAAGCTCGTGCGAGACGCCGACGCGCCCCCTGGCGTCTCGCGCTTCATCCTCCTCTCGTCCTCGAGCGTCGCCGCCATCCAGAGTTCGAACCCGGGCGCGCTCTCGAGCGCCGGCGGGACGAACCTTGCGATCTCTCGCCGCATTCCCGCGGCCTCGCAGGACAAGATGACCTTCGAGGTGACGGTCATCCCCCACGAGATGTCGTGGAAGAAGAACGGCATCCGCGAGGCCGACCGCCTCTCCGCGAAGCTCTTCTACACCGACTTTCCCTTCGATCCGCGGCTCGCGCGCTCCGTCGCCTGGGAGCTCGTCCTCGGCACGGTCTCGCGCGACGACTACGCGGCCGGCACGGCGGGCGAGACGCGGACGCTCGCCGACGGGTCGACGGAGCTCCGGAGCATGATCCAGGACTCGTACACGGACGGCTACGGGAGGACGCGTACGAACGTCCGCTTTCAGGGCTTCGTCGACACCTGGGAGAACGAGTGGACGGGCGACGGCGCCGTCATCGCGCTCGAGGGCCGGGACAACACGCAGCTCGTCATCGACCAGCAGGCGTCGCCGAAGCTCGTCATCGACATGGGGAAGCCCATCCACGAGGCGGTCGCGCAGCTCCTCTCGCACTACCCCCAGATGGAGGGGCTCAGCGTCGAGTACCTGCCGCCCGGCGAGGTACCGCCCGTGTTGAAGAACGTCCTCGCGACGAGCGCGCATCGCCCAAACCTCGGGCCCCAGCCCAGCAAGGGGACGGAGAAGCTCGGCGTCTGGGACTACGTGACGGACGTCGCCGGGGCGGTCGGCCACTCCTGCCGCGTCGAGGGGACGCGGGTCATCGTCCAGCGCGTCAGGTCCTTCGTCACGTCGGCAAGCGTGCGCCGCGCCGACGACCCCTTCATGACCCGCACCGGCGAGGCCGGGGAGGAGATCCGCTGGCGGCGCTTCCTCTGGGGGAGGAACGTCGCGGAGCTGAAGACGAAGCGGAACTTCCACCCCGCGCAGACGCCGCAGAACATCGAGGTGAGATGCTTCGACGTCTCGCGGAAGAAGGTCTTGGTCGGGCGCTTCCCCGAGAAGCAGGACCGGGTCGTCTACGCGATCCCCGGCGACGCCGCGCCGGATGAGAAGTGGCTCGTCAAGTACGTCGGCCACGCGGGCATCAAGGACGAGAAGATGCTGAAGCGCATCGCGCAGGACATCTACGAGAGCATGGGGAGGAACGAGCTCGAGGTGGAGCTCCGGACGCCCGACCTCTCGAGCTACGCGGGAGGCGACAACGACCCCGACGTCCTCGATGCGTCGGTCGGCGACACCATCGACGTCATGGTGGCGGAGCTCTCGGAGGAGGACGACGCGAACACACAGGCGGCCGACCAGGCGATCCTCTCGAACGCGGACCGCGCCTTCCGGCGCCTCACGGACCTCGGCTACGCGAAGGACTTCTGCGAGGCGTTCGTCAGGGCATCGGCGGCGGCGCCGCTCGTCAGTCAGTTCCGCCTCACCAGCCTGGAGGCGAAGTGGAGCGTTGGCGACGCCGGCGGGGAGCTCGAGCTGACGGTCGGCGGGAAGAACTACCTCGAGGTCCGGAACGACAAGATCTCCGAGGGTGACGAGCCGAACAACGACCCGAAGGCGAGGAAGCCGACCTCCACCCCGCAGGGGCAGCAGATCCCCGACAGGACGGCGCCGACCGTCCCCGGCTCGACGGGCTCGGGCTTCATCTAGTAGGGCAGGGACTCGACGTCGAGGTAGGGGCGATCGAGCACGTCCTCGAGCGAGTCGCCGCGCGGGTTCGCTTCGAGGAAGGCGCGGCCCTCGTCGGTCAGCCAGTCGCGGCGCTTGCCCCTCGTCAGGAGGCCGCGCGCTTCGAGCCGGTTCCGAATCGCGTCCTGGAGCATCCAGCCGTCGCGGACGCGCGCTAGGAAGTCGGCGACGTCGGCGTCCTTCACGAGCACCTTCCGGCCCACGTACCAGGCGGCCACACTCTTCTCGCTCATGGGCTCATCATGCCGCGCTATCGTGTCCCGCATGGGACAAAACGACGGGCGCGACCTCTTGGCCGACCCCTACCCGGGAGCCGACACCCGAAGCTGGGGCCTCTGGGGCACGGTCGACGCCGACCCGACGGACGCCACACGGGCGAGCGTCCGCTTCTTTGGCGAAGACGGCACGACGCCTCTCCCCGACGGCTACCTAGTCGACGTCACCCTCCACCCGACGAACATCAACGTCCAGTGCCGGGTCGTCGTTCCCATCGCCGGCCTTGGGGAAGCGAGCTACGAGCCCTTCAACCCCGGGGACCTCGTCTACGTGATGGTCCCCGAGGGGGACGAGCGCGCCGGCTGCGCAATCGTCGGGCGCGCCAACAACGAGCTCGACGCATTCCCGACGACGGTCGCGGGCTTCGACGTCACGCAGAACAACTTCGGCTTCCAGCGCCTCCGCGCGCCGCGCGTCATCGAGACGGCGAGCGGCTACCTGATCCGCTCGAGCGTGACGGGCGCGCACCTTGGGATCGACCAGAGCGGGGGCGTGACGATCGGCGCCGGCGACGGCGG
>JANYAU010000072.1 GCA_025361165.1 Betaproteobacteria bacterium | reverse complement strand
CCCACGTACCAACAGACAATCCACCACACGACAACCAAAAATAAAAATAGTCCCCATATAAGGCGATGTAGCCCAGCTGCGAAACCAGTACCGAGCAATCCAATTGTGGCTAAAGTCCAAGCAAGCCAGTTACCACCTTTTCTAGTCATATTCTGTCTCCAGACCAACGGTCGCAAGGGTATCCGTGGGCGAGAAAAAAGGGACGCAGCCCTTTAACTCTATAAATAGAAGGGTAGCGTCCTTTTTATGGTTCATAGAGATTTCCCTCGGACACGGCGATTTGCATTTTGAAATGGTACTCCACAGCGTGTGGGGAATGAAATTTGACCGCTCCCGCTGCATTAGAGACATTGGCGCAAAGTTAAAACAAGCACGAAATGCGATTTTGCTATCGAGTGAATTTTCAGCCACGAATCCAGAATCAAGCACGCATCACGGATACCCGGATTAAACCGCCACCGGCGCTTTAATTGCCGGATGTGGATCGTAGCCTTCCAGCGTGAAATCCTCGAATTTGAAATCGAATAAGTTGCTCACCGCCGGATTGAGTTTCATGGTTGGTAAGGAGCGTGGCGCACGCGTTAACTGTTCGCGCGTTTGATCCAGGTGATTGAGATACAAATGCGCATCGCCCAAGGTGTGCACGAAGTCACCGAGCTTCAAGCCGCACACTTGCGCCACCATCATGGTGAGCAGTGCGTAGGAGGCGATGTTAAACGGCACACCTAGAAAAATATCCGCGCTGCGCTGATACAACTGGCACGAGAGTTTGCCATCCGCGACATAGAATTGAAAAAAAGCATGGCACGGCGGTAATTTCATTTTCTCAATTTCGCCCACGTTCCAGGCGGAGACGATGAGGCGGCGCGAATCCGGCGTGCGCTGGATTTGATCTAATACTTGGCTGATTTGATCGATATGCCGCCCGTCCGGTGTGGGCCAGGAACGCCACTGATAGCCGTAAACCGGACCCAAGTTGCCGTTTGCATCGGCCCATTCATTCCAAATCGTGACCTTATTGTCTGTCAGATATTGGATGTTGGTATCGCCCTTCAGAAACCACAGCAACTCGTGAATGATCGAACGCAGGTGACATTTTTTGGTCGTGACCAGCGGAAAGCCTTGCGCCAAATCGTAGCGCATCTGGTAGCCGAAGACGGAGATAGTGCCGGTGCCGGTGCGATCAGTTTTTTGATGGCCGTGGGTGAGCACATATTGCATCAGGTCTAGGTATTGACGCATGGCGGGTTTATTCCGTCCTTAGGAGTTAGCGGTAGAGTTCAAAAGCCGGAATGGTTTCTGTCTCGGCCTTGGCGGCAGCGATCCATTCTTGTAAAGCGGGTAGTCCAAGTAGCGCTTCCATATAAGCATGCGCATGCTGATCCAGTACGGGCGCGTAAGTGACGAAACGCAATACCACCGGCGCGAAAAAAGCATCCGCGATTGAAAACGAGCCGAATAGATACGGTCCGTTGGCATCGAAGCGGGTGCGGCAATCGCGCCAGATAGCTTGAATGCGTTCGATATCTTGAACCACTTCCGGCGTCATGCCTTTGCTCGGAAAATGACCGCGAATATTCATGGTCATGTGTTGACGCAGGTCCGCAAAACCGGTGTGCATTTCTGCGCAAATTGCGCGTGCCAAGGCGCGTGCCGCGGGCTGTGCCGGCCAGAGTGGCCGTTCCGGGAAGTGTTCCGCCAAGTACTCGCAAATGGCCAGCGAATCCCATACCGTGATATCGCCGTCGTGCAGCGCCGGCACTTTGCCGGATGGCGAATGGCTTAAAATTTTTTCTTTCGCGTCGCTTCCATAAAGCGGGATGCGAATTTCAGTAAACGGAATGCCGAATTGCTTGAGCACCAGCCAAGGCCGGAGCGACCAGGAAGAGTAATTTTTATTGCCGATGACGAGAGTGAGTTCGCTCATAGAGTGCGTGCGCCTAGGGCGCAAGCCCTTGCCAGCGGCCATCGATGAAGCCTTCGAGCGGGCGGAACTTCACTTTGTAGGCCATCTTTTGGCTGTCTGCGATCCAGTAGCCGAGATATAAATAAGGCATGCGCAGCGCGCGGCAACGCGCGATTTGCCACAACACGTTATAGGTGCCGAAACTCGCTTGTTCGATCTCGGGGTCGTAAAAAGTGTACACCGCAGACAGGCCGCTGTTTGATACATCCACCACGCTGACCATGCGCAGTACATCGTTTTCACGGAACTCGACCAGATTGGTGGATACGCCGCTCTCCAGTAAAAACTGATGGTATTGCTGCTGATCGTCTTGATCCATGCCGCCGCCGGGATGGCGCTGACTTTGATAGCGCCGGTATAAATCGAAGTGTTCTTGCTCGAAGCGCAGCGGCAGCATGTGGGTGGTCAAATTCGCATGGCGCTTGGTGGCGCGGCGTTGGGTCCGGGTGGGCGTGAAGTCATCCACCAGCAAGCGCACCGGCACGCAGGCGCGGCAGCGATCGCACAGCGGGCGGTAAACATAGGCGCCGCTACGGCGAAAGCCGAGCTGGATCAGTTCGCTATACACCTCGGCGGTAATGAGATGGCTGGGCGTGGCGACTTGGGAGCGCGCCATGCGCCCGGCCAAATAGCTGCACGAGTAGGCGGAGGTGAGATAGAACTGTAGCTTGTGTGCTGGGAAATCGTTAAGCATCCGCTTCCAATTCGTCCTTCAAGTTGGCGTCGAATTGCCAAGAGATCGGCGCTGGCGAATATTGTATCAGGTTGGAAACCCGGCGCATAAAGTCGGGGCGCGGGATTTCGACGGCGCCGAAAGTGGCCAGATGCGCGGTTTTCATCTGGCAATCAATCATGCCGAAGCCCCAGCGTTTAAGCTGCCACACCAAATGCACGAAGGCGATTTTGGAAGCATCGCTCACCTCGGTGAACATCGATTCGCCATAGAACATCCGTCCCAAAGCCACGCCATACAGGCCGCCGGCCAGTTTGCCGTCGATCCAGGTTTCCGCAGAATGCGCGATGCCCATTTGATGTAACTGCGTATACGCCTCGATCATCACCGGCGTGACCCAGGTGCCGTCTTGTCCAGCGCGCGGCTGGGCGCAGCCCTGCATCACTCGGGTGAAAGCGCTATCGAGCCGGACTTCATATGCGCGATTGCGAATCACCTTTTTGAGCGAGCGGCTTACTTTGAGTTCCGTGGGAAACAACGCCATGCGCGGATCGGGACTCCACCACAGAATCGGCTCGTCCGCATTGAACCAGGGGAAGATGCCGTGCGTATAGGCGTCGATCAGGCGCGCGGGGGAGAGGTCGCCGCCCGCAGCTAACAGGCCATTGGGATCGTGCAGCGCTTTGTTGCTGGGAGGGAACGGATCGCTGGATTCAAGCCAAGGAATCATCCTGGGATTTTACCCGAGCATTCAGGGCGCGCGTACTTCCTAGATTATTCTGCCACAGTCGCGGCTGGTTCCGAGCGGGATTTTTTGGGTTTTCCCAGCAGGAGCACCATGGGCGCCATCGCGATAAAGCTCCACATGATTAAGGTGAAGGCATCCAGAAAGCCAATCATTTGCGCCTGCCGGCTAAGTTCGTGCGCCAATAGCGCGGCGGCTTGCGGGTCTTGCGCTTCGAGGTGAAGCGGGGCGAGATAGGCGGGTAGAGCAGGATTAAATGGCTGAATGTGCGCGCCGAGTTGATTCCACGCCATTTGCGTATGCCGCGTCAGTGTGGCGGCGACAATCGAGATGCCGATCGAGGAGCCGATGGTGCGCAGCAAACTGTATAGTCCCGAGGCTTCCGCTGAATGTTTCTGATCGAGCGTGGAAAAAGCGATGGTGGAGAGCGGGACGAATACCATGCCTAAGCCCAGCCCCTGCACCACCACCGGCCACACCAGCCACCACGTATCCACACCGAGGTTGTAATGGGTCGCGCCATAGGTACCCAGCGTGCTGAAAGTGATCCCAACGAGGATCAAGGCGCGCGGGTCAACTTTATTCACTAATCGTCCTACCACGAACATGCTCAACATGCTGGCCACGGCGCGCGGTGCCATCAATAGGCCGGTGGTGAAGGTGGGGATGCCGAGCAGCGATTCCAGCAACATCGGTTGCAGCACCATCATGCCGTATAGCCCTAAGCCGAACGCCGCGATCAATAAGCTCGAAGTGGTGAAATTTTTATCCCGAAAAATGCGCAGGTCGAACAAGGTATCGCCGCGATGGGTGAGGCCATGATAAGCGAAGCCGAGGAAGCCGAACACGCTAAGCAAAGTAGCGATTTGAATGTTGTGCGAGTCGAACCAATCATCTTGATTGCCGCGGTCGAGCACCAACTGCAAGCCGCCGATTGCGATGAACAACAGGGCCATACCCAGCCAGTCCATCGATCGCGGCTTGCGCTCGGTGTTGGGTATGACTTTCCAGGCGATGAGCAAGGACAGAATGCCGATGGGCAGATTGATGAAGAAGGTCCAGCGCCAACTTAAAACATCGGTCAGGTAGCCGCCTAGCGTCGGTCCAAGAATCGGGCCCACCATCACACCGATGCCCCAGATCGCCATCGCTTTACCGCGTTCAGCTTGCGGGTAGCTACGCAGCATAATCGACTGGGACAGCGGCACCAGGGCGGCGCCGAAGACGCCTTGCAGAATGCGGAACAGCACGATTTCCGTCAGATTGGTGGAAAGCCCGCACAGCACCGAGGCGATCACAAAACCGAAAATACTCCACAATAAAAAATTGCGTTGCCCGAGTCGATCGGTGAAATAGCCGGTCAGTGGCATGAAAATACCCGAGGCGACCAGATAGCTGGTCAACACCCAACTGATCTGATCCGGCGTGGCATTGAGTTGGCCGGCCATGTGCGGCAGGGCGACATTGACGATGGTGGTGTCCAACACCTGCATCACCGTGGCCGCCATCACTGCCAAGGTGATTAAAATCCGACGCGACCCTTCTTCCTGTGTCATACGGATATCAGGCTCGTGTTAGAAGTTTTTAAGGGCGGTGGTATCGATAGTGATAGTTGCACTGGTGCCTACGCGCAAGGGGAAGTGCGGGTCTTGCTGCGTGACTAACACGCGGACCGGGATGCGCTGCGTAACTTTCACCCAGTTGCCGGTGGCATTTTGCGGTGGCAGCAAAGAGAATGCTGTGCCCGTGGCGCCGCCAATATTTTCAACTTTGCCTGCAAATTGTTTGTTGGGGTACATGTCGACCAGAATGGTGGCGGGCTGGCCTGGGCGGATCCGTTCTAATTGCGTTTCTTTGAAATTCGCTTCGACCCAATATTCTTTGTCGCAGATCAAGGCGAATACCGGCGTGTTTTCCTTGATGATATCGCCGGGGTGTAAGGACAATTCCGCAATATACCCATCACAAGCAGCTTGGACATGCGTATGTTGCAGGTCGAGTTGTGCTTTCTCCCGGGTGGCGGCCGCTTCGCGCACATGCGCGTTTTGTTCTCCCATTTTGCCCAGGGCGGTGCGGGCTTGATCGGCTTTTGCCTGGGCTAACGCCAATTCTGCGGCGGCGCTTTTTACTGTCGCCGCCGCGTCGTCGCCGCTTTGATGCGAAAGAAAGCCTTGTGTGACTAAGTGTGCGTTGCGGTTGGCATTGGCTTTGGCATTACCGAGCAATACTTCTCGGTTCCGCACTTCGGCTTCGGCGCCATCCGATTCCCCCTGTGCCGATGCAGCACCCTGCTGAGCGAGCGTCAGCCGCGCTTCCGATTCGCGCAAGCTGAGGGAAAACGCTTCCGGATCGATATCGAACAGCGGATCATTGAGTCGCACGCGTTGTTGATCGCGGACATAAACCTGCGTCACGCGTCCGCCAACTAAGGGCGCTATACGCACGGTGTTGGCATTGACATACGCATCGTCGGTACTGGGGTAGCGGGCGCTGTGTTGCCAGTAAACGTAAGCGCCGATAGAAATGGCGGCGGCTGCTACGCCTATGAGCGTTAAGGGAAGAATGCGCATGAATACCTCGCTAAATGTGTTGCGCTGCTGTGGCAATCCGCCGCAACACATCAGCACATTGCGCCAAATCCGCCGCCGGAATTCCCCTCAACAATTCTTTGCGCAACTGCGCGGCGGTGGTTTGAATCTCCTGCAAAATCGCTTCGGCTTGGCGGGTGAGGTGCACGGTTTTGCTGCGGCGATCTAGTGCTGATTCGCGCCGCACAATCCAATTGTCTCGCGCCATGCGGTCGAGCAAACGCACCAGGGTCGGCCCTTCGATGCCGATGCATTCGGCCAAGTTTTTTTGCGTCATGTCTTGTTCAGCGCGGGCCAGGTGGACTAGCGCTACCCACTGCGCCTGGCTTAAACCCAGTGGTTTTAAGCGTTGATTCAGTTTACTGCGCCAGGTGCGTGCGGTTTCCGCGAGCAGGAAGCCCAGGCTGTCAGTGATTTTTTGAGGTTTCATCGCGATAAAATTAGTTAGCTAACTAGTAGCATACTATCTAATTTGCAAAACGTAAAGCGTTGAGTCCCTCGCTAGGCGATTAAACGGGCGTATACGCCTATAGCGACATGTACAACGCGCTCTGATCAAGAGCGTTTTATACTTTTGCTTTCACGTCCGTGAAGAGAATCTGGTCGACGCCTTGAAAGGTATTCAGCCGGTCGAGCAGGCGGATGGTGCGATTCGCTTGACCGACGAGCATTTTGTAGGTGCGATGCAGTTGATAGCTGTCAGAGGCTAACAGCAGCGTTTCATCTTCTTGGTACGGCGGTTCCCGATGCATGAAGATGCCAGGGGTGTGATGAAAGGTCTGGGTGTCGGCAGCGGTTTCCCAGATGCTCATTTCGGTATCGGCTAGGCGCAGGATGGCGGCATCGGGCCGGTTGGATAAGATTTGGATACCGAGCTGGGTATTCTCGACCGATTCACTCGCCAGGCGGCGAATGACGCCGATTTTCCAAGCGGCGGCATCAGGCTGGATACCGATCACCGCTTCCGCTTGTACCCAATCTTCCTTCAAGTTGGCAATGGTTACGCCGTAGCCCATCTGGCTGATATTCTCGACCACCCAGCTTTCAGACTCATCAACCGTTTTGTTGACGGATAGGACGGGTTGCTTTTGCAATGCTTGTAAGTCTTGTATCTGTTGGCTCTTGGCCCGGGTCTTTTCAGTAATGAAGCCGTAGATTTGCATATCCACTTGTTCTTGATAGTCAATATTGTCAAGGCGGGTGGCAGGTTCCTGCGGTTTCGGACTCGGGGCCGGCTGGGCGAGCTGTTCGTAGAGCGTGTTGAATTTATGCACCACGCTGATCCGATAGAACACTTGTTTCCGCTCGGCATGGCGCTTATTGAAATGGCGGTGCTCATTGCTCGCCTGGAGCTTGCTCCAGCGCTGGGCTAAATGGGCCATGACTTCAAGCAAATCCTCACGCTTGTAAATCGAATAGTCGATGTTGCCGAGAGTGGTGGGGACGCTGCCTCCCTCCAATTGTTTTAAGCCGGTGATCAATGCGTGGACAGCCTCACCGGAGCCAAAACAGCGCGACATAAAGTGGTGTTCGGTCGCTTGTGTGAGGCGGGTGGGGATTTTCGATTTGGAGAAATCCACATGGAATACTGTACTGCCGTCCGGAATCGGCTCCCAGCGGAAGGTGCCGGCCAAATTGTGCGTGAGCAGGCGCGCTAAATCGATCTGAACCTTGGTGAGATGTTCCGGCGCGGCAACCGACATCATGAGCAGCTTTAACATTTCCTGTGTTACCGTCGTTTGCACTTGGGCAGCGCTATTGAGCGTGATAGGCCGCTGCAACAGCGAACGTTCCTCCGCTATTTTGATCACCGAAAAAATGCGTTCCCATAGCGATTGCGGGATCGGACGATAGCGCAAATACAGCCAGTGCGCCTGGAGATCTAAGCGGCGGAAGGCGCGCATGATGACCGTCGCCAGATCCTGATCATTGCCCTCTTTCTTTTGGGGTAAATGCGTGATGCAGCGTAGATGCGCATTGATTGTGGCTTCGAGGAATTGAAAGCTCGCATTCCAAATGCGTTCTTCCGTCATTTTGTGCATGCGCGAAGACTCGATGTATTGGCGGCGTAAGCGACGCTCATATTTCTGCGCTGATTGATCGATACGCTCCAGCCTTTTCACCCGCTCTTTGAGCTTGATGCTTTCCGCATTGGAAAGAGCGGTCAGCCAGTGTGTGAGTTCCTCCAGCGCCATTGCCGGATCTTCGGCAGGGAGCTCAGTCAGAATTTCGGTGACGCCCGCTTCCCGCGCTAGGGGGTGGTCGTCTTTCTTGGAAAAAAGGCTAATGAAATCAAACATGGTTAACTCTTAAAATCGAATTATCGTTTCGGGAACGGTGCGCCCCGGTTGCTTAGCTAAAAGAGAAGTGCAAGATGCGTGCCCAGAGCAGCGCAGGCGATACGCGAAAGCATTGAATATCGTAGAATCACCGCCAGGCAAAGGAATGTGTGCATGCATCGCTTCAAACAATTATTTCAAAACAGCATCCCGGCATTGTTCGTGTTTTTGTGGAGCACTGGCTTTATCGGCGCGAAATTCGGGCTGCCCTATGCCGAGCCTTTTACTTTGCTGTTCTATCGCTTCCTGCTCACCTTGCTGCTGTTAGCGGGACTGATTGCCTATTTTCGGCCAGCTATGCCCGCCAGCGGGCGTCAAAAATTGCATCTGATGGTCAGCGGCAGTCTCATTCATGGCGCCTATTTAGGCGGCGTGTTTACTGCCATCAAATTAGGTATGGCCGCCGGATTGATCGCGCTGCTCGTCGGCCTGCAGCCGCTGCTCACCACGCTGGTGACGCCTTTCGTGTTCCGGCAACGCATCGGCATCGTGCAATGGAGCGGCGTGTTGCTCGGCTTGCTGGGGGTAGGTTTGATCCTCGATATCGGCGGCGCGCATATGGCGCATGTGAGTTACTCAGCATTGCTCGCCGCGGCCGTCGCCCTGATCGGCATCACCGCTGGGACGCTCTATCAAAAAAAGTTCTGTGCGCAGAACGCGCTACTCAGCAGCGCCTTGTATCAGTATCTTTCCACGGTCGTGATTTTCGGCCTCGGCGCTTTTTTCTTCGAAAGTATGCAAGTGCAATGGACAATACCTTTCGTGCTTTCGTTGCTGTGGCTGGTGTTGGGTTTGTCCATCGGCGCGATTTTACTGTTGACCTATCTGATCAAACACGGCGCAGCGCATAAAGTCGCAAGCTGGTTTTACCTGGTGCCTGCCGCCACGGCCTTGGAAGCGTTTTGGGTGTTTGACGAAGAACTGGGACTGCGAAAAATAATCGGCATCGTCGTGGTTGTTTTTGCAGTGGTGTTAGCGACACGAGAAAGGCGTACGCGGTAACCCAGGCCAACGATTGAGCCACACTACTTATTCCATTTATCCCCAACCCGCGCAACGGCGTACCACGCATTCAACTTCGCTGCCGCAGCTTCGTCAGACGGCGACCACGGCGCGAAATCAAGCTCGGCGATGGGCGCATACGGCCCGTGTTTCACTTCGAAGATGATGCCGCCTTTATCCATCGATAACACCGCGTGCCACATACCCGCCGGGCTTTCGATCACTTGGCAATCTGTGCCGAGTAGCGCTCGGTCAACGACGGTTCCCCTATCGTCGAAATGCAGCACGATAAAGCGGCCACGCAGGGGATACAGCATTTCCCAGGTATGCGGATGACGATGCGGGCGGACCAGGGTATCCGGTTCCATCGCGATGGCGAGGCGCTGGATCGGATCACTTAAATCTTCATGCAAGTTGAGGTTGGCGCGCCGCCGCGGCGATTGCTGCGCTTGTTGGCTGAGGGTGTCCAGCATCGTATCGGTCAGTTGTTTCAAGCCTTACTCCGCTTTTTGTTCCAGTGTAAATCCGGCGCCCTCATCCTGGCCCAATGTGGCGACGAGGTAGGGCATCACGTCTTTCAGCATAGCGTGCAGCGTCCACGGCGGGTTGACGATGAACATGCCGCTGCCGTGCATGCCGATACCGTCGGTGGCGGGCGTGCGCACTGTCAGAGCGACGTGCAGCCAATTTTTTCCGGCTAGACGTTTTAATTTTTCCGGCAGTTGTTTGGATTCTATGCGCCCCAGTTGCGGGTACCACACGGCGTAGAGTCCGCCGGTAAAGCGCGGCAAATTGTCACGTAGCGCGTGCAACACCTGCTGATAGTCTTCGCGCAATTCATACGAGGGATCGATGAGAATCAGCCCGCGGCGCGGGGCGGGGGGCAGCAAAGCTTTTAGTCCTGCGAAGCCATCGCTTGCGGAGATCGTGACGCGGCGGCCAGCTTCGCTAAAATTATTTTGTAATAGGCGGCAATCCTTGCTGTGGAGTTCGAATAGGCACAAGCGATCTTGTGCGCGCATCGCGTGCAAAGCCAGCCAGGGCGAGCCCGGATAGACGCGGAGTTTTCCATCGGGATTTAACTCGCGCACCAGATCCACGTACTCCGCCAGCGCGCTGGGTAAATCTTTGCGCGGCCAGAGGCGGCCGATGCCTGATTCATACTCCGTCAAGCGCGCGGCGTAGCCGCCTTCCAAGGCGTAAAGACCCGCGCCGGCATGCGTATCGATGGCCCAGAACGGTTTGTCCTTCTGCTTGAGATAGTGAATCAGTTGCATCAGCATCAGATGCTTCAAAACATCGGCATGGTTGCCGGCGTGGAAGGCGTGGCGGTAGCTCAGCATGAGGGTGATCGAGGTTCCGGTGAGATTGGGCGTGTCGGCGCATAGTGTACCGGCGACACGCGGCGCGAGCTATCTCGATGGTGGCTTGATCTTTTTCCTGGAGTGGTGTTGCTGTGGCGACTGGACGCTTACGGATGACTTGCCCGTCCACTAAATCGGACTCTGATCATCTTCAGCAAACGAACCCAGAAACAAAAACGGCGACCAATTGGCCGCCGTCATCGTGAGTAAGAAAATCAATTAAGCTGCTTTGCGGCGAGCCACACCAAGCAAGCCCAGCAGACCAGACACCAACAGCCAAGCAGCGGCAGGCACGGGTACTGGAGCGGCAACCACCGCGCCGATAATGGATGCACGATTATCGACCGAGTTAAACGTAGCTTCAAACTTCAGGTTGTAGCTGCTGCCACTAAGGGCATAGATCCCGGCGCTGTCTGGGGTCACCAAATTATTGGAAGAATCCCAGAGTTGGAGTGTATAAGGCCCCAGACCATTAAATGTCGTCACCGTGAGGGAAAGATTCTGCGCTTGGTACAGTGAGAAATGATAATTTGCGTCGAGTTGGTCGCCAGGTTGGAATACGTTAGTGGTGTTTAAGGCCGCATCAGTGTTACCCCCATTTAGTATGGCAGGGAAACATCTAGTGCCTCTACCACTAGTACAAGTTATGCCATTGTAGCTAAAGGTATCACTGGCAGAGATATAGAAGTACGGAAGCAAGTCGGTGCGGATGTCTCCGCCAACACCGGCTACGCTGGCAGTGAAGGCCAGATTTGAAATCAGGTAGTTCGGAGCCGTGCCAGGGTAGAGGCCAGTGTAATAAATATTCGGGGTTGGCAACGTAGTGCTTAACGTAACTATTGCAGCAATGCTGGTCGAAGCTGAAATAGACATTACCGCAAAGGCCAATGTTCTGCAAAAAAATTGTTTCATGGGAACTCCTGGTTGTGATTGTAATGCTGTTAGTAGAAATAGGCGGATTCAATCCTGAAGTGCAACCGCATTATGACACGAGTGTAGCTTCTTCCAAAAAACCTCGTGAGGTGTTTTGAAGCCGAGGCACTTTCTGGGTCGATGGTTGAGGTAATGCATGGCGATAGAGATGTCCTTTTTG
>JANYAU010000060.1 GCA_025361165.1 Betaproteobacteria bacterium | reverse complement strand
GGATTTTTGCCGTCCCACACCGTGCCATCAATGAGCCGTGCAGTGCGCATCGGATTTTTCGGTACCGGCACTTTCACTTGCGCCGCGGCTTGCTTGTAGAGCTCGATTTGGTTCACCTTCTTGGCCACGGCGAGATAGTCAGGGTCTTCCTTGAGCAGGCCCCAACGCTTGTGCTGGGTGAGGAACCACATGCCATCGGAGAGATAGGGGAAGCTCACCAGGCCGTCGTTGTAGAACTTCATGTAGTTCGGGTCCTGCCATTTCTTGCCCAGGCCGTTTTCGTATTCGCCGCGCATGCGACCCTCGATCACGTCCTCAGTGGTGTTGACGTAGGACTTATCGGAAATGATTTGCGCCACTTTCGGCCGGTTAGCCATAGTGTCGATAAACTTGGCGGCTTCGAGTATCGCCATCATCATGGCGCGCGTGGTGTTGGGATATTTCGCGACGAAGTCCGCAGTTGTGCCGAGCACCTTTTCCGGGTGATCTTTCCAGATGTCTTGCGTGGTTACGGCAGTAAAGCCGATTTTGTCGGCAATAGCGCGCGCGCCCCATGGTTCGCCCACGCAATAGCCGTCCATATTGCCGACGCGCATATTCGCCACCATTTGCGGCGGCGGCACCGTGATGTTTTTTACATCCTTGAACGGGTCGATACCATAGGTGGCGAGCCAGTAATAGAGCCACATAGCGTGCGTGCCGGTAGGGAAGGTTTGCGCGAAGGTATAGTCGCGCTTTTCTTTATCCACCAACACCTTTAATTGCTCGCCGGTGGTGACACCCTTATCTTTGAGTTGGTTGGAGAGCGTAATGGCTTGGCCGTTATTGTTCAGCGTCATCAGCACGGCCATGTCTTTTTTCTGGCCGCCGATGCCCATCTGCACCCCGTAAATCAAGCCATAGAGCACGTGTGCGGCGTCCAATTCGCCATTCACCAACTTATCGCGCACCGCGGCCCACGAGGCTTCTTTGCTGGGCGTGATTTTGATGCCGTATTTTTTGTCGAAGCCCATCACGGACGCAATCACCACCGAGGCGCAATCGGTGAGCGGGATGAAACCGATCTTGACTTCGGTTTTTTCCGGCGCGTCCGAGCCGGCGGCCCAAGCAGCGTTGCGGATCGCGTCCGGCACCAGGCTCATGATGCCGGCGGCGCCGGCAATCGCCGAACTCTTCTTAATAAAATCGCGCCGTTCCGGATTGACGGCGGCGGTATCAGGGATAATTTTATCTTTCATGTGTTTCTCCTTAAACGAAAATCGTTGAACCAAAAAAATAGCGTCCACTCCGGGCGAGCTTTGCCGCCGAAATGGACGCCGTTGTCCGTAATCGATACCGCATCCTTGTGCCGTATCGTGCCACCCGTCGTTGGGTGGCGTTAACCAAATGCTATGCAAACACTGTGCCAGTGTGTCTAAGCGAAGGCCTGGGCAAAATCCACCACTTGCGCTGCGATGTCCGCGAGCTTGGCGTTACGTTCCATCGCCAGCTTGCGCAAAAGATGGTAAGCCTCGTCTTCGCTCACGCTTTTTTGTTTCATCACAATCCCCTTGGCACGCTCGACCAGTTTGCGTTCCGCAAGTTGTTTTTGCGCCTGCGCCAGGTCGCTGCGCAGCGCTTGATGCTCTTCGAAGCGCGTCAGAGCGACTTGCAAAATCGGTTTCATGCGCGCGGGCTCGATGCCTTTCACGACATAAGAAGTAACGCCCGCGCGTATCGCTTGTTTGATCTTCGCCGCATCATCGTCATGGGTGAAGAGCACGATAGGACGCGGTTGATCGCGGCTAATAATGCAAACGTGTTCCAACATATCGCGATCCGGCGCATCGATATCGATGACGATAATGTCCGGCTGCAACTGTTGCAAATGGGCCACGAGATCAAGCGTCATCGCATCGCGCTCGATGACGCTACAACCGCTCGCGTGCAGGCTCTGCGCTAATTGCGCGCGCCGCGCATGATCGGTATCGACGATCATGACTTTCAAGGGGGCGGGTGTGGCCGTATTCATACCGTTAGGTATAGCAACCCGCGTGCCACGTTGATGCAGGGTTGGGAACGCCTTGTTAAACGTAGCAAGTTTTACGATGGGTTGTCATTCGCGCGATATTTTTTCGCGGTCTCGTGCACCATTCTGGCAAGGTGATGGAGAGATGCGCACCCGGATGGTGCTGTAGGAGGCGCCGGACGTTGGTTGAATGCCTAATGCTCTAGGCATATGATGAGCATTCGAATAACACTTAAGTAAAGGGGAGAGAAATGTCTAGTCATTATGCGCCGCCACGCGCTGCGGTAGCCGATGTGGAATTTGCGGGCGGGAATATTACCGGCGACATGATCGAAGCGATGCGCGGCACCAAGTCGTGGGTGATGTTGATTGGGGTTTTGATGTTTATCGCCGCGGCGTTTACTGTCTTAGCGGCGCTTATGATGATGTTCGGCAGTTCGATGATGAGTCGTAGCCCGGCGGGTGCACCACCCGCTGCGCTGTTGACGGGGATGGGGGCCGCTTATCTGCTTTTTTCGCTGATTTATGTTTTTCTCGGGCTCCATCTCGTGAAATATGCATCGGCGATTGGGCGATTGCTGGCGAGCGGCCAGTCGGCCGACATGGAAGACGCGTTGAATCAGCAGCGCAAGTTCTGGAAGCTGGCAGGCGTGCTCGCACTGATTATGATTGTTGTCTTTGTCATTGGGATAGTCGCGGCGATCGCGATCCCCTCCTATATGGCAATGTCGGGCGCTATTCCGCGCCCACACTAGACGCTGTTCGCATAAACAAAGGCCGCTTTAAGCGGCCTTTGTTGTTTTCCATCCCAGATTTCCTCGCATTTCCCGCCGCAGTGCATCCATGTCGGCTACCTTATTGATTTAATTATGTTTATTTAATGAATCTCAATGTGGCGCGGGCGCTTTTGTTAAAATAATTAAAATACATATAGTTATATAATATATCGGATAAATAACATCATATATTTTGCATATCAGTATATTTTAAATGGAAATAAGTTAGCGCTCACCGCGTCCAATTAAGTCATTGTCAGCGTTAGAAAAAGTTAAGGTTTCACCCCGAGTTTATTCTTGACCCTCCCATTTAATTACCCTATAGTGGGTAATGGTGGTAAAAAGTGGGAAATGGTGGGGGGAAATGAAATCGGCTAAAGGGGTGATATGTTTCGCGGCGCAACAGCGCTAAATCTCGATGCCAAGGGGCGGCTTGCCGTCCCGGCTAAGCATCGGGATGCACTCACCGTGCAGGCTGGCGGTCGTCTGGTACTCACCGCGCATCCCCATCGTTGTCTCTTGCTCTATCCCCAATCCGCGTGGGAACCCATTCAACAAAAAGTTATGTCTTTGCCTAGTCTCGATAAACAAGCGAGTCTGTTGCAGCGCTTATTAGTCGGCTTTGCGGAAGACATGGAATTGGATGGCGCCGGCCGCGTGCTGGTGTCACCGGTGTTGCGCGAGTTCGCAACCCTGGAAAAACAAGTGATGCTGGTGGGGCAAGGCACCCACTTCGAGTTGTGGAGCTTGGATGGTTGGCGTGCGCAGTTGGATGAGGCGCTTGCGCAAGGCGATCAAGTGTTGCCGCCGGAGATGGGGGACTTTTCCTTGTGAGCTCCGCTGTGGGCAACAGCTCACAACATATAGCGGTCTTATTAGATGAAGCGCTTGCGGCACTCAATATCAAACCGGATGGCGTGTATGTGGATGCGACTTTTGGACGTGGCGGACATGCCCAAGCAATCCTGGCGCAGTTGGGAAGCGCTGGCCGCTTGATCACATTCGATAAAGACCCAGCCGCCATTGAGGTGGCGCAGGCGTTAAAAGAACCACGCTTGAGCGTGGTGCATGCAGGATTCGCGCAAATGCAGGCAATGCTGAGCGCGGCAGGAGTGGTGAAGGTGGATGGGGTATTGCTGGATTTAGGTGTGTCGTCGCCGCAGTTGAACGAGGCGGCGCGCGGTTTCAGCTTCCGCATGACGGGTCCGCTCGACATGCGCATGGACACCACAAGGGGGAGGACAGCCGCAGACTGGCTGGCCACGGTTGAAGAACGTGAGCTTGCGGAGGCGATAGCAGAATATGGCGAAGAACGGTTTGCTAAACAGGTTGCAAGAGCGATTATTGCGGCGCGCGAGAGAGGGCCAATCGACACCACTCGACTGCTTTCCCAGATCGTGGCAGAAGCTGTCCCCACGCGCGAGCCCGGCCAAAATCCGGCGACGCGCACCTTTCAAGCTATACGGATTTACATCAATCAGGAGCTTGAGGAGCTGTCGTTAGTGCTACCGCAAACGGTGGAACTACTCACCCCAGGTGGCCGTTTGGTGGTGATTAGTTTCCACTCCCTCGAAGATCGTATCGTTAAGCGCTTCATGAAATCGGAAGCGCAGCCGGACAAGTTCCCCTCTAAATTTCCCATCAAAGCCGTCGATTTGCCGCAGCCGCGTTTACGGCTGGTGAGCAAAGCGCTGCGCCCTTCGGCGCGTGAATGCGCAGCGAATTCACGCGCGCGCAGTGCCGTGATGCGCGTGGCCGAGCGTATGGAGAGTGAGGCATGACGCGGCTCAATTTGCTTTTGGTAGGCATTCTGGTGGTGTGCGCGCTCGGGGTGGTGACCTCACAACATCGCGCCCGCAAACTGTACGCAGCGTTGCAGCAAGCGCAAGAGCAGGCGAAGCAAATGAATACCGAATATGGCCAATTGCAACTTGAGCAAAGCACCTGGGCCATGCATGCGCGCATCGAAAAAATTGCCACCGAGCGGCTGCATATGCGTGTGCCGGACCCAAGCAAAATTCAAGTGGTGCCGACGATTCCTGCTCCCAAGCTGGAGGCGCCTAAATCATGATGGCCGGCGCCGCGACCACGAAGGGCCAATTGCCGGTGCGGCTACCGGTGTGGCGTACCCGGACGGTACTGATTTTGTTGCTGACTGGGTTTTTGGTATTGATCGGCCGTGCCGTGTACTTGCAAGGTGTGAACAAGAATTTCCTGCGGATGAAAGGTGAGGCGCGCTACTCGCGCGTGATTACCTTGAATGCCAGCCGGGGAAAAATTACCGATCGTAATAACGAGCCGCTGGCGATTTCGAGCCCGGTTGAATCGGTGGCGGTCAATCCGCGCGAGGTAGACGTTAACTCACAACAGATGGCGAAACTCACCAAGTTGCTTGACGTCAAAACCGGTGAGTTGCAAAAGAAGCTGAATGAGAGCCGTGACTTCGTCTATCTCAAGCGCCAGCTTTCGCCGGAGACAGCAGAAAAGGTGTTGAAGTTGGATATCCCCGGCGTGTTCTTGCAGCGTGAATACCGGCGCTACTATCCCGACGGCGAAGTGACGGCGCACCTATTGGGTTTTACCGATGTGGATGATAACGGTCAGGAAGGCATCGAGCTTGCCTATAACCATCAGCTCGCGGGCATGGATGGTTCGCGCCGCGTACTCAAAGACCGGCTCGGCAACATCATCGAGGGTGTGGAGAGCATACGCGCGCCGCAAGAAGGTCAGGACATCACCCTTTCCATTGATCGCAATATTCAATACCTCGCGTATCGCGAATTGACCGCCGCAGTCAATACTTATCGCGCCAAAGCCGGCGCAGCCGTGGTGCTGGATGCGAAGACCGGCGAGGTGCTGGCAATCGTCAATCAACCCACTTATAACCCGAATAATCGGGCTAAAAATATACAGGCTGGCCTCACGCGTAACCGTGTAGTCACCGATATCTTTGAGCCCGGCTCCACCATGAAGCCGTTTACCGCCGGCTTCGCCATTGAGAGTGGGCGTTTCACGCCCAATACGGTGATTGATACCGAAGGCGGCAAATTGCGCATCGGCCCGGCAACCATTCATGATGCGCATCCAGATGGCGCGCTGACGGTAGCGCAAGTCATCCAAAAATCCTCCAATGTCGGCGCGGCGAAAATGGCCCTGACCTTGGCGCCGGAATACATGTACACCGGATTTTCCAAGTTAGGCTTCGGCAAATTGCCGCACTCCGGTTTTCCCGGGGAGGTGTCGGGGCGCTTGCGGCCCTATCAATCATGGCGGCCAATCGAGCAAGCGACCATGGCCTACGGCAACGGCATTTCGGTCAGCCTGCTACAACTCGCGCGTGCGTATACCGTGTTCGCTTCGGATGGCGAATTGCGGGATATTTCACTGCTCAAACAAGATCAGCCCATGCCAGCCAAGCGGGTGTTTTCGGCCAGCACCGCGCTCGCCGTGCGTCGCATGCTGGAAATGGTGGTCATGCCAGGCGGCACTGCGCCGCGCGCGCAAGTGATGGGCTACCGCGTGGCGGGCAAAACCGGTACCGCGCATAAGTTGGATGGCCATGGCGGCTACGCGCCGGATCGTTATATCGCATCTTTCGTCGGCTTTGCACCGGCATCCGATCCGCGCCTGATTATCGCAGTCATGGTAGACGAGCCATCCACTGGTCAGTATTACGGCGGCCAGGTTGCGGCGCCGGTGTTCTCACGCATTATGGCGGGCGCGCTGCGCATGCTGGCGATCTCGCCCGATATGCCGGCGCAAAACATGTTGCTGCCGCCTGCGGATGCGCCGGAAGTGCGGGAGGAAACATGATCCCCACTAGCAACGCGCAACTCCAATTCGATTTCAATTTGCTGGATGCGCTGCCGGTCAAAGTGACGAATCTCGCGAACGATAGCCGTCAGCTAAAAGCCGGTGATACTTTCGTGGCTTATCCCGGTGAACAAATGGATGGGCGGCAATTTATCCCGCAAGCGATTGCCAATGGCGCCAACGCGATTGTGTGGGAATCCCAGAATTATTTATGGGATCCCGCCTGGCAAGTGCCCAATCTGCCCGTGCCGCAATTGCGCGATAAAGTGGGCGCGTTCGCCGCCGAGGTGTATGGCCAGCCGTCGCGGCGCGTATGTGTCATCGGCATTACCGGGACCAACGGCAAAACGTCTTGTTCGCATTGGCTGGCGCAAGCGCTGGGCCAGGCCGGCCGTCCCACCGCCATTATCGGCACGCTGGGCAATGGCTTTCCCGAGCAACTCGAAGCCTCACCCAATACCACGCCCGATCCCATCGTGTTGCAACGCAGCTTGAAGCGCTATTTGGACGAGGGCGCGCAATGCGTGGCAATGGAAGTCTCCTCGCACGCACTGGATCAAGGACGCGTTAACGGCATGCATTTCGAAATGGCGTTGTTCACCAATCTGTCGCGCGATCACTTGGATTACCACGGTGATATGAAGCGTTACGCGGCGGCGAAATCGGCGTTGTTCACTTGGCCGGCACTGCACCATGCGGTGTTGAATTGTGACGATCCTTATGCGCGCGAGTTGCGGCAAAAAGCTGAGACCAAAGGCACGCAAGTCGTCGGCTATGGTTTCGATGCGGGCGACGTGCGCGGTAGCAATTTGCACGTCGGACCGCAGGGGCTGGTGTTCGATGTCACGAGTCCCTGGGGTGATGCGCAAGTGGAAAGCAGCGTGCTTGGCCGCTTCAATGCGCACAATCTACTTGCGGTGCTCGCCACCCTATTAGCCGGCGGCGTGAAATTCGACCAAGCCATTATCAGCGTGCAACACGTTCAACCCGTGCCGGGTCGCATGCAGCAGATCCGCAAGCCCGGTAAACCGCTGGTGGTCGTGGATTACGCCCATACCCCGGATGCGTTAGAAAAAGTGTTGATCACATTGCGCGAAATCGCAGGTGAATCCAAAGCGTCGGAGTCGAAGCTGATTTGCGTGTTCGGCTGTGGTGGCCAGCGCGATAAAGGCAAGCGGCCGATGATGGGCGATGTCGCATCGCGCCTAGCGGATCACGTGGTCGTGACCAGTGACAACCCGCGCAACGAAGAGCCGCGCGCGATCATCGACGACATCCTGGCCGGCATGGCCGCGAATTATCACGTGCTGGAAGATCGCGCTGCCGCGATCGATTACGCCATTCGTCATGCCCAAGCCCAAGACGTGGTGCTGATCGCCGGCAAAGGGCATGAGGATTATCAGGAGATCATGGGCGCGAAGCTGCCGTTCAACGATATCGAAGTGGCGGCGCGTGCGCTGGAGGGCGGGCGATGATGCGGCTTTCTGAAGCGGCGCAGGCCATTGCCGGTGAAGTGCGCGGCGCAGAGGCGGCCTTTCTGTCGGTCGGCACCGATACTCGCACACTGCAACGCGGCGCGCTGTTCGTCGCATTGCGCGGCGATCGCTTCGATGGCCACGACTTTGCCCGATTTGCACTGGAGAATGGGGCAGCCGTCGTCATGGTGGATACGCGTTTCGACCCGGAGGCGTCAGGCCTCGGCGCTGACGCGTCCTTGCTCGTGGTGGAGGATACGCGGCTCGGATTAGGCAAGCTTGCGGCCGCTTGGCGCAATCGTTTCGACATTCCCTTGATCGCCGTGACCGGCAGTAACGGCAAAACCACCGTGAAGGAAATGCTCGCTGCCATCCTGCGCAGCGAAACCGGTGCGGCGGCGGCGGTGCTCGCGACCGAAGGCAATATGAACAACGACATCGGCATGCCGCTGACGCTGCTGCGGCTGCGTGCCACGCACCGCTATGCGGTGATCGAGATGGGTATGAATCACCTCGGCGAAATCGACTATCTCACGCATCTGGCTGCGCCTACGGTGGCGCTGGTCAATAACGCGCAAGCGGCGCATGTGGGAGAAGTGGGCAGCGTGGAAAACATCGCACGCGCCAAAGGTGAGATTTTCTCCGGCTTGCGCCCGAGCGGTATCGCCGTGATCAACGCCGATGACACGTTCGCAGCGATGTGGCGCGAATTGAACGCCGGACGCGAAGTGATGGATTTCGGGCTGGAGCATGCGGCACGCGTGAGCGGGCGTTACGAGCTGCTGGCGGCGGGCGCGCAGCTGGAGATCGAACTGCCCGAAGCGACGTTATCTGTGCGGCTGCAAGTGCCCGGCTTGCACAACGTGCGCAATGCGCTTGCGGCCAGCGCCGCTGCGGTCGCGGCCAACGTTGGGGCGCACGCCATCGCCGAAGGCTTGGGCGCCTTTAGTGGCGTGCCAGGGCGCTTACAAACGAAGGCAGTGCTGCATGGCGCGACGCTGATTGATGATACCTACAACGCCAATCCCGGTTCGGTGCGCGCCGCTATCGACGTACTAGCGGATGCGGCCGGCGAAAAGATTTTAGTGCTCGGCGATATGGGCGAACTCGGCGCGGACAGTGCGAAGCTGCACGACGAAATCGGCGCTTACGCCAAAGAAAAAGGCATCGATGCCCTGTTTTGCCTGGGCGAGATGAGCCGCCATGCGGCGCAGGCATTCGGCGCCAACGCCTGGCATTTCGAGCGGATTCAAGAATTGCTCGCCGATTTGGAAAACCGTCTCGGGCCGACAGTGACGGTGTTGGTAAAAGGGTCCCGCTTCATGGAAATGGAGCGGGTAGTGAAAAGCTTCGAGGTGGCATGAGGATGCAGCGATGCTGTTAGCACTGTTTCAATGGCTGGCCCAAGACATGCATGTGCGTGCCTTCAATGTGTTCAGTTACATCACGCTGCGCGCGGTGCTGGCGGCGTTAACGGCGCTGGCGATTTCTCTCGTGGTCGGCCCGGGCATGATACGCCGGCTGACGGCGTACAAAATCGGCCAAGCGGTGCGCGATGACGGCCCGCAATCGCATCTCATCAAAGCCGGCACGCCGACGATGGGCGGCGCCTTGATTCTGGTGGCGATTTTGATCGCAACCTTGTTGTGGGTAGACCTGAAAAATCTCTACGTGTGGGTGGTGATGTTGGTCACCGCAGGTTTCGGCGCGGTGGGCTGGGTGGACGACTATCGCAAAGTCGTTCATCGCAACCCCAAGGGCTTGTCGGCCAAGGCGAAGTATTTTTGGCAATCGGTGATTGCACTGGTCGCCGTGGCTTTTATCGCCTACAGCACCAAGCTGCCGGCGCAGACCGAATTAATCGTGCCGTTTTTTAAGACAGTGTCCATTCCCTTGGGGGCGATTGGTTTCATGGTGCTGGCGTATTTCGTGATCGTGGGCACCAGCAATGCGGTGAATCTCACCGATGGGCTGGATGGCCTCGCCATCATGCCGACAGTGATGGTGGGCAGTGCACTGGCGATTTTCGCCTATGTCGCAGGTAATGCGGTGTTCTCCAAGTATCTGCAACTGCCGTATATCCCCGGCGCGGGCGAATTGGCGGTATTTTGCGCCGCGATGGCGGGGGCGGGTCTGGGCTTTTTGTGGTTCAACGCCTATCCGGCGGAAGTGTTCATGGGTGATGTCGGCGCGCTGGCCTTGGGTGGCGCGCTCGGTGCGGTGGCGGTGATCGTGCGCCAGGAAATTGTGCTATTCATCATGGGCGGTGTGTTCGTGGTGGAAACCTTGTCGGTGATATTGCAAGTGGCGTCGTTCAAGCTCACCGGAAAACGCATTTTCCGCATGGCGCCCTTGCACCATCACTATGAATTGAAGGGCTGGAAGGAAAACCAAGTGGTGGTGCGCTTTTGGATCATCACCATGATTCTGGTGTTGTTTGGTTTATCAACGCTGAAGTTGCGATAGGAGACGTGAGGGCGAGGCATGCCTCGCCCCTACATAGGACATGCAAGTGGATGGAAAAAATGTGTTGGTGCTAGGCCTGGGCGATACCGGCCTATCGATGGTGCGTTGGCTCGCGCGCCACGGCGCGCGCGTGCGCGCCGCCGACAGCCGCGCCAATCCGCCGCATGCCGCGCGTATTCGCGAGGAATGGCCGCAAGTCGAGATCATGGCCGGCGCATTCGACGCTGCTTGTTTTCAAGGTATTGATCTCATTGCCATCAGCCCCGGCGTGCCTAAGTCGAGTGTTAGCCAACACGGCGTACCGGTGGTGGGTGATGTGGAATTGTTTGCCCAGGCCTTAGCGCCGCGCCAAAGTAAGGTGATTGCGATTACCGGCGCCAACGGCAAAACCACAGTGACTGCCTTGTGCGGCGCGATGTGCAAGCAAGCCGGGCTGCATACCGTGGTGGCAGGCAATATCGGCTTGCCAGTATTGGATGCGTTGAGTGTTATCGAAGACGGTGCGGTGATGCCCGATGTATTCGTGCTGGAGTTGTCGAGCTTTCAATTGGAAACGACCACCACGCTCGATGCCGATGCGGCGACGGTGTTGAACGTGACGCAAGATCATTTGGATCGTTATCGCGATATGGATGATTATGCTGCCGCCAAAGCGCGCATCTTTTTTGGCAAGGGCATGCAAGTATTAAATCGCGAAGATGTGTATAGCCGTGCGATGACGGTGGCTGAAAGACAGATTGAAACCTTCGGGCTGGGTGCGCCGGCCAATGATGCGGAATGGGGTTTGATCGAGGTCGAAGGCCAAGCGTGGTTGGCACGCGGGCAAGAAAAACTGCTTCCCGCCAGCGATATTATTCCGCTCGCCGGACGGCACAATGCGGCGAATGCCTTGGCCGCGCTTGCGCTGTGCCGCGCGATTGGACTGCCGATGGCGCCCTTGCTCACGGCTTTGCGCAACTTCAAGGGTTTGCCGCATCGCGTGGAAAAAATCGCGGAAGTGGGCGATGTGACATTCTATGACGATTCCAAGGGTACCAATGTGGGCGCCACGGTGGCGGCCTTGACGGGCATGGCCGAACCCGTGGTGTTGATCGCGGGCGGCGATGGCAAAGGCCAAGATTTTACGCCGCTCAAAATGGCTTGCGCCGTGCATGCGCGCGCGGTGGTGCTGATCGGGCGCGATGCGCCGCGCATTGAAGCTGCGGTGGCGGGATGCGGCGTACCTCTGATCAAAGCGCGTGATATGGATGAAGCGGTGATGCTGGCATTTAACGCCGCGCAGAGAGGGGATGCCGTGTTGCTGTCCCCGGCATGCGCCAGCTTCGATATGTTTCGTAACTATGAACACCGCGCGCAGGTGTTCGTCGCGGCAGTACAAAAACTCAAGCAGGAGCGCGCAGCATGATGTTCTACGCCACTGCACTGAAAACGCAGCATGCCAAGCCGGATTATGACCAAGGTTTGTTGTGGGTATCGCTGCTGCTGCTCGCCTTTGGCGTGGTGATGGTGTATTCGGCATCGATCGGCATCGCCGGGGCCAACCGTTATACCGGCTACCAGGAAAGCTATTACCTGGTGCGGCAATTGATGTATGTCACCGTGAGTTTGATATTCGGATTTATCGCCTTCCAATTTCCCCTGCGTGCCTGGCAAAAACTGGCGCCGTACTTGTTTATTACCGGCATCGTGATGCTGGTGCTGGTGCTGGTGCCACATATCGGACGCGAGGTGAACGGATCGAAGCGCTGGATATCGCTGTTAGTCGTGAATCTACAACCCTCGGAGTTGATGAAATTGTTCGCCGTTCTCTACGCCGCGGACTACACCATACGCAAGGCGGGGCACATCGAGAGCTTCACCCGGGGATTTCTGCCGATGCTGTTGGTGATGTTGTTCATCGGCGCTTTACTGTTGCTCGAACCCGATTTCGGCGCGTTCGCCGTCATCATCGCTATCGCGATGGGCATCTTATTCCTCGGCGGCATTAATGGGCGGCAATTCGGCGCCCTCATTGTGATGTTGGTAATTGGTTTTGCCTTTGTCATCTGGCGCTCGCCGTATCGCATGCAACGCATCATCGGCTTCATGGATCCGTGGGCTGATCCCTTCGGCAAAGGCTATCAACTTTCGCACGCCTTGATCGCTTTCGGGCGGGGTGAGTGGTTCGGTGTGGGCTTGGGCGGCAGCATTGAAAAATTAATGTATTTGCCCGAAGCGCACACCGACTTTTTATTGGCGGTCATCGCGGAGGAACTCGGCTTCGTGGGTGTGGCCGCGGTGGTGGGGATGTTTGCTTATCTTACCTTGCGTGCTTTTGCCATCGGCCGCCAAGCGGCGTCGCTGGAGCGGCCATTCGCCGCGCTGGTAGCACACGGCATTGGCATTTGGCTGGCGGTGCAATCCATCATCAATATGGGTGTGAACATGGGCTTGCTGCCGACCAAAGGCTTAACCCTGCCGTTGTTGTCGTTCGGCGGCAGCGGCATCGCCGCCAATTGCGTGGCGCTCGGTATCTTATTGCGCGTGGATTGGGAGAGCCGGCAATTGCTCAAGGGGTACGCGGTATGAGCAGGGAACAGGGGCCCCGCGAAGCGGGGATGAGACCGTCCGCGAATGCTGCGTGGAGCCGACACGATTGGGCGGACATTACTCGATGGTGGAAGAGGCGAACGGTATGAGCGTCCCACGCACCGTGATGATTATGGCTGGCGGCACTGGCGGTCATGTGTATCCAGGATTGGCGGTAGCGAATGATCTGCGCGAACGCGGTTGGCATGTGATTTGGCTGGGCACGAAGCATGGCTTAGAAGCCAAGCTGGTGCCGGAACAAGGCATTGAGATGGTGTGGTTGAAATTCGGCGGCGTGCGCGGCAAAGGCTGGTTGCGCATGGTATGGCTGCCGATGCAGCTCCTCATCGCCTTCATTCAAAGCGCGCGCGCGATTTTCAAGCAGCGGCCAGATGTGGTGCTGGGGCTGGGCGGTTATACCGCATTTCCTGGCGGCATGATGGCTTCGCTATTCAATCGCCCGCTGGTGATCCATGAGCAGAACTCCATTGCAGGACTCACCAATCGCATGCTCGCCTGCCTAGCGGACAAAGTACTGGTGGCATTTCCCAGCGCATTCCAAGGCCCGAAAGACAAACCCATTCCCTGCGGCAAGGTGGCCGTGCTGTGCTGCGGTAATCCGGTGCGCGCCGAGATCGCGGCACTGCCCGCGCCTGCCGCGCGCTTACAAAATCGCAGCGGGAATTTGCGCGTGTTAGTGGTCGGCGGCAGCCTCGGCGCGCAAGTCTTGAACACCACGGTACCGCAAGCCTTGAAACTTATAGACGCGGCAAACCGTCCGCAGGTAGTGCATCAAGCCGGTATGAAACATCTCGCGCAATTGCAGGCGAATTATGCGGCGGTGGGTGTCAGCGCCGAGGTGCTGGCCTTCATCGACGACATGGCGGCGCGGTATGCCTGGTGCGATTTGGTGATTTGCCGCGCGGGTGCGCTGACGATAGCCGAGCTGGCGGCGGCGGGCGTGGCCAGCGTACTGGTGCCTTATCCGCATGCGGTGGACGATCATCAAACCACCAATGCGATTTTTTTGAGCGCGGCCGGTGCAGCAGTGCTGTTGCCGCAAAACGAATTGACGCCGCAGCGGCTCGCGCAATTGCTGGGTGAATTCACGCGCGAGAAATTAATGGCCATGGCGCAGCACGCGCGCGCGCTGGCGCAGCCGGATGCGACACGCGTGGTAGCGGATGCTTGTGTGAGGTTGGCGGCGTGAAACATAAAGTCAAACACATTCACTTCGTAGGCATCGGCGGCGTAGGCATGAGCGGTATCGCCGAAGTGCTGCTTAATCTGGGCTTTAAAGTGAGCGGTTCGGATTTGTCCGACAACGCTGCGACCAAGCGCCTGACGAAGCAGGGCGCCAAAGTGTTCCATAGCCATGCCGCAAGCCATCTGGATAAGGCCGACGTGGTCGTCACCTCGACCGCCGTGAAGCCGGACAACCCGGAAGTGTTGGCGGCACGCGATAAAAATATCCCGGTCGTGCCGCGCGCGATCATGTTGGCGGAGTTGATGCGTTTCAAACAAGGCATCGCGGTAGCCGGCACCCATGGCAAGACCACGACCACCAGTTTGATTGCGAGCGTGTTAGCGGAAGGCGGCTTGGATCCGACGTACGTGATTGGCGGCCGGCTCGAAGCGGCGGGTGCGCATGCCAAGTTGGGCCAAGGCGAGTGGCTGGTGGCGGAAGCAGACGAATCCGATGCGTCTTTCCTGTATTTGAATCCGATGCTGTCAGTGGTGACGAATATCGACGCCGACCATATGGAAACCTATGACCATGATTTCGAAAAATTAAAGCAAGCCTTCGTCTATTTTCTTCAGCACCTACCGTTTTATGGCGTCGCCGTGTTGTGCGCGGACGACCCGCATGTACAAGCGATCATGCCGCGGGTCACCAAAGCGATCATCACTTACGGCACAGGTAAAGAGGCTGATGTGCGCGCCAGCAAAATCAAGGCGGCTGCCGGGCAAATGCAGTTTCAGGTGACGCGCAAAGGCGCGGCAAAACTCGCAGTGACACTCAATCTACCGGGACATCACAACGTGCTGAATGCCTTGGCGGCCATCGCCGTGGCGACTGAATTGAATGTCTCGGACAAGGCGATTCTAAAGGGGCTGTCCGAGTTCAAGGGCGTGGGACGGCGTTTTCAGCGTTATGGCGAAATCCCACTGCCTAGCGGCGGATATTTCACCTTGATCGACGATTACGGCCACCACCCGGTGGAAATGGCGGCCACGCTTGCCGCCGCACGCGGCGCATTTCCCCAACAACGTTTGGTGTTGGCGTTCCAACCGCATCGCTATTCGCGCACGCGAGATTTGTTTGAGGATTTCGTGAAGGTGTTGTCGAGCGTGGACGCACTGGTATTGACGGAAGTGTATCCGGCAGGCGAAGCACCGATCGTGGCGGCTGATGGACGGGCGTTAACGCGCGCGATCCGGGTGGCGGGCAGCATCGAACCCGTATTTGTGGAAACGGCCATGGAAATGCCGCAGGCGATTATGAATTTGGTGCGCGCTGGCGATGTGGTGTTGACCATGGGTGCGGGCTCGGTTGGGCAAGTGCCGGTGCTACTGGCGCAACCGGCCGGTGAGGCGTGAGAGGTGAAGCGTGAAAGGTGTGCTGCGCTTAAACGAACCGATGGCCAAGCACGTGAGTTGGCGGGCGGGCGGGCATGCGGCGCGCGCTTATATTCCCGCGGGCTTGGACGATTTGGCGGCGTTTTTGAAAACGCTGCCGCCAGCCGAGCCGGTGTTGTTCGTGGGCTTGGGCAGCAATCTCTTAGTACGTGACGGTGGATTTAAAGGAACGGTGATTTTGATGCATGCGGTGCTAAACGAAGTGCGAATAGAAGACGAGCGGATCTACGCCGAAGCCGGTGTGGCGAGCCCGAAGCTCGCGCGCTTCGCGGCCAAGCACGGCTACGCAGGCGCGGAGTTTTTGGCCGGGATTCCCGGCACCCTCGGCGGCGCGCTGGCGATGAATGCCGGGTGTTATGGAACCGAGGCTTGGGAAAAAGTCGACGCAGTGCGGACGATTAACCGGCGCGGCGAATTGATGCAACGCCCGCCCAGCAATTATGAGATTGCTTACCGCCACGTGCTCCTACGCGACGAAAACGCTACGGCACCTCACCCCGAGGAATGGTTCATCGGCGCGTGGTTCAAGCTGGCGCGCGGCGATAGCGTGGCGTCGCAAAGCCGCATTAAAACCTTATTGCAACAACGCATCGATACGCAGCCCTTGCAGCAACCCAATGCCGGTTCGGTGTTTCGCAATCCGCCGGGGGATTATGCCGCGCGGCTGATCGAGACATGTGGTCTCAAAGGCCGGCTCAGCGGGGGCGCGCAGGTATCGGAGAAACACGCTAACTTCATCGTCAATTTGGGCAGGGCGACGGCGGCGGATATTGAAAGCCTGATCCACACGGTGCAAGACACCGTGCGGCGGGAAAAGGGAATTTTGCTTGAGCCAGAAGTGCGGATCGTCGGGGATCTCGCCTCGGGTTCGGAGGCTGCACGATGACAAACATTCAATTTCAGCCACGCGCCGACGACCCGCTCATGAGCCGGGTGAAGCGGGTGATGGCGGAAGAAGCCGGGCGCGGCAGCGCCGGCGGTATCAGCTCGCAAGTATTGCCGTTCGCGCCGCGCATGGGCAATTTTGGAAAAGTGGCGGTGTTGCTGGGCGGGCGTTCCGCCGAGCGTGAAGTGTCGTTGAAGAGCGGCCATGCAGTATTGGCGGCATTGCAATCCAGCGGTGTCGATGCGCAAGCCTTCGATCCAGCCGAACGCGAACTGGCGGAACTCAAAGGCTTCGATCGCGTATTCATCGCGCTGCATGGGCGCTACGGTGAGGACGGCACGATCCAAGGCGCGCTGGAATTGATGGGCATCCCCTATACCGGCAGCGGCGTACTGGCTTCGGCGTTGGCCATGGACAAATGGCGCACCAAGCTGGTGTGGCAGGCGGCGGGCGTGCCCACGCCGCACGACGCGCTGCTCACCGCGCACTCGAATTTCGATCAAGTGGCGGCGGATCTGGGGTTGCCCTTGATGGTCAAGCCGGCGAGCGAAGGTTCGTCGATCGGCATGAGTAAAGTGATGCGCGCCGAGGATTTGAAAATGGCGTATGAGTTGGCGGCGAAACACGATCGCACGGTGATCGCCGAGCAGTTCGTGGCTGGCGTGGAATACACCGCTGCCATTCTGGGCGATAAGGCCTTGCCCTTAATCCGGTTGGAAACGCCGCATACTTTCTACGACTACAACGCCAAATACATCGCCAACGATACGCGTTATATCTGTCCCTGCGAATTGGCGCCGCAGGCAGAGCGCGCAGTGCAGTCGCTGGCGCTCAAAGCCTTCGAGTTGCTCGGCTGCCAGGGTTGGGGACGCGCGGACTTGATCGTGGATGAAAGCGGTACACCGTATTTCTTGGAACTGAACACCTCACCCGGCATGACCGATCACAGCCTGGTGCCGATGGCGGCGCGTCAAGCCGGTTTGTCGTTCGAGCAATTGGTGTTGCGTATTTTGGAGCAAGCGCATGTGGGGTAAGAAAGACAAAGGCGATCTTCTGCGCCGGCCGATGGCGGCATCGACGCCGGGTACGCTGGTGTTGTCGATGTGGGACAAGGCGCAACTCATGTTGTGGTGCGCTAATTTTCTGTATGCGCTGGCAGCCATCTTGCTCCTGTATGCGCTGCTGTTTTTGATGATTCACCTACCGCTGTTTCCCTTGAAGCATGTGGAGATAAAAGGTGATTTGCAGCATGTCACTTATCAGCAAGTGAGCTATATCGTGACGCGCGAGTTCAAGGGTAATTTTTTCACGCTCGATCTCACCCAAGTCGGCAAAGGTTTTCAGAAGCTGCCGTGGGTGCGCAATGTCAGCGTGCGCCGCCAATGGCCGGATACGCTGGAAGTGGTGTTGGAAGAGCATGTGGCGCTGGCACGCTGGTCGGGCGGTGGTTTGGTGAATACCCGAGGCGAATTGTTTCAGGCGGCAAGCAGTAGCAATTTACCGGTATTCAGCGGGCCTGAGAGTAGTGCGCCTGAAGTCACAGAACAGTATGCGCAGTTTAAAGCGTCGCTCATGTCGCTCAAGCTCAAGCCAGTGAACTTGACGATGACCGAGCGCCGCGCCTGGCAACTCAAGCTCGATAGCGGCTTGATACTCGAATTAGGCCGCGATCAGGCCGGCGTGCGGCTCGACAAATTCGTACGGGCGTATGACGCCACGATTGCACGCATGCCGCACCCAGTGGCTTACGTGGATTTGCGCTACCCCAACGGTTTCGCAGTACGTTTTGGTATGGGTGAAATCAAGTCGCGGGCAAACGGATAAAGAATTTTGGAGTGACACGGGATGGCTAAAAATAAAGAACAGAAAAATCTTATCATCGGTCTCGATATTGGTACCTCCAAAATCGTGGCCTTGGTAGCAGAAGTCTTACCGGAAGGCCGCTTGGAAGTGATCGGTATCGGCGAGACGCCGTCGCGCGGTCTGAAGAAGGGCGTGGTGGTCAACATCGAGTCCACGGTGAACGCGATTCAACGCGCGCTGGAAGAAGCGGAATTGATGGCGGATTGTAAAATCCGCGAGGTGTATACCGGCATCGCCGGCAGCCACATCAAGAGCATCAATTCGCACGGCATGGTGGCGATCAAGAACAAAGAAGTGACGCAGGCCGATGTCGATCGCGTGATCGAAACCGCGCGCGCAGTGAACATCCCGACCGATCAGCAAATTCTGCACATTTTGACCCAGGAATTCATTATCGATGGTCAGGAAGATGTGCGCGAGCCGCTGGGCATGAGCGGGGTGCGGCTGGAAGTCAAAGTGCACATTGTCACCGGTGCGGTTTCTGCGGCGCAAAACATCGTCAAGTGCGTGAAGCGCTGCGGCTTGGAGGTGCGCGATCTGATTCTGCAACCACTGGCGTCCAGCATGGCGGTGCTGACCGAAGATGAAAAGGATTTGGGCGTGTGCCTGGTCGATATTGGCGGCGGCACGGCAGATATCGCCGTCTTTACCAACGGCGCGATCCGGCACACGGCGGTGATTCCGATTGCCGGCGATCAAATCACTAACGATATCGCGATGGCGTTGCGCACGCCGACCAAGGAAGCCGAGGACATCAAGCGTGCCCATGGCTGCGCGCTACGCCAGTTGGCGCACGCCTCGGAGATGATCGAAGTGCCGAGCGTGGGCGATCGCGGCGTGCGTCAATTGTCGCGCCAAACGCTGGCGGAAGTGATCGAGCCGCGGGTCGAAGAATTGTATTCGCTGGCGCAGGCGGAGTTGCGCCGCAGCGGCTTCGAGGAATTGATCTCGTCCGGCATCGTGCTCACCGGTGGTTCGAGCATGATGCAGGGCATGGTGGATTTGGGTGAGGAAGTGTTCCATATGCCGGTGCGGCTGGGTATGCCGCAATACATCGGCGGCTTATCGGAAGTGGTACGCAATCCGCGCTACGCGACCGGTGTGGGCTTGTTGCTCGCCGGGCTGGAACAATACCAGCGCCATCAATTAGTGCGTATGCAAAGTTCTTCCTTGCAACAGGTGTTCGACAAGATGAAATCTTGGTTTCAAGGTTTTTAATTTTCGGGGTCGTTTTTTTGTGGTTTTTTTTACTAGGAGGTGAAGATGTTTGAAATTCTCGACGGTCAATCTCAGGATGCAGTGATTAAAGTGATCGGCGTGGGCGGCTGCGGCGGTAATGCAGTGGACCACATGATCGCGTGCGGGCTCCAAGGCGTGGAGTTCATCGCGGCCAACACCGATGCGCAAGCGCTTGCGAAGAGCGATGCCCACGTTAAGCTGCAACTCGGCAACTCCATCACCAAGGGCCTAGGTGCGGGCGCGAATCCGGAAATCGGACGCGAGTCGGCACTGGAAGACCGTGAAAAAATCGCCGAAATTATCGATGGCGCGGACATGCTGTTTATCACCGCGGGCATGGGTGGTGGCACGGGCACCGGCGCAGCACCCGTCGTAGCAGAAGTGGCGAAAGAGCTGGGTATTTTGACCGTAGCGGTGGTAACCAAGCCGTTTATGTTCGAAGGCCGACGTTTAAAAGTGGCGCATGCGGGTATCGAAGCGTTGTCGCAGAACGTTGATTCGCTGATCATTATCCCCAACGAAAAATTGATGCAAGTGTTGGGCGAAGATGTGTCGGTGCTGGATGCGTTCAAAGAAGCCAACGAAGTGCTGCACGGCGCGGTGGCGGGCATTGCCGAAGTGATTAGCTGTCCCGGCTTGGTGAACGTGGACTTCGCCGACGTGCGCACCGTGATGTCCGAGATGGGGATGGCGATGATGGGCTCGGCCAAGGCGCAAGGTCCGGAACGCGCGCGGCTCGCCGCCGAGCAAGCAGTGAAGAGCCCGTTGTTGGAAGATGTGAATTTGTCCGGCGCACGCGGCATGTTGGTCAACATTACCGCTAATCGTTCGTTGAAGATGAAAGAGATTCACCAAGTCATGCATACCATTCGGGAATATACCGCGGAAGATGCGACCGTGATTTTCGGTGCGGTGTTCGACGAGAGCATGGGCGAAGACTTACGCGTGACAATGGTCGCAACCGGTCTGGGTATGCCGTCGCAAGCACGTCAACCTAAGCCACTGACGATTGTGAAGACGGGTACTGACAGTATTGGGCACGATATGTCCTATGTTGAAACGGATGGGCCTGCGGTGATTCGCTCCGGACGGCGCGCGGCGGCAGTCGAGGCAATGAAAGCTTCGGGAGTGGATTTGCTCGATATCCCGGCCTTCTTGCGCAAACAAGCGGACTAGTAGCAGGACTGTGGGCTGAGTTTAAGTCGCTCTGCTCGGTGCTTAGTGGGAATGGGCTGAAACTGCCCAGGGGCGCGGCTCCCTCCAAAAATGAGGTGGGTCAACGCTATGCTAGAATACGCGTTTTTACGCGATAAACTTAGGATTGACGCGTGCTTAAGCAACGTACATTAAAGAACGTCATTAGCGCCACGGGAGTGGGCTTGCATACCGGGCAGAAGGTCACGATGACGCTGCGCCCGGCGGCGGTTGATACCGGCATCGTGTTTCGCCGCGTAGATTTGCCGCAAATGCCGACGATTAAAGCCGACCCGTTTCAAGTGACCGATACGCGTTTGTGTTCGGCCTTAGAAGCGAACGGCGCAAAAGTCATGACAGTCGAGCACCTGATGTCGGCATTAGCCGGCCTGGGGATCGACAATGTGTATGTCGATCTCACCGCATCGGAAGTGCCGATCATGGATGGCTCAGCGAGTCCGTTTGTGTTCCTGGTGCAGTCGGCTGGGGTAGAAGAACAGAACGCGCTCAAACGCTTTATCCGGGTGAAAAGCAAAATCTCGATCGCAGAAGGCGATAAATGGGTCAAGCTTGAGCCCTATAACGGCTTTCGCGTGACCTTAAGCATCGACTTCGATCACCCCGTGTTCGAACATTCGGGTAAGGCGGTGACCGTCGATTTCGCCGATATGTCGTTTATCAAAGAAATCAGCCGCGCGCGCACCTTCGGTTTCATGCATGAAGTGGAATATCTGCGTAACAACGGCTTAGCTCTCGGCGGGAGCCTGGAAAACGCTATCGTGATGGACGAATTCCGAGTATTGAACAGCGATGGACTGCGTTACGACGACGAATTTGTTAAACATAAAGCGCTGGACGCGATCGGTGATTTATATATGTTGGGCCATCCGCTGATCGGTGCTTTTACGGGACATAAGTCCGGCCATGCGCTCAACAACCTACTGTTGCGCGGTTTGCTCCAAGATCAATCAGCTTGGGAATATGTTTCCTTCAAACGCCAAGACGAAGCGCCGGCAGGCTTTGTTCGTCTTCAAGCGCAAACCGCTTAAGTTTCCTTAGGCCGGCTGGCCATGATTCTGCTGCGCTTTTACTTCCTGATCGTGATATTTACCATCGGCGGTTCGCTGCTGGTGGGGGTGTTGCTGAAAGACAAGCGCTGGTTCTGCTTCGCTTGGCAGTTATTCAAATTTTCTATCGTGCTCGTGCTGGTCGTCGCCGCTGCCGTGACAATCGGACGCCTCGCCTTGCTTTGATTCACGCTGATGTTCAATTAAGTTAGTAAGCGCTTCCTTTAGTTTTGATTCAGGTAAATTAAGCTCTAATTCTTCTAGGCTAGCTAATCCCGTGGTGGAAATGACGGGTTTAGGAGTATATGGCGTGGCAGGTGAAGGGATTTTCACTTGCACATCAATTCGAATTCCAGTAGTTTTCCCCCCCCGCTTCTGAAATTTTTCCAGAAGGCTGGGTAATTGCTGATTAAGTTTTGAGGCAATTGCGCCGTTGTCAGCATAGAGGGTCAAAACGCCATCATCCAGGTGACCGACCCGACAAGAACGCGCCAACCCAATAGGTGCGACCGATTCCCAAATACGCGCGAGCGTGCTGAGACCTTGGGCCGCAGCAGTTAGTCGGCTTAATGGCGAAGTGGGCTCGCTAAGATAACTGTCCAGTTTACGTGCTGTCATGGGGCGTAAAAGACATGTGAGGATATGCTTGAATATCATATTCGTATCTAATCGGCTAGCAAAAGCGCGCACGGTGTGCGTTGGCCGCTGCCAGAGCGGCCTGCTTCTCGTCGCTGGCTTGTTGTTGTTCACCGGTTTAAGCGCAGTCTTCGGCTATCTTATTTTGTTCAAGCTCGGCGGCATGCAAGCGCCGCTGGTGCAAAAACTCGTGCTTTCCTCGCAACAGTCCAAGGTCGAAAAAAATCATGAGGCGACACAGCAGCGTTTGTCCGCTATGGCGATCAAAGTGGGGGAGATGCAAGCGCAGGTGATGCGGCTAGAAGCGCTGGGCGAGCGCGTGGCCAAGGTTGCCGGTATCAAGAAAGAAGAAATTAATTTTGACCGAAAACCGGGCCGCGGCGGCCCTCTGCTTCCTGGGCAAGGCGTGGCCATGAGTATGAGTGACTTCCAGGAAGAGTTGACAAAGCTCTCCCGCGCCGTGGACGATCGAACCGATCAACTCGCCATTATGGAATCATTGCTATCGCGCGAACAAGTACGCCGGGCCGCATTGCCCTCGGCGTTGCCAGTGAATACCGGCTTCTTCTCCTCCAATTTTGGCTGGCGCATCGATCCCTTTACCGGCGAGCGCGCTATGCACGAAGGCGTGGATTTCGTCGCCGAGCCTGGCACCCCGATCAAAGCCGCGGCAGGCGGCATTGTCATCTATTCGGAGAACAATCCGAGCTATGGTAATATGATTGAGGTCGATCATGGCAACGGGTTGGTAAGCCGATACGCCCACGCCTCCAAGCGTTTAGTGAAGGAAGGTGATGTGGTGTTGCGAGGCCAGAAGATCGGCGAAGTCGGCAGCACGGGCCGCTCTACCGGACCGCATCTCCACTTTGAAGTACTATTGAACGGTACGCCGCAAAATCCTACCCGTTATTTGAACCTGCCAGGCTGATCCGCAGTCTTACTTACGCTAAGGTGCAAACGCTGTGTGAGCTTTCACGCGGCGATTGCACCTTAATTTTATTTGCCGAAGAATAAACATGATCACAGCCCTACTCCAAAAAGTATTTGGTAGCCGCAATGAGCGCCTAGTCAAACAATACGCCGCCACTGTTCGCACCATCAACGCGTTCGAACCGCAGATGCAAGCACTATCCGATCAGGCGCTTGCGGCCAAGACACCGGAATTTAAACAGCGTGTCGCCAATGGCGAAGCGCTGGATAATTTACTGCCGGAAGCTTTCGCTGTGGTGCGTGAAGCCGGGCGGCGGGTGCTGGAAATGCGCCACTTCGATGTTCAGTTGATCGGCGGCATGGCCCTGCACAATGGCAAGATCGGCGAAATGCGCACCGGCGAGGGCAAGACGCTGGTGGCGACGTTGCCCGCCTACCTCAACGCCTTGACCGGCAAGGGCGTGCATATCATCACGGTAAACGATTATTTAGCGCGCCGCGATGCGGAATGGATGGGGCGCGTGCATCGCTTCCTGGGTTTAAGCGTGGGCTGCAACCTGTCGCAGATGGATCACGAAGCCAAGCAAGAAGCCTACGCCGCGGATATTACTTACGGCACCAATAACGAATTCGGCTTTGATTATCTGCGCGACAATATGGTGTTTACCCCGGAAGAGCGGGTACAACGCAAACTCAACTACGCCATCATCGACGAAGTGGATTCGATTTTAATCGATGAAGCGCGTACCCCGCTCATTATTTCCGGACAAGCAGAAGATAACGTCGATTTGTATGTCAAGGTCAATGCGCTCGCGCCTAAACTGATTAAAGTGGAAGTCGAAGACGGCCCCGGCGATTACACCGTGGACGAAAAAGCCCACCAAGTATTGCTGACCGAAGACGGCCACCAGCACGCGGAGGAATTGCTGACTCAGGCGGGCTTGCTTGCGTCCGGCAGCAGCCTCTACGATGCGGCGAATATCGCGCTGATGCATCATGTCTATGCCGCGTTGCGCGCGCATGCTTTGTATCACCGCGATCAGCATTATGTCGTGCAAGACGGCGAAGTGATTATCGTCGACGAATTTACCGGGCGCTTGATGTCCGGCCGGCGCTGGTCGGATGGCCTGCATCAAGCGGTGGAAGCGAAAGAAGGCGCCGCGATTCAGAAAGAGAACCAAACGCTGGCGTCGATCACCTTTCAAAATTATTTCCGTCTCTATAATAAGCTCGCCGGCATGACCGGCACCGCGGATACCGAAGCCTACGAATTCCAGCAGATTTATGGCCTGGAAACGGTGATTATTCCGACCCACCGCGCGATGGTGCGGCAAGATCGTATGGATCAGGTCTATCGCACGTTCAAAGAAAAATATGCGGCGGTGATTACTGACGTCAAAGATTGTCAGTTGCGCGGCCAGCCGGTGCTGGTCGGCACGACGTCGATCGAGATCAACGAATATCTTTCCAAATTACTCAACCAAGAAAAATTGCCGCATCAATTGCTGAACGCGAAACAGCATGCGCGCGAGGCCGATATCGTGGCGCAAGCCGGACGCCCGGGCATGATCACCATTGCGACTAACATGGCGGGTCGCGGCACTGACATCGTGCTGGGCGGCAATCCGCAGGGCGATATCGACGTGGTGCTGGCTGACGAGGCGCTGAGCGAGGAACAGAAGCAAGCGCGCATCAGCACCTTGCGCGCCGAGTGGCAGCAACGCCACGACCAAGTGATTGCGATGGGTGGCTTGCATATCATCGGTACCGAGCGCCATGAATCGCGCCGGGTGGATAACCAATTGCGCGGCCGTGCCGGGCGCCAGGGCGATCCGGGGTCGAGCCGGTTTTATTTGTCGCTGGAAGATACGCTGCTGCGCATCTTTGCCTCCGACCGGGTTGCCGCGATCATGGATCGCCTAAAAATGCCGGAAGGTGAGGCGATCGAACATCCCTGGGTGACGCGCGCAATCGAAAACGCGCAACGCAAAGTGGAAGCGCGCAACTTTGATATGCGTAAGCAATTACTCGAATACGATGATGTCGCCAACGACCAGCGCAAAGCAATTTACGAGAAGCGCAACGAGCTAATGGAGTCGGAAGACATTACCGATTCCATTACTGGCATTCGCGAGCAAGTGCTAGAAAGCTTGTTTCACCAGTATGTTCCGCCCGACACGGTGGCCGAGCAATGGGATGTGGCCGGGCTGACCAAGAACCTAGCGGCTGAACTCAATCTTGATCTGCCCTTGCAGCAGTGGCTAGACGAAAATGAGCGGCTTGACGCGGAAGGCTTGCTGAAAAAAATGATCGAGGCGGCCAACGCACAGTATCAGGAGAAAGTGGCCGTAGTCGGTGCGGAAGGGATGCACCATTTCGAGCGCGGCATCATGTTGCAAAGTCTGGATACGCATTGGCGCGAACATCTTTCGGCGCTCGATCATCTGCGCCAAGGCATTCATCTGCGCGGCTATGCGCAAAAAAACCCGAAGCAAGAGTACAAGCGCGAATCGTTTGAATTATTCTCGAGCATGCTCGACACGATTTGGTATGAAGTCACGCGCATCACGATGACGGTGCAGATTCGCAGCCCGGAAGACGTGGAAGTGGTGGATGCGCATACCGCACCGGAGAATATTCAATATCATCACGCTGACTACGACGAAGTATTAAGCCCGAGCGAGACGGAAACGCCGGCTGATGCGCCTGCCCCCTTCGTGCGGCATGACGACAAAGTCGGGCGCAACGACCCTTGCCCGTGCGGCAGCGGCAAGAAGTATAAGCACTGCCACGGGCGGCTCGCTTAAAAGGGGCGGCGATTTTTTCCGCTTCGACAACCTGCTTAGCCTGGAGCTTTGCAGGCCAATTTTTATTAACGTAGATATTTCCGCCTTTTTTCTTTTTTGAAAGGTTTTGCCATGAGCACAATTGGAGAAGAAGGAAGTGGCGCCCTCGAAGCCATGAATGACTTGATCGATTTGCTTCGTCTGGCGCACGAAGCGTCTCACCGGCTTAATGAGCACGTGCATAGTGAGTTATTCGACCATGCAGATGCGATTTTTAGAGAGATTCATGGTCTTCGGCAGAGGGCGGAGTCGCTAAAGCAGGGCGTCGATCAATACGTAAAAAAATTGGAATCTAAATGATGTGGCAGGCCCCCGCTGGGAAGCGGGATTGGTCCGCTATACTCCTCCACGGAATCCCAACTGCCGCCACGCCTCATAGACGATCACCGCTGCCGCGTTAGAGAGATTCAGGCTTCGGGATTCTGCTTGCATCGGCAGGCGCAGGCGATGCGCGTCGTTGAATTCTTCTAATACCTCCGGCGGCAAACCGCGCGTTTCCGGACCCAGCACGAACACATCCCCTTCCTCGAATATCGCATCGGTATGCCAACGCGTGGCTTTGGTGGTCAGAGCAAAGCGCCGCCGCCCGCCAAGCTGTTCTTTACAGGCTGCCCAACTCGCGTGGACCGTCAAATGGGTGAATTCGTGATAGTCCAGCCCGGCCCGCAGCAATTGTTTATCTTCCAATTTAAACCCCAGCGGCTCAACTAGATGGAGTTTCGTGCCGCTATTGGCACAGAGGCGGATGATGTTTCCAGTATTGGGTGGGATTTCCGGTTGGTACAGCACCAGGTCTAACATTTTCTTGTGTCCTAAATAAAAAACCGTTATTGTTTAGTATCAACAGCCTGCAAAGTATATATGAAGTTGTACTTAAACATGACGTGGGGGATAAATGGCGCGGCCTGAAAAAGTCCGGCTGGGCGAGATCCTCGTTGGTCAAAAACTCGTTTCAGAAGAGCAGCTTAAGCTCGCACTCGAGGAGCAGAAGCGTACCGGGCGCAAGCTCGGGCGATTCTTTGTCGAGCAAGGTTATGTGACCGAAGAACAGATATCGGAAGCCATCGCCAAACAGCTCAATATCCCCTTCATCAACCTCAAGTTCTACAACCTCAAGCCGGAAATCGTGCGCTTGTTGCCGGAAACGCAAGCGCGGCGCTTCCGGGCTCTAGTCATGGAGCAAAAAGGGACGGGCGTACTGGTGGGCATGGCGGATCCGACCGACCTTTTCGCTTATGACGAAATCGCGCGCATTGTGAAGCGCGATATCAACCTGGCGGTGGTGAACGAGACCTTGCTGCTTGCCACCATCGATCGCATGTACCGGCGCACGGATGAAATTTCCGGTTTGGCGCATGAACTGGAAGCCGAGTTAGGCGATACCGCGGTTGATTTCGGCGCTTTGGGGCAGAATCAGAGCCTCGAAGATGCGCCGGTGGTGAAGTTATTGCAATCGGTGTTCGAAGATGCGGTACAGATTCGTGCCTCGGATATCCACATCGAGCCACAGGAAACCCGCGTGCAGATTCGCTTTCGCATCGATGGCATGCTGCATATGCAGACCGAGGCCGACCCCAAAATCGCCGGGGCACTGGCGTTGCGGCTCAAGCTCATGTCGGGTTTGGATATATCGGAAAAACGTTTGCCGCAGGACGGCCGTTTCAACGTGAAACTGAAAAACCAAGCCATCGATGTGCGGATTTCCACCATGCCGACGCAGTATGGCGAATCGGTGGTCATGCGCTTGCTGTCCCAAAGCGGCGGCATTCCGAGTTTGGACCGGCTGGGTTTTCCCGCGGAAATGCTGAAACGCTTCCGCGCGATTTTCACGCAACCGCAGGGCATGGTGCTGGTGACTGGGCCGACCGGCAGCGGTAAAACCACCACGCTGTATTCGGTGTTGTCGGAACTAAATTCCGTCGATACCAAGATCATCACCGTCGAAGACCCAGTGGAATATCGCTTGCCCGGCATCAACCAGGTGCAGGTGAACGAAAAAATCGAGCTGAGTTTTTCCCGCGTATTGCGTTCCGCTTTACGCCAAGATCCGGACATTATGCTGATCGGCGAAATGCGCGATCAAGAGACCGCGCAGATTGCAATGCGCGCTGCCATTACCGGCCATATGGTGCTGTCCACTTTGCATACCAACGATGCGATCAGCACGCCGATCCGTTTGCTGGATATGGGCGTGCCGGCCTACATGGTGGCGATGTCCGTGCGTGCGGTGCTGGCGCAACGCCTGGTGCGCATGGTGTGCGAAAGTTGTAGCACCGGCTACACGCCCTTGCCCTCCGAATTGACCTGGCTTGCGCTGGAGATAGGGGAGGAGGCGAAAAAACGTCAGTACGTGCATGGGCGCGGTTGTACCCATTGCAACGGCACCGGCTTTCAGGGGCGTGTCGGCGTGTATGAAATGATGGAAATGACCGCGCCGCTGGCCGAAGCAGTGAACCACCAGGATCCCAACCACTTCATCAAAATCGCGCGGAGCCAAATGGCTGGCTGGTCGCTGCGCCGTCACGCCGTGGCGCTGGCTGCGAACGGCAAGACCACTGTGGCGGAAGCGATGCGCGTGAGCAATACGGTGGAGGATTAGCGCCGTGCCGGTCTTCGCCTATAAAGGCCGCAACCCGCGTGGCGAATTGGTGCAGGGCACCTTAGAAAACGTCAGTTCGAACGCGGTGGCGGATCAGCTCTTTAACAACAGCATTACGCCGATCGAAATCAGTCTCGCGCCAGCGGTCATGAAGTTGGCCGGAGGCGGCTTCTTGGCGAAGCTGATGGAGAAAAAAATTGGGCCGATCGATGTGCTGATGTTCAGCCGCCAAATGCACACCCTGTTGCGCGCCGGGGTGCCGATTATGCGTGCGCTGGCCGGCTTGCAAGAATCCACCATCAATAAAACGTTCGCCAAGCTGTTGCAAGACTTGCGCGACAGCCTGGATGCGGGGCGCGAACTGTCGGTGGCGATGCGCCGGCAGGCTCAAGTATTCTCGCCGTTCTATGTGAGCATGGTGCGCGTGGGTGAGTTAACCGGCCGCCTGGAGGAAATTTTTCTGCAACTGTTCTTTCATTTGGATTTTGAGCGCCGCACCCGCGAGCAAATCAAGGCCGCGCTACGCTACCCGACATTCGTGATTATCGCGATTGTGGCGGCGATGGTGGTGATAAACATCTGGGTCATTCCCGCTTTCGCCAAAGTCTATGCCGGGTTCAAGGCGGAACTGCCGTTCTTAACCCGAATGTTGATCGGCATGTCGAATTTTATGCTGCACTATTGGCCCTTGCTGCTCACGGCGACGGTGGCGGCGATTATTGGTTTCCGGTTTTATATCCAAACCCCGGCGGGTAAATACAAGTGGGACAAATTTAAGTTGCACATCCCGGTGGTAGGCGACATCGTGAAAAAAGCCACGCTGGCGCGCTTTGCGCGTAGTCTGGCGCTGGCAATTAAAAGTGGTGTACCCATCGTGCAGGGGCTCACGGTGGTGGCGCAGGTGGTGGATAACAATTATATTGCGCAGCGCATCGAGCAGATGCGCGACGGCGTTGAGCGCGGCGAAACGATTTTGCGCACCGCGATGACTGCCGGCGTGTTTACGCCGGTGGTGTTGCAAATGGTGGCGGTAGGCGAAGAAACCGGCGCCATAGACGAGCTGATGGAAGAAATTGCCGGCATGTACGACCAAGATGTGGAGTATCAGGTAAAAAATCTATCCGCGCAGATTGAACCGATTTTGATTGTCGCCATCGGCGGTATGGTGCTGGTGCTGGCGCTAGGGGTGTTCTTGCCGATATGGGATTTGGGCCAAGTGGCGCTGCACAAATGACGAACGGCGGGGTCCCTATCAAACTCCGTTGGCCGAAGCAGCGCATGAGAACGATGTTGAGGCGTGCACAGGGGTTTACGCTGCTTGAGCTGGTAGTGGTGATCATCATCATCAGCACCCTGGCCGCAGTTTTGCTGGATCGGATTTTGTTTTATCAAGAGGCGGCGGAAAGGGCGGCGATGGAGCAAATGGCAGGCACTTTGCGCAGCGCGCTGCATTTTCAAATCGCCGACAAGTTACTCAAAGGCAAGACGCGCGATTTGCCGCTGCTCGCCGAGGACAATCCGATGGATTGGCTGGCAGAACAGCCATCGAATTATGTGGGCGTGCGTTTTAACCCCAAACCGGGCGAGGTACCCAAGGGCGATTGGTATTTCGACTTGAAAGATAAGGAATTGGTTTATGTCGTGGCGCGCGGTAGCCATTTTACGCCGGACAAGGCGGGACGTAAGGAAGTGCGCTATAAAGTGCGGCTAGTGTATAGCCGCGAAGCTCAAGTAAACCAGGGTTCCGCCGATGAGAAAGAGATCAATGGCGTAATCCTGGCCTTGGCAGAACCGTATCAATGGTTCTGACGCAATACACATGCGTAATGGCATGCTTATTGCTGTGTTATGCGGAAAGGGTTTAGCAGGTTGTTGAAAGGGCGTTTGCGAGGCAGCGCGCTTTCACCAGCCTGTTGGGCAGATTTTTAAATGATCTAGATTTATATGAGGAGATACGAAATGCGAAACCAACGCGGTTTTACCATGATTGAATTGATTGTAGTGATTGTGATTTTGGGTATTTTGGCGGCAACGGCATTGCCACGGTTTATTAGTGTGGATTCGAGTGCGCGTTTGGCAAAGGTGAATGGCGCGCGTGGATCCGTACAGTCAGCCAGTGCCTTAGCCCATGCCCAGTGGTTGGTCGGGGGGTCGTCCGGGATAACCGTATTAATGGATGGCGCGACGATCAACCTGGTAAATGGTTACCCCACTGCGGATGCATTAGGCATCGGTGCATCTGCGCAACTTTCTCCCACAGACTATTCGATTACGGGGGGTGGCGCGGCAGCGGGTTCGGTTCTGACTATCGCATCTGATGGCGGCCATAGTACTTGTTCTTTTACCTATACCTCTTCTGCTTCGAGCGGTAGCGCTCCAACGGTAGGTACCGTTCTTACACCCGGCGGCTGTTAGATAAGGGCTGTTTTTGCGGTACCGTCATTATGGTGGCGGTATCGCACAGCGAGGCTCTGCATATGAGAGACCGGAAGGATAAGAGCGGCTTCACCCTGATTGAACTCATTGTCGTCATCGTAATCGTCGGCATCGTGGCGCTCATTGCAGCGCCACGTTTTTTTGCGCAAGCCGGTTTCGATGCGTCGCGTTTTCACGAGGCGGCGATCAGCACTATTCGCTACGGACAAAAAGTCGCGCAAGCGCAGCATACCAACGTGTATGTAGTACCCAGCGCGAACAAAGTGGCCTTGTGTTATGACGCAGCGTGCACAATTCCGGTGACGAGCCCGGCGGACAATAATGCCGCGTTTGTCGTCACTGCGCCTTCTGGCATCGGTTTAACGGGCTCGGGGTTTAACTTTAATAGCCTGGGCCAGCCTACCCCCAATGCAATGCAAACGCTGACGGTGACGGGCGATACGGTTGTGCGTCAAATCGTGGTGGAACAGGAGACGGGGTATGTGCATAAATAATGCCGTTTCCGGTTATCGGTCTGTGACCAAAGCCGACGCCCGAAACCGCGCTGCCGCGAACGCGGAACGTGGGTTTAGTCTGGTGGAGGCGATTGTTTTCATCGTCATCGTGAGCGTCGCGCTGGCGGGCGTGTTGTCGGTGATGAATTTCACCACCAAACACAGCGCCGACCCACTAATTCGCAAACAAACCATCGCTGTCGCGGAATCGCTGCTGGAGGAAATATCGCTGGAGAATTTCACCACGACGAGTGCCGCAGTAGCCCCAACTCAGGCGAATCGTCCATTTTTCGACGATATTGGCGATTACAACGGCTTTACTACTACTACTGGCATTTCTCCTATCGATAGCAGTGGGGTGATACCCGGCCTGTCCGGCTACAACGTGGTGTCCGTGACGGTGGTTTCTGCCGACCTCGGGCCGGCGAGCAACCTCATCAGCGCGGCCTCGAATAACGCCAAAATCATTACCGTGACGGTGCAAGGCCCGGACGGGGTTTCGGTCGCGCTAAGCGGGTACCGCACCGCTTATGGATACTAAAATGGTTCGGCGTAGCGCCAAGGCGTCCGCGGGTTTCACGCTGATAGAAATGATTGTGGTGATCGTCATTACCGGCATCATCGCGGGTGCGGTAGCGGTGTTCATCCGCTTGCCGGTACAAGGCTATGTGGACGCGGCGCGGCGTGCGGAAATGACCGACATTGCCGATGCCGCGCTGCGGCGTATGGCGCGTGATATACGCTTGGCGTTGCCGAATAGCGTGCGGGTTACCAGTACCACCACGACGTCATCGATAGAGTTTTTGCCAACTAAGATCGGCGGACGTTACCGCATTGATACCGATCCCACTTCTACTGCTGATCCGCTGAGTTTTTCCGCACCCGACATGCAATTCGATCAGCTCGATGTCCTTTCACCACTCACTGGGCAAACGATCACCACCGGCACGGACAGCATCGTAATTTACAACCTCGGGCCAGGGATTACCGGTGCCGACGCTTATGCCAGCACTAATCCCAATCGTAGCTTAGTTACAGGCCTTCCAGTGGGGGCGTTGGGTGGAGAGCAGCGTATCCAGATCGCACCGATACAATTCCCCCTAGAATCACCGGGTAATCGTTTTCAGGTGATCAGCGGGCCGGTGAGTTATGTATGCGATACCAGCGCTGGAAACCTGACCTTGACTCGCTATTGGGGCTACTCTATTACGCCGACGCAGCTCAGTGCGGCGAGCTTGGCTGCTTCCGGTGCGACCCGCGCTTTGTCCGCGACGAACGTATCGGCTTGCGCGTTTGATTACATCCCGGGGGTTACCGCGCGTAGCGGTGTGGTGGCTTTAACCTTGACGATTACCGAGTCCGGTGAGTCGGCGCAGCTTTACCTCGAGGTGCATGTCAACAATGTCCCCTAAGCCAAAACGCGCAATGCAAAACCGGCAAGGCGGCTTTAGCCTGGTCACGGCGATTTTTATTTTGGTGATCTTGGCGGGGCTCGGCGCATCCATGGTGACCTTTTCAACCGCCCAGCACAGCACGGTGGCGATGGATATTCAAAGCGCGCGGGCATATCAGGCAGCGCGCGCCGGAATCGAATGGGGCGCGTATGAGACCTTGAGGGTGCCGGGCTTTAGTTGCCCTGCGGCGGCAGCGAGTTATACGATGACATTTGCGGGCACGCCGCTGGCTGGATTTACCACGGTAGTGACGTGTAGTTCGACCATCCATAGCGAAGGTGCGAATACCGTAGGTGCGAATACCGTGGTCGTATCGATACTCAATTCGACCGCAGTCTACGGAGTGGTGAACACCCCGGATTATGTGACGCGCCAACTTTCAGCGCGGGTCGCACTGTGCACCGCCGGCGGAGCTGCGTGCTAGCGGGGTATGCCTTGCGCACCATATATCAAGCGATTACGTGGACTAGTGACGTGCATCGTATCCGCTTTTCGGCAAGGATATCGAGCAGTGGAAAGCCTAAAGCAGATTGTCATGATGAATAATTTAGGGGGGTGCGCGATGTTGCACAAACTAAGACATTTGGCGCTAATCGGCATGCTTATATTTTGCGTGTGCGCGTCGGGACAATCACGCGCCGCGATTACTTTCGTCGACACCACCAGTAGCGCTCCAAACTCAACTTCTTCCACGTTTGTATTAGCTGCCCCGGCGACGATCCAAGTCGGGGATTTAATGATCGGTCAAGTCGCGGCGATCGGCGGCACTGGCGTGACAGTGACCCCCCCCGCTGGATGGACGCTAATCATCCGTACCAACAGTACAATCGCCGTGTTACAGGGCTTGTATTATAAATTCGTGGTGGCGGCCGATCTCGGCGCAAGTTTTACCTGGACACTGAGCTCGTCGCAAAAAATCAGCGGCGGTATCGTTGCGTATCGTGGGGTGAATACTTACGAACCCATTAATGTGTTTGCTGGACAAGCCAATGGCGCGTCGACCAACGTCACGGCGCCCTCGGTAACCACCACTGCCAGCAACGCGATGTTAGTAGGATTTTTTGGCTTGGCGACCGCACAAGCCACGTTTACTCCGCCAGCGGGAATGACGAAAAGGTTTGAGGTAAGTTCCAACGCCTTGCCGGGAACGTCGGCCAGCGCAACGGATGTCGTGCAAGCGGCACCCGGGGCGAGCGGCACGAAGATTGCGATAGCCAATAAATCCGCCGTCAATATCGGGCAATTGCTTGCGCTTAGACCAGCCGCAACCTTACTTGCGGACTATCATTTTGACGAATGCGCTTATACCGGCGTCGGCGCTGAAGTGATCGATTCCACAGGAACCTATAACGCCACTGCAAAAAACGGGCTGAACACGGCGACACCTGGCGTGGTGCAGCGCTATGGGAACTTCAATACCTATGCGACTTATGCGCAGACGTCTATTTCTATTCCGGGAGAATGGGCTCTGAGCGTGTGGTTTCAATTGCCACTGATATCTGCTCAACAATATCACGTCATCGGCTCGGTCGCGGGCGGCAGCGATTTGCTTTATTTAGACGCTAACAACGGTTTGCAATGGGGTGTGTATACCTTGTCGGCAACCACGCCGGGTACGTTTAAATTCAATACGCTGAGTGTTGGCTGGCATTACATGACGGTGGTTGGAAGAGGCAACGATACGCTGCTTTATATAGATGGGAGTCTGGTGGACACCATTTTCGGTAATAAAACCAAGGGAACACTCACCTACCTGGGAACCTCCTATGACAGCGTGAATACCGCGGCGGCACAGGGTTTCGGAGCGCCCTTAGATGAGATGAGCATTTATCTCAACCCGCTCACGCCGACAGAAATTAGCACGATCTACACCAATCAGCTCGCCGGAAAAAACGCCGATGGCAGCACGCGAGCCCCGGTCTCGTGCGGCCCCGACCATTTAATTATCCAATCCAGCGGTAGCGGGCTAACCTGCGCCGCCAGCACACTGACCGTGGTTGCTTGCCAGGACGTTACATGCGCGACGCCCTATACAGCAGGTGTGTCCGGCACACTGGGCGCATCAGGCCCGCCACCCACGGTGAACTGGGCTGCCGGATCGGGCTTTATCATCCCTGCTGGCAGCAGCAGCGTGGTCAAGAATGTGCAAGTCGCGACGGCAGGCACCGTGACGTTTGGCGTTGCTACTGCCACGCCCACGCCGACCAATCCAACCACCTGCAATTTCGGCAACAACGCGCCAGCCAACAACAACTGCGTCTTTACCGCATCGACAGCAGGTTTCATCTTCTCCAACACCGCTACCGGCAGCAGCTATACCATCCCTGCCCAGGTTTCCGGCATCGCCACTGCGGCGAATGCCTTGTATTTGCGCGCGCTGCAGGCCTCGACCACCAACCCGGCAGTGTGCACACCGGCAATCATCAGTTCGACGACCTCGGTGAGCATGGGCTATACCTGCAACAACCCGGCAACCTGCCAGCCGGGCAGCCTCGCCACCATC
>JANYAU010000058.1 GCA_025361165.1 Betaproteobacteria bacterium | reverse complement strand
GGTATTCTTCCCGCACCTTTTCGGGAAGAATACCGACTACCCCCCCAGTTCTTTTATCTGCCCAATCAATTCTGGAAGCACAAAAACCATATAGTGGTTATCGAGGCACTGGGTGTGTTAAAGCAACAGGGGTTCGACATTGTTGTAGCGGTCAGCGGTAATCCGGTCGATCCACGGCACCCCGGATACGTTGAGCAATTGAATGCCCGTATTGCAACGCTCGGGCTACAGGATAATTTTCGCATGCTCGGCATGATACCTAGGCGACATGTGATATCGCTGCTGCGAACCTGTACTGCGCTTATCAATCCTTCTTTTTTCGAGGGGTGGAGTAGCACAGTCGAAGAGGCTCGAGCGCTAGGCGTTCCAATGCTGTTGTCGGATCTCAGCGTACATCGCGAGCAGATGGGAGATGGGGCGACCTATTTCGATGCCAATGATGTGGTAGATCTAGCCGAGAAACTGCGAAACATTGCGTTAGATAACGCTCAATCGATTTCGACCCGAGAACCTGCCGCCCCGGACGCTGAGAATGTTTGTCGTTTCGCACGAGATTTTCTCGCAGCAGTTGAAATGGCGCGATGAAAATTTCTGTCATTACTGTGTGTTACAACGCGGCCGACACCATTGAGGATACGATCCGCTCCGTCCGTGATCAAACTTATAAGGATGTGGAACACGTCATCGTGGATGGCGCATCAACCGATGGCACACTGCAGGCCATTACGCGTTTTCGTGACTGTTTGGCCCAAGCCATATCAGAGCCGGATCGCGGGATTTACGATGCGATGAACAAGGGCATTCTGCTGGCGACGGGAGATGTCGTGGGGACGCTCAATGCGGATGATATTTACGCGGATGAAACCGTGCTGGAACAGGTGGCGGCCATTTTTTCGGATCCGGCTGTGGATGCCTGCTATGCCGACTTGGTGTACGTGAGCGCAGATGATACAACGAGGGTGCGGCGTTACTGGCGCTCCTGCTCGTACCGCGAGGGCTTGTTCGAACGCGGGTGGATGCCCGCGCATCCTACCTTTTTTGTGCGGCGCCGGGTGTATGAGGAGCACGGACTATTCGACACGCAGTTCAAGCTGCAGTCAGATTTTGAACTAACGATGCGCTTCATCAACGTCCGAAGGATAAAAACCGTGTATATGCCGCGTATCTGGGTGCGTATGCGTATGGGTGGCGCAAGCAATCGGAGTATTCGCAATGTGATGCGAGGCAATATTGAAGCCTACAAGGCTTGCAGAAAGCATGGGATAAAAGTGTCGCCGCTATTCTTTTTGACGAAGATCGCCTCCCGCATTCCGCAATTTTTTGCGCGGCCGCCGGCTGGGTCGGGTGCGGCATGATTTTGGTCACCGGTGCGAACGGCTTTGTCGGCAGTGCGCTGATCGAGCGTCTTGTCATGGAAGGCGTGCCGGTACCAGTATGTGCAGCGGCGCGAATGCCCGCAGCCGTATTTCTGGTGCCGGTGGGGGTTGCTGTAACCGGCGGGTGCGCTGCTGGGCAAACGCGTGGCGGTGGCGCGGCTCACGAGGTCGCTTTTTGTGGATGGTTCGGCCATTTGCTCGTGCCTGGGTTGGACGCCACCGTATACCCTGCACAGGGGTGGATGCGATGGTTGCCGGTATTGCTCATACAGATTGACGATTCAATCGTGCAGATGTATAAGATCGCATGTTTGACCGTGCCTTATCCCCTACATTAAATCGGCTTGCGCAGAGTTTCCCTGTCGTGGCTGTCACCGGGCCGCGACAGTCCGGCAAAACGACGCTAGTGCGGCGCGTTTTTGCCGACAAGCCTTATGTCAGCCTGGAAGACCCGGCGGAACGTGCCTTCGCGCTGGAGGATCCGCGTGGTTTTCTTGCCCGCTTTGCGGCGGGAGCGGTATTCGATGAGGCGCAGCGCTGGCCTGATCTGTTTTCGTATCTGCAGGGCTTGGTGGATGCAGACCGTTCTCCTGGCCGCTTTATCCTGACCGGTTCGCAACAGTTCGGCCTGCTCTCGGGGGTTACGCAGTCGCTGGCGGGGCGTGTCGGCATGACTCGGTTGCTGCCCCTGTCTCTGGGTGAGCTGCCGGCCGGGGATGTCGAAAGCCTAGGGCTGGATGGCTTGATGCTGCGAGGGCTCTATCCCGCGCTGCATGTCCAGCCGGTCACGCCGGAAGACTGGTTTGCCAGCTATGTGGCGACATATGTCGAGCGCGATGTGCGTCAGGTGCTCAATGTGCAGGATTTGTCCGCCTTTCAGCGGTTTCTGCGTCTGTGCGCCGGGCGTACAGGTCAGTTGCTGAATCTGAGCGCGCTGGCGGGGGAGTCTGGCATTGCCCAGAGCACGGCGCGCGCCTGGATGTCGGTGCTGGAGGCGAGCGATCTGGCTTATCTGTTGCCGCCCTATCATCGCAATTTCGGCAAGCGTGTGGTCAAGTCGCCCAAGCTTTATCTTGTCGATGTGGGGCTGGCCTGCTGGTTGCTGGGCATACGCAGCGTCGAAGTGCTGAATCTGCACCCCTTGCGCGGCGCGTTGTTCGAAACATGGGTGATGGGCGAGTTTCTTAAGGCGCGCCTCAATGCCGGCCAGCCGCCCGACCTCTATTTCTGGCGCGATAATAATGGTCTGGAGGCGGATATTGTGTTCGAGATGGCGGGACGCTTGCAGAGCGTGGAGATCAAGTCCGGCCAGACGGTGACGCCGGATTACATTCGCGCGGGGCAGAAAGTGGCCCGTTTTGCCAACGGCGAGGCCTTGCCGCCCTGGTTGATCTATGCGGGCAAAGAGAGCTATGAGCGCAGCGGTGTCCGAGTAATGGGCTGGCGGGCATTGGCAGCGCTGGGTCAGCCGGGTTGAGCGTGGCGGATTGACTGAAACTTCCATAAATGAGCCGCGTAGAGCGCGCCACCTGGCCAAATTAATGGGGGCCGGATATAATGAGTGGGAATTACGATTTATTTTCCCACTTCTAATTTTGGGAGGTTGTCATGTCAACGGTACGGGTTCGCCCCAAGCATCAAATCACCTTGCCGGTTTCCATTGTCAACCAGGCAGGCATTCATCAGGATGACCTTCTGGAGGCTGACTACGTTAATGGTGTAATTACCCTTGTTCCCAAGGCTAGGCAGTCACGTCATGGCGACATCATGGACTATGCCGGAATTGTGCGAGACGTGTACGGCAAAACAGCGGAAGAAGTTGATGCCGCCCTTTCCCAACTGCGCGACGAATGGGAAAGATAGCCGCCACCCTTGCCCGGATGCGCGGGCAGCGCGTGTACATCGACGCCAACTATTTTATTTATTTTCTCGCGCGGCACGAAATCTATTTCGAGGCTGCCGCATCGGTCATGCGGGCGTGTGACGCCGGCGAGATAATCGGCATGACCGGCGACGCCGTCATTGCCGAACTGCTGGTAAAACCTTACCGCCACGATGACACAGTCGCTATTGCCGGTATCAAGCAATTGTTCGCCAGGGAACATTTCATCGAACGCTTGCCGCATGATTTTGCCACCTTCGACCTCGCCGCCGAAATCCGTGCCAAGCAAGGCGGTAAACTTATCGATGCCTTGCACTACGCTACCGCGCTCAAGGGCGGATGCCGTTTCTTTCTCTCCAATGATCACGGCTTCAAATCCACCGGGCGCATGGAAGTGGTCAGTATCGGTAGCCTTGTCGAGGAAGGGCCATGAGTTTTGCGCAGGCAAACGCGGCAACTACCGCGATTAAGCTGACACTCTCACATGTTGCGTACTGGTCGCTTGTCCAACCTTGCCGGCTGGAAGCCGGCGCTACGCGCCCCACGCTATTCATTGTAGGGGCGAGATATATCTCGCCCGAATCCTCGTGCGGGCGAGGCATGCCTCGCCCCTACCGTAGCGCTTGATTTAATCCGACCGAGTTTCATTGCTAGTCAGGTCGAGAATTGACTTACTGGGATTTTAGTAAATGCATGACATGTTCAGCACCGAGAAATCCCTCCTGCCCTCCCTTTATAAAAAAGGGAGGGACCTTCTAATATCAGCGCACAGCAGGTGTCCCCCTTTGAAAAAGGGGGAACAAGGGGGATTTCAACACGAGCACCAAGCCCCCCCCCGCGTTATCAAATCCTCCCTGTCTCTCCTTTTCAAAGGAGCGCGCCTACTTTGATTACCCTGCCGAACGCATTACATGCGGCGATACTTGGGACGCCGTGTCTGGTCACCGGTGCGAACGGTTTTGTCGGCAGTGCGCTGATCGAGCGCCTTGTCACGGAAGGCGTGCCGGTACGTGCGGCGGTACGCACATCTGTGGCCGCATCCATGCTGCGCGCCAAATATCCGCAAGTTGAGGTGGCTATGGTCGGCGAGATTGGCTCGGGCACGGCATGGCGCGATGCGCTGATGAACGTTGATTCGGTCGTACACCTTGC
>JANYAU010000144.1 GCA_025361165.1 Betaproteobacteria bacterium | reverse complement strand
TCAGCGCATGTGTATTTCCATGATCACCCACCCGAATTCCGATGCGGATACTTTTGTCTTGCTGGAAAAATGGATGGCGGTCTTGCCCCATATTCCCGTTTCCATTTTATCCAATCCCACTTCGATGGAAAAAGCGGATCTGGTCGAGTTAAAGCGTTTGGGCGCCGAGATTTTTACCGTGGCGCTGGACGCGGTGACGCCAGCTATTTTCGAGCGCACACGCGGCAAGACCGTCGACAGCCCGCACCGCTGGGAAAAATATTGGCAGGCTATCGAGTGGGCGGCAGAAGTGTTCGGGCCAGAGCGTTTTGGCGCACATTTAATTGGCGGCCTGGGCGAGACCGAGCACGAGATACTGGCCATCTGCCAGCGCATCAAAGATATGGGGGGGCACAACCATATGTTCGGCTTCTACCCCGAGCAGGGTTCGCTGATGGAAGATTGGCCGGCGGTAGACCGCGGCCAATGGCGCCGGGTACAACTCGCGCGCTTTATCATTGACTACGCAGGCGGTCGGATCGAGCAAATGGCATTCAACGCAGACGGCCAAGTGCTGGAGTTTGGCCTGCCCGCAAACAAGCTGGAAACCATCATTCGTTCCGGTAAACCGTTCCAAACCTCCGGTTGCCCGGGCAGTGACGACACGGAAATTTCCGCTTGCAACCGGCCTTATGGTGATTCCACTCCGTCCGACATCCTGTCTTTTCCCTTTGCCTTGAATGAAGCGGACGTCGATATCGTCCAACGTCAGATGACGGGCGAGAATGCGAACACCCTTTAAATAAGCTTGCTTAGAGTCGCTTGTTGTAATTTAACAACACCATTGTGATTTGATAGTCTATTCAGACTAAGGGATTTGCTAGATTCTTAATGGCTCATGTATTATCGCCACAACAAAACATTACAATTTTTGATCAGAAATTGTTTTACCACCCAAGTTAAATTCAAGAGTTTTTTTAAGGAGGAGTCCCCAATGCGAATCAATAAACTTACTAGTGCCTTAGCGATTGCTGGTTTAGTCACTGTTTCTAGTGCCGCTTTTGCAACCGACGGTTATTTCTCCGATGGCTACGGGATTAAAGCCAAAGGCATGGCGGGTGTTGCCATTGCTATGCCCCAAGACACCTTGGCCGCGGCAAACAACCCGGCTGGTATGGTGTGGCAGGGTGATCGTCTGGATTTAGGCTTGGATTGGTTCCGGCCGATCCGGAATGCGGATATTGTCGGGAACGGTGGCGGTGCGAACGGTTCTTACGACGCTAACGATAAAAAGAACTTCTTCATCCCCGAGTTTGGCTACAACAAAATGATTAACCCGAACATGTCTTTCGGCGTATCGGTGTATGGCAATGGCGGTATGAACACCAGTTACACGAAGGCTATTCCCTTGTTTGGTACTTCCAAAGCGGGCATCGATCTGTCGCAGTTGTTCATTGCACCGACCTTTGCGATGAAACTCAATTCCAGCAATGCTATTGGCGTTTCCTTGAATTTTGCCTATCAGCGTTTTAAAGCCACGGGCTTGCAAAATTTTGCGAACTCTACGTATAGCTCGAGCCCCAGCAATGTTACGGATAATGGTTACGACTCCGCTACGGGATGGGGTGTAAAAGTAGGTTGGAATGGCCAGGTGACACAGAACTTGTCCCTGGGTGCGACCTATCAGTCCAAAACGAGTATGGGCAAGTTTGATAAGTACAAAGGCTTATTTGCCGAGCAAGGCAGCTTTGATATTCCTGAAAATTATGGCGCTGGTTTCGCCTGGAAAGCGGCACCAGCATGGACTATCGCTGGTGATTACAAGCACATCAGTTACAGCAAGGTTGGTGCGGTAGGCAACACCGTAAATTGCCTGTTCGCGGGTACTTGCAAATTAGGGGCGGACAATGGCGCAGGATTTGGCTGGGACGACATGGATGTGTACAAATTGGGCGTGAGCTACGAGTACAGCAAAGACTTAACGTTACGCGCCGGTTACAGCTATGGCAAACAGCCGATTCCCGCATCACAGACCCTATTTAATATGCTGGCCCCCGCGGTTAACAATGACCATATGACGCTGGGTGCTACGTGGACTCTGGCCAATAAAGCTGAGTTAAGTTTCGCTTATATGCACGCCTTTGATAATACGGTTAGCGGTAGCAACTCAATCCCTGCTGGCTTTGGTGGCGGCAACGCAAACCTGAAGATGTATCAAGACTCCCTGGGCGTTGCTTACGGCATGAAGTTCTAAGCGAGGCATCGCTGTACTTGCAGTAGTTCTTAAGGGCTGGAGCCGTTTGGTTTCAGCCCTTTTCTTTCCCCAAAAAAGTTTGAGAGAAAATGGAGGCGTTTATGAAACTGCTTAAAGCGTTGTTTATGATCTGCGCCCTGGGTTTGTTGGCGCAAGGTGCGGTGTTCGCGGATGACGCACTGCTGAAGCCATTCGTGCTGGGTTCGAAAGGGCCGGGTACGGTGGCCGAGAAGGTTGAAGCAAGCAAGACGGCGCTCATCGCCAATGGTTTTACGATTGCTGGTACTTATTCGCCCTATCCGAATACCACGATTATTGTGGTGACCAGCGATGCCTTGAAAGCCAACGCAGCTAAATCCGAGCATGGGGGTTTTGGTGCGATGCAGCGGGTGGCGGTGGTGAAGGCGGGGAGCGAGGTGCAAGTGTCCTATACCAATCCAGTTTACATGGCTAAAGTTTATCGCATGGCCGGGTGATCTCAAGGATGTGGCGGCGAGCTTGGAAAAGGCACTGGGTCGCGTGGAGGAGTTCGGTGCAAAAGGGCTTAGCGCTTCCCAGTTACGTAAATACCACTATATGCTCGGCATGGAGTATTTCAACGAGCCAAGCTTGTTGGCGGAGCATAAGACCCACGAAGACGCCCTGAAGGCGGTGGAGGCGAATCTCGCGGCGGGTACGGCCGGTGTCACCAAGGTGTACCGGATCGATATTCCCGGTAAAGCGGAATCGGTGTTCGGCGTAGCGATGAAGGGTAAGACCGAGGCCGATAAAAGCATGGACGACAAGTACATTATGAGCGAGATCGATTTCAAAGAATTGAAGTCGGCCGCGCATTTGCCCTATGAAATCCTCGTGTCCGGCAATAAGGCTTACGCGCTTTACGCGCGGTTCCGGATTGCGGAAAGCTTCCCGGATCTGTCTATGATGGGATCCAATAGCTTCATGAATATCATGAGCTCCCCCGAGGCGATTCGTAAGGCGCTGGTACAAGCGGCGGGCGGGAAGCTGGAGGAAGGCTCTAGCTGGAAATAAGCACGTTACGCTTCAGAAAACCGGCAGCCTATCCGATACTTGGATAGGCTGTTTTGTTTTGGGCAGTTCATTTACCGTGTAACGCTATTGAGAGCGGGCTTAATCGATTAACTCCTTGATACGAGGTCGCGGGCGCATGGTGCGGCGAGTAATATTATTAGCGGCTATTTGGCTAGCTTGGCCGGCCAGCGCGGCGGCGGTCAGCCCCTATGTGATGGGCGACAAAATCGCGTGCGCAGGGCTTGCCGCTTGCGTTCATCGCGCCGAGCAAAAACTGCAAAGCGCTGGCTTTCAGATCATCGGTGTGCATTCCCCTTTGGGTTTACCGCAGTATGCAGTCGTGGTTGTTACCGATAAAACCTTGCTAAACACGATACGCGCGCTCGGTGGCAGCGCCATTGCCGGGGCGGGTATCCGGGTGGGGATAAAAGTCGATGGCACGGTGTCCTACATCAACCCGGATTATTGGTATCGCGCCTATTTCCAAAAAAAGTTCGAGTCGCGTAGTGCATCTATCCAGGCGCTCGGGCAGCGCTTGGCTAAGGCTTTGGGAGACAAGGGGCAGTTTGGCGGGGATGTGCCCGCGCTCGACTTGCCGGCTTACCGTTACATGATCGGTATGGAGCGCTTCGATTCGGACAAAGCCAAGCTGTATACCCATGCCAGTTTTCGCGCCGCCGTGAAAACGGTGCAGGATAATCTCGCCAAAGGGGTGAATCATACGAGCAAAGTCTATGAGGTGATTTTGCCCGACAAAAAATTGGCGGTGTTCGGTGTCGCTATGAACGATCCGCAACACGGAGAAGGCTGGTGGGTAAAGCAGGCGGGCGCCGAACATATTGCGGCATTGCCATGGGAAATCTACATCGTGAATGGTACGGTGTATGCGCTCTATGCACGTTATCGCACTGCGCTAGCGTGGCCTGAACTCACCATGGGCACGTTTATGCGGATCAGCGACCATCCGGATACGGTACAAGAAATGCTGACCGGCGTAGCCGGCGGGAAGTATCAGAAGGCGAGTGCGTTCTAAGCCGTGCGTTGGTATCAGTGGTCAAGCTGCCCTTCATTTTTTCGCGGTTTGGCCGCTAATGAGTCTGATGCCCCTTGATGAATGATGAGCGATGGCCGATTCCAGCAAAACCATACCCGACGTACAAACCCTACTGCGCCAGTTGCGCGAGAATTATCTTGCGGAGATGGACGAGAAATTGGGCGCTATCGAATCCGACCTATTGGCACTCGAACGCACCGAGCGTTTCACTGACGCATTCGAGCGCGCTTACCGCAAGCTGCATGCCTTAAAGAGCGGTGCTAGCGCTTACGGCCTATCGATTATTTCCAAAATTTGTTATCAGCTTGAGGAACACTTCACGCTTTTTGCCCATGACCCCGCCAAGCTGACGCGAGAGGTGCTGGAGCGCTGTGTTGCGCATATCGACCTGATGCGCAAAGCCCAAGAAAAAGCGCAGCAGGGATCGGAACATTTTAACGATATCGAGGACCAGCTGAGCACGCTGCGCGGCCTATTCTTGGGTAATCGCTTTAGCGCGCTGATCGTGGAAACCTCCAAGGTCAATATCAAGCTTTGCACCGAAATTATGAAGGCTTATCCGGCGCACGTCACCGTCATGGATAACGGCTATCAAGCGCTGGAGCGCCTGCTGCTGCAAAAGTATCACTTGCTGATTACCGGACTGGAAGTGAAATTGCTGAATGGCCTGGCGCTGGTGGCGGCGGTGCGCACCAGTTCGCGCGGCAATCAGGATATGCAGGCGATTTTACTGTCTTCTTCCAAGCTCCCGCCCTTCAAGCGCAACGTCGATCCAAATTTTATCGTGCCGCGCGATAGCCAGTTCGCGGGAAATTTGGCGCGTGCGATCGAAACTTGTATTGCCACTTTACGCAAGACAGACAGCCACAACGCTAAGCGCGCTGACGTCGTTTGAGCGCATTGGCAGACCCGCGAATGAACGCTTCTGACGCCCTTCGGATTTAATTTACCCGATAACCCAAAGCGCGGGAAATATCATCCGCTGTTTTTTTCACCTGCTTCGGCCAGCTTTTATCATGACGATCCACCGGCGCCGAGATCGATAGCCCCGCTATTAGCTGGCCTTCGGCATCGCGAATGCCGGCGCCGATACAGGCAACGCCCTTTTCCGCTTCTTCGCGATCGAAGGCATAACCGGTCTTGCGGATTTTGGCCAGCTCATCGCACAGCGCGCGGGCTTGGGTAATTGTGTGTTCGGTATACGCCGGCAAGCCGGTACGCTGGGTATATTCAAGCGCTTCTGCATCGCCCGCATCGGCGAGAAAGATTTTCCCGACGGCAGTAATGTGCAGCGGCGCACGCGCGCCCACCAATTGCACCACGCGCATCATGGATTGCGCGCCCGCCGTGCGTTCCACGTACACCACTTCATCACCCTGGCGCAGGCTGAGATTCACGGTCTCACCTATCTCTTGATGCAGGACCTGCATAAAAGGCAAAGCTTCGCGCCGGATGTCGAGGCGTGCGCGCACCAAGTTGCCCAGCTCGAGCAGCTTCAAGCCTAAACGGTAGTTGCCGCCTTCGCGTTTTTCGACCAATCCTTTGCCGACCATGACATTCAAAATGCGATGCGCGCTGGAGGGATGCAGATTGGTAATCTGTGCCAACTGCTTCAGGCTTACCGCCTGCGTGTGGCTAGCAAGCACGTCGAGCAGGTTCATCATCCGGTCTATCACTTGAATCGAGGAGCGCTTGTCCGGGTCCGCCGTCGTCTTTTTCACTGGTTTCATATTACGAAATTGTATTCCATATTCTCAGGAGCGCAAGTGCGGCGTAGACTAATCCCATGCGCGTCGGATTGTTCCTTACCTGCCTTGTCGATTTAATGCGTCCCAGTATTGGGTTTGCCACGCTCAAGTTATTAGAGACGGCGGCGTGTGAGGTGATCGTGCCCGAAGCTCAAACTTGTTGCGGCCAGCCTAGCTATAACGCGGGCGACTACGCGGCGGCGCGCGAATTGGCGATCAAGCTTGCGCTGGAATTTGCCGATTGCGATTACGTGGTGGTGCCATCGGGCTCTTGTGCCAGCATGATCCGCGTTCATTACCCCAGTTTATTTACCGACGATTCGGAACCGGCGCGCCGCGTGCGTGCACTGGCTGCGCGCACCTATGAACTCACCGATTTTTTGGTCAACGTGCTCAAGCTGCAAACCGTGCCAGGCCATTATCAGGGGCGCCTCAGCTATCACGACTCTTGCTCCGGCTTGCGCGAGCTGGGCGTTAAGCAACAGCCGCGCGCGTTGCTGGCCATGCTGCCGGATGTCGAGCTCAAGGAGATGAATCAGTGCGAAACCTGCTGTGGTTTCGGTGGCACGTTCGCGGTGAAGTTCGGCGACATTTCTACGCAAATGGCCGATAACAAATGCCGCAACATCCATGCAAGCGGTGCGAATGCCGTGGTGGCGGGGGATCTCGGCTGCCTACTGAATATCGAGGGCCGCCTGCGCCGTATCGGCGATGCGGCGACGCGGGTGTTGCATATCGCCGAAGTGCTGGCCGGCGAGCAAGGCGAAGTCCCATGCAAGTAACAGCGCTGCGCTTTAAGCGTAAAGCGAAGCAGAACTTGCGCAATGCGCGGCTGCAAAGCGCGCTGAGCAAGATTCAGGTGCGCTTCGTCCAGGCGCGCGCGGACGCCATCGCGGACTTGGATGATTTTGAAGCAGTCAGGCAACGCGCCACCGCTATCCGCGAAGGCGTGCTTGCGAATCTGGATGCGTGGCTGGAACGCTTCGAGCAGGAAGCGACGCGGCGCGGTGCGGTGGTGCATTGGGCCGAGACAGCGGCGGACGTGAATCGCATCGTGATTGAAATCGCGCAAGCGAATCAGGTGAAGAAGGCAATCAAATCCAAATCCATGGTGAGCGAGGAATGCGCGCTCAACGATGCGCTGGAAGCCGCCGGTGTGCAGGTGGTAGAAACCGATCTCGGCGAATACATTCTGCAACTCGCACACGAGGCGCCATCGCATATCGTGGCGCCGGTGCTGCACAAGACCAAGGACGAAGTGTCGGATTTGTTCGCCAAGAAGCACGATCTTCCACGCAAGACCGGCATTGCCGAATTGTGCCGCGAGGCGCGCGACATTTTGCGCCCGCATTTCGTCTCGGCCGACATGGGAATTTCTGGTGGCAATTTTCTGATCGCCGAAACCGGCTCGGTGTTGCTTGTCACCAACGAGGGCAACGGCCGCATGACGACGACCTTGCCGCGCGTGCATGTGGCCATTACCGGCATCGAGAAAGTCGTGCCGACCTTGGAAGATGCCACGACTCTGGTGCGCATTTTGCCGCGTTCCGCCACCGGCCAAGACATCACCAATTACGTTTCGGTACTCACCGGCGTGAAACGCGCGGACGAGAGCGATGGTCCCGAACAGTTCCACATCATCCTGCTCGACAACGGCCGCAGCGCCATGCTCGGCACCGAGTTGCAGTCTATGCTGCGCTGCATCCGTTGCGGCGCGTGCATGAACCACTGCCCGGTGTATCAAAGCGTGGGCGGCCATGCCTATGGCTGGGTGTATCCGGGCCCGATGGGTTCGATTTTGACGCCGCTCTATGCCGGCCTGGCCAACACCTTGCCGCTGCCGAACGCATCGACCTTGTGTGGCGCGTGCGCCGAGGTGTGCCCGGTGAGCATTCCCTTGCCCGATCTGCTGCGCGAATTGCGCCACCGGCAGAGCACGCAAGACTTGCGGCCGTGGCGCGAGCGCCTGGGCTTGCGGGTCTGGATGTGGCTCGCCCTGCGGCCGCTCTGGTTTGCGCGAGCGACCGCGCTCGCAAGCCGCGTCGGTCATCGTCTGGGCGGGGCAAAGCATCGTCTCCGTTGGCTGCCCGGCGCCGGCGGCTGGACGCACGGCCGCGATTTGCCGGCGCCGGCCGGTAAGACTTTCCGTGCGCTGTATCGCGCGAGAAAACCGCGATGAGCGCACGTGATGCAATTCTGGCGCGCATTCGCAGCGCATCGCGCGGCCCAAGCGCCAATGTGGAGGAGGTCATTCGTGCGCACCAGTGCGGTCCGCAGCCACTCGCCTATGGTGACCTGGTACAACGCTTCGTCGAGCGCGCGCAGCGCTTGGCAAGCACGGTGGAGCAGGTTCGTTCACGCCATGATGTGCCGCGCGCAGTGGCGCATTATCTGGAGCATCAAAACTTGAACCGTGCGGCGTTATGTTGGCCGGAATTTCTCGATTTGGATTGGTTCGGTGCGCGTATCAGCGTCGCGGCACAACGCCCCGAACCGGAGGACGAGATCGGTATTACCGGCGCTTTTTGTGCTATCGCCGAGACGGGGACGCTAATGCTACTCTCCGGCCACGACACACCGGCCGCCACCAGTTTGCTGCCGGAAACGCACATCGCGGTTGTCGCGCGGGAACGCATCGTCGCGACCATGGAAGACGCATGGGCGTTATTGCGGCAGGCGCATGGCGCGCTGCCGCGGGCGGTCAACTTTATCTCCGGGCCATCGCGCACGGCAGATATCGAACAGACCGTCACCCTGGGCGCGCATGGCCCGGCCCGTGTATTGATTGTGCTGATATAGAGCGGGTGTAAGGGCTAGAGCCGCTTTAAATAATTAAATTAACTAACGCTTATAATCCAATGGCTTAAATAAATATTTTTTGCTTTACGTGTGTTGAAGAGCCAAAATGAATGATGTAGTATTCTTACATCGTGATTTATTTTTTCATAATATAAAAAATAGCAAGCTGCAGGGTAGAGAGGAATGCCTGCTTAGTTCGTTATGGTGGTGGTTAAAACTTAACAACCGACTCTAAGGAGACTCAAATGAATAACACCTTGAAAGTAATCGTGGCCGCACTCGCGGTATCCGGCGCCACGTTCGTGTTTGCAGCAGAACCGATTAACATTGGGGTCTCGGGACCTTACACCGGCGGCTCAGCGCCGATGGGCGTTTCCATGCGCGATGGGGTGCGCCTCGCCGCGGAGGAGATCAATAAAGCGGGCGGCGTATTAGGCCGCCAGATCAAGCTGATCGAGCGCGACGACGAAGCCAAAAACGAGCGCGGTGTGCAAGTGTCGCAGGAGTTGATCAACCGCGAGCATGTGGTCGCCACTCTCGGCTTTATCAATACCGGGGTATCACTCGCCGGGCAGCGTTTCTATCAGCAAGCCAAGATCCCGGTGATCAACAACGTCGCCACGGGCTCCATCGTTACCCAGCAATTCTTGCCGCCGCAATTTGCCGACAACTACATATTCCGCACTTCCGCCAATGACAGCATCCAGGCTGAGATGATCGCCGAAGAAGCCGTAGATAAACGCGGCTTCAAGAAAGTGGCGATCTTCGCTGATTCCACCAACTACGGCCAGCTCGGGCGCGAAGACTTGGAGAAGGCGCTGGCGCGGCGCGGCCTGAAGGCGGTGACGGAAGAGAAATTCAATATCGGCGACGTCGATATGACCGCGCAATTGTTGCGCGCCAAGCAGGCAGGCGCGCAGGCGATCTTGACCTACGGCATCGGGCCGGAACTGGCGCACATCGGCAACGGTATGACGACCTTGGGCTGGAAGGTGCCGATGGCTGGAAGCTGGACCTTGTCCATGTCTAACTTTATCGACAATGCAGCCAAGAATGGCAACGGCGCGCGCATGCCGCAGACCTTCATCGAGGTTCCCGCCAACACGCCCAAGCGTAAGTCGTTCGTCGAGGCTTACCACAAGGCTTATCACGTCGATCGTATCCCTTCCCCGGTTTCCGCCGCGCAAGGATATGATTCTATGTATCTGATGGCCGCTGCGATCAAGCAGGCGGGCGATACCGACGGCGTGAAGATTCGCGAAGCCTTAGAGAATCTCAAGACTCCAATTGCCGGCGTGGTCAAGACCTACAACCATCCCTATACGCACGACAACCATGAAGCCATCACCAAAGCCGACGTAG
>JANYAU010000142.1 GCA_025361165.1 Betaproteobacteria bacterium | reverse complement strand
CGCGCGCAGGGCATCGCGGTCGCGCTGATCGCGTAGCGGCGGCATCAGGTTGGCATTGGCGTCGAAGTAGCCGATATCTCTATCGCACAAATGCGCGTGGTTGATCGAGATGTCGCAGGTCACCGGCAGGCCTTGCGCTTTGGCCTGGCGGATGAGTTCCACGCCATCGCGGCTGGAGAGGCGGCAGATATGCACGCGCGCGCCGGTTTCTCGCATGAGATACAAAATGGTGGAGAGCGCGATGGTTTCGGCACAGGCGGGAATCGCCGCCAGCCCCAAGCGCGTGGCGATTTCGCCGTCGTGCGCGACGCCGCCTTGGGCCAAGAAAAAATCTTGCGGCCGCAGCCACACGGTGAAGCCGAAGGTGGCGGCGTATTCCATGGCGCGCATCAAGAGCGTGGTATCGATCAGCGGCGCATCGGCGTGCGAGAAACCGATGCAGCCTGCGTCGTGTAATTCCGCCATTTCGGTGAGGACTTTACCGGCGAGTTTTTGCGTCAATGCACCGAGCGGATAGACATGCGCTTGATTCAAACTCTTGGCGCGGTGCTTGAGCATTTCCACCAGGCCCGGCTCGTCCAGCACCGGGTCGGTATCGGGCGGACAGACCAGGCTGGTGACGCCGCCCGCGACCGCTGCGTCCATTTCCGATTCGAGCGTGGCGCGGTATTCGAAGCCCGGTTCGCGCAGCCGCGCCGCGAGATCAATCAAGCCGGGGCAGACGATGAGATTCTTCGCATCGATTTCGCGATTGGCATGAAAGCCGTCCGGTGCTTGGCCGATACCTGCCACTTTGCCGGCGGCAATGTAGAGATCGGCGACACGGTCGATTTTATTTTTCGGGTCGATCAGCCGGCCATTTTTGATGTGTATTTTCATAATTTATTAACCAGGCGCTAGGCCCCTGCCAACATACTCATCACTGCCATGCGTATGGCGATGCCGTAAGTCACTTGGGGCAAGATCACCGCTTGCTTGCCATCCGCTACCGAGGAATCGATTTCCACACCGCGATTCATGGGACCGGGGTGCATCACGATGGCGTCGGGCTTGGCGAGTTTGAGCTTGTCGGCGGTGAGCCCGTAGTATTTGAAATATTCTTGCGCGCTGGGCAGGAAAGGCCCGCTCATGCGTTCGTTTTGCAGGCGCAGCATCATCACCACATCCACATCCTTCAGCCCGGCCTGCATATCGTGAAACACATGCACACCAAGCGCTTCCACGCCTTTCGGTAGCAGGGTGCGCGGTGCGATCACGCGCACTTCCGGCACGCCGAGTGTGGTCAGCGCGTGGATCTCAGAACGCGCCACGCGCGAGTGCATCACATCGCCCACCACAGCCACGCGCAGTTGCGTGAAATCCTGCTTATAGCGGCGGATGGTGAACATATCGAGCAGGCCCTGCGTCGGGTGCGCATGGCGCCCGTCGCCGGCGTTGACGACGTGGATGTGCGGCGCGACATGGCGCGCGATGAAATGTGCCGCACCGGACTGCGCGTGGCGCACCACGAACATGTCGGCGCCCATCGCCGAGAGGTTGTCCACCGTGTCGAGCAGGGTCTCGCCCTTGGATTGGGAGGAGGCGCTGACGTTGAGGTTTACGATATCGGCGGAAAGGCGCTTGGCAGCGATCTCGAACGTGGTGCGGGTGCGGGTCGACGCTTCGAAGAACAAGTTGAAAATCGATTTGCCGCGCAGCAGCGGCACTTTTTTCACCTCGCGTTCGCCGACCGAGACGAAAGATTCGGCGGTGTCGAGAATGGAATGGATGAGCTTGGCGGATAAACCTTCGATGGTGAGTAGGTGGCGCAGTTCGCCGGTGTCTGTGAGTTGGGGGTTGGGGGTCATCTCAGCGTTCGTGTAGGTTCAAAGTAAGTTGTTTGTCCGGTGTTAGCGTCACTTGAATGTTTTGATGCTCGGCAAGTTCCAACCGTGCGCCGATGACATCCGCCGCAATCGGTAATTCGCGCCCGCCGCGATCGATCAGCACCGCGAGTTCGATCGCGGCGGGGCGGCCGTAATCATAGAGTTCGTTCATCGCGGCGCGCACGGTGCGGCCGGTGTAGAGCACGTCATCGATCAAGATAATGTGCGCGCCTTCTACCTCGAACGGAATGTGCGAGGGGCCAGCCGGCGCGTGCAAGCCGATGCGGCTGAAATCGTCACGGTAGAAGGAACTATCCAAGCTGCCCAAGGGTAATGTACCGCCCAGGTGTTGATGCACTTTCTGCGCTACCCATGCGCCGCCGCTGTGGATGCCGACCAACACCGTGTTGGCGCGCAGCCGCGGCTTGAGCGCGAGTGCGAGTTGTTGCGCGAGTTGTTCGGCGTCAGGCAGTTGCATATTGGTCGAAGTAGGCTTGCAAGATGCGTTGTGCGGCGAGTTGATCGATCAAGTGCTTATCCTTTTTACCGCCCCGGCCAAAGCCGCGCAGCATTTCTTGGGCTTCGGCGGACGTTAGGCGTTCATCGACCAATTCCGTGGGCAGTCGAAACCGTCCTTGTAATAGCTTGGAAAAACCGCGGCAGCGTTCGCTCATGGCGTGCTCCTTGCCATCTAGGTGCATGGGCAAGCCGACAACGAGCCGCACTGGCTGCCATTCCGCGATGAGTTTGCCTATCGCCAGCAAGCGCGTGTCGTTGCGCGTTGCCTGGATGGTGGTCAGCGGGTGCGCCATTTTTAATTCCATTTCTCCCATCGCGACCCCGATGCGTTTTTCGCCGAAATCGAATGCAAGTAAAGTGCCTTGTGGAAGAATGTGTGGCGGGTTTGCGATGCTAGCCCTCACGCTGTACGCCTCGGGAGTTTAAGCATGCCCTGCATCATCCGATAAATTCAGCGGGTTTATCCCCAGTAGTTGCATTGCCGCGTCGAAGCGTAACTCCAGCGGCAGATCGAAAATCAAGCTGATATCGGCCGCCACGGTCAGCCAGGCATTAAGTGAAATCTCGTGCTCCAATTGCCCCGGCGCCCAGCCGGCGTAACCCAGCGTGATAAAAAATTTGTCCGGCCCTGTACCCTGGGCCAGGGCTTGCAGAATGTCCTTGGAGGTCGTGAGGCCGATGTTGTCATCCGCTTGCAGCGTCGATTGCCATTCGCCCAGTGGTTTATGCAACACGAAGCCGCGATCCGTTTGCACCGGGCCACCGAAGTGGACTTGGGTATTGCCGATCTCTAGGTTGTCCGCCGGGATTTCGAGTTGGTCGAGCAGCGAAGACACGGTCAGATCGATCGCGCGGTTCACCACGATGCCGAGCGCTCCTTGCTCGTTATGCTCGCAGATATAGGTGAGAGACCTAGAAAAGAAGGGGTCCGCCATGTTGGGCATGGCGATCAGGAAATGATGCGTGAGGTTTACGGTGTCCATGGCGCTGCCATTTGTGGCATATTGTACCGGCCTGACCGCCCCGGCACAAACCCCTAATAATGGGCGGCGATCAGATAATCCCATCAAGGAGAAGTAAACGTGCAAAACGCACCGTATGAAGTTCAAGTAGAAGGTGGTAAAGAATATTGGTATTGCGCTTGTGGTAAGAGCAAAAATCAACCATGGTGCGACGGTTCGCATGAGGGCACCGGCGTCGAGCCGATCGCCTTCATCGCGGAGAAAACCGGCAGTGCGTGGCTGTGCGGCTGCCGCATGAGCGAAACTTTACCCTTTTGCGATGGCACGCATAATGATCTATAGGGGTAAACGAAAAATTTCGCCCAATTCCCCCGTCCTGTTTTATGATCACTTGCTACCCTGCGGGAAGCGGGACTCGATCCCCATCCCCCCGCAGGGCAAAAAGCTGTATATATCTATAATTTTGAAGGAGATAACATGAAATACTTGCGTATTGTGGTTCTGAGCTTCATGGCGGCGGCTAGTTTGAATCTGATGGGTTGCGTCCAGCAACCCATCCAGGGCGGTAAAGAAAAAGTGGTCTTTCAAGTAAGCGATGCCGATCCCAAAAAATGGAATCTCACGCTGAACAACATTAAAAACGTGCAGCATGATATCGGTAAAGACAACGTGGATATTGAAATTGTCGCTTATGGCCCGGGTATTGCGATGCTGAAGCTGGATTCCGAGGTAGGCAATCGGGTTGCCGAAGCTACTGCCACTGGCGTTAAAGTGATGGCTTGCGGCAATACGATGACCGGACAAAAACTCACCAAAGAAGATATGTTGCCCAATATCGGCTATGTCAAAGCCGGTGTGGTGGAGTTGATGCAGAAACAGCATGAGGGCTACGCTATTATTCGCCCATAAGCGAACGGCTGGTTTTGTTGAATGGCGGCCTTGGGCCGCCATTTTTTATGGCGCAGCCGGCCGCCATGATTTTCGCCGCATTGGCCTGAACCCGGCGCAAATGCGTGTGCTTGGCCTAGGGAATCGCTTAGTGATGATATTCAATAATCGTGCAAAATGTACTGTATGAAATTCCGGTAGAAAGCAGGGAATAATTAGTATCGCGCTTGCGGCAAAAGCAAAATACAACCCTGGTTGGCCCACACGCGGGAGTAGGAATCGAACCGATCCCATTCGTCGGGGTGCGCATGGTTATGCGACTGCTGTAGGAACGGCAAATTGCCGTTCTGCGATGAGATACATAAGATCGTGTAGATATTTTTTATATTTTATCCTATTGGGATTTATCTCCCGGGTGCATTTGTTAACAAATATTTATTATTTCATTATCTTGGAATTATTTTGTCGAATTATTTTACATTCTTGAGATTTTCAAATTAATGCTATAAGCATAGTTTTTGTTGAAATAACGGCTTGGCATTTAAGGTGCATTTCTTGCTTTCATTATTTCCCGCTGTCGCAGTCAAATTAGCCCTAGTGGAAGTCGTAAAAACGTTAGTCAGTTACAACTATGGTTAATTGGTATTAAAGTACTAATAAAGGGCGGTGATGGTTTCGGATTGAGTGCGCTGTTGCTTGGGTGCGAGACCGTTCAAAAACTTTTACAATAAAATTAAGTAGTGGAGGAAAAAATGAAACGTCTAACAAGTCTTTTGGCAACAACCTTTGTCTTCTCTGTCGGCGCTGCCTATCTACCGGCGGCATCGGCGGCGGGCAGTGGCCCTGTGATCCTGATCCATACCGGCGACATCCACGGCCATCTGTTGCCCCGACCCAATTTGCGCAGCGATGCCGTCGGCGATAGCCTGGAAGGCGGGGTGGCCCGTATGTATACCAAGATCAAGCAAATTCGCGCTGCTTCCACTAGTCCATACGGTGTTAACTACTCATTGCTGATCAATACTGGCGATACGGTCCAGGGCTCAGGCGAAGCGCTATTTTCCCGCGGCCAAGCTTTGATTGACGTCGTTAATATGTTCGGCATCGATGCCGATGCCCCCGGTAACTGGGATTTCCTGTACGGGCCTGCCCGTTTCGAAGAGACCTTCAAGGGCACCGCAACCACGCCCCCGCTGGCCAACTGGAACGCGATGGCCTCCAATCTGTACTACACCAACCAGTTTGACGATACTGCCGTGTGCGGCGCTACGGCTACTGATCCAGCAACGGGCACGGTCCGTCCCCTCAAGCGGGTATTGCCTAACACCTATATGATTAAACGGGTGGGTAACGTCAAGGTGGGCATCCTGGGCATGACGACAGCGCGCGCCATTGCCGCAGTGGGTACCAGCGTTACCAAGAATTACATGTTCTCCGATGGCAAGATCGAAGTGCCCTGCTTTGTCCAAAAGCTGCGGCAAGTCGAGGGTGTCGATGTGGTGGTGATGATCTCTGAATTGGAAATGTCCCGCGATGTCCAGATAGCCGAGACGCTTTCTCCTGCGCCGGATGTGATTCTTAATTCCGACATGCATGAGCGCACCACCGCACCGATCGATGTGGCTCACACCGATGGCAGCCATACCCTGATCGTCGAAGAAGGCCAGGACGGTACCGTAGTCGGCCAGATGAGTCTGGCAGTTTACAAAGGAAAGGTTGTCTACTGGAACTTCAAGCAGCACCTGATCGATGACAGCATTGCCGAAGACCCGGCCATTGCCGCCAAGGTGGCTGAAGTCCGCAAGCCCTTTGTAACCGGCACTTTCGTTCCCGGCCAGACGGTAACGGTGGGCGGCAACACCACTATGCTGATGCGCCCGGTAGACGAGGTGATCGCTTATACCCAGGTCGGCCTGCACCGTTCCAACTTCGTGACTGAAGACATGCCCGGCGTGGTCGAAGGCACCTCGCATGACCTGATCGCCGATGCCATGGCGGCTATTGGACAGGCGCAGTCGGCATCTGTCCGGGGTTTCCGCTACGGCACGCATGTGCGGCCCGGCGACGGCATCACCATGGAAGACATCTACCATTACATCCCCATCGCAGCCAAGCTGGGTAGGACCAACAAGGCCTGCGGCGCTGACCTGAAGTTCGCGATCGAGCAGTCGATCGGCGGCACCTTCCATCCCGATCCGGGCCAGTGGACGGGTGGCTGGATGTTTGGCTACAGCGGCCTGAACTACGACGTGGACGGTTGCAGTGGCTTTACGGGCGCTACCCCGATCAATCCGACACCCCTGACCTTTGCCGATCCCACCCGGCCCTGGAGCACCGCCCGCGGCACCAACATCAAGGTTAATGGCGCTGCTATGGACGACCATGAACTCTACGACAACCGTGCCACCATCAGCGGCCTAGCCAATCCGACCTTCCAGCAGTGCCTGCCTTCTGATGGCAGCGCAGCCCACGGTGGCTACACGGTCACCGGCTACTGGTATGCGGACGACAAGACCACCATCAACAACTGCAACCCATGCCGTGGCCGCACCATCCAGGTCGTGAAGACGGACGGCAGTATTGTCCAGGTCGCGGGTCCGGGTGCACCTGCTACGCTGCCCAACAGTCTGGACGTGATGGATATCACCGAGGCCGTGGTTCAGTACCTGCGCGTCAACCTGGATGGCCTGGTGACTGAAGCCAATCTGCCGATCCACCGCCTGACCGTGAAACGGCTGCCGACCATCAGCCCGCCTGGCTACAACTTCGGGATGATTCAGCCTATCAAGGGTGCATCGTCCGCAACCTGCCCTCTGCTGTAAGAGGCGAGGCGGCGTAACAAAACATTCGTTAGAGAAACCTTTCACGGCCCGGGTAACCCCCGGGCCGTTTTTTTGCTTCGAAAGAAGCTATTCCGATTGCACGAGACTGGCGATAATTTCCGCTACGCAACAAGTCAAGCGCTGCGCATAGTCCAGATGCAAAAATTCATTCGGGCCATGCGCATTGGCGTGCGGCCCCAACACGCCGGTAATCACAAATTGCGCTTGCGGATACTGTTGCCCCAACATGCTCATGAAGGGAATCGTCACGCCCTCGCCCAGAAAAGCGGCGGCTTTGCCGTAATGATTGTGCGAGGCGCGGGCTAAAGCCTTGGCGAGCCAGGGCGCGAGCTGCGGTGTGTTCCAGCCGGTAGCGGCTTGTTCGATTTCGAATTTCACCGACGCGTGGTGGGGTGGATTTTCTTCCAATAAGCGCTTCATCGTGGGCGCGGCCAGTGTGGCGTTAATGGATGGCGGCAGGCGCAGCGAGAGTTTCAGCGCCGTCATCGGCCGCAGCACATTGCCTGCGCTCTTGAGTGGGGGCAGGCCATCCGCGCCGGTCACCGCAAGCGTGGGCCGCCAGGCACGGTTTAAAACCAATTGGGTCAAATCGCGCGTGATAGGTTCGGTTGCGGCGTGAAACGGAAATTTCTCAAACACCGTGCGCCCCAAAATTTGCGCGGCTTGCGCTGCTTGCCGTTCGCGTTCTTCGGAAATTTCCGCGTGGAATTCCGGCGGTAGAATCTGGCCGCTGGTTTCGTCTTCGATGCGCGAGAGCAATTGCCGCGCAATGCGAAAGCTCGACGGCACAACCCCGCTGGCGTCCCCCGAATGCACGCCCTCCGTTAACACCTCTACCGTCAGCGTGCCGCCTACCATGCCTCTGAGCGAGGCCGTGCTCCACAGCCGCTCGTAGTCGCCGCAACCGGAATCGAGCCCGATCACCACATCCGGCGTACCGATGCGCGGGGAAAGCGCCTCCATATACGCCGGCAAATCCGGACTGCCGGATTCTTCGCTGGTCTCGATCAACACCACGCAGCGCGGATGCGCGACATCTTGCGCTTGCAGCGCGCGAATGGCCGAGAGCGCCGAGAAAATCGCATAGCCGTCATCCGCGCCGCCGCGGCCGTAGAGTTTGCCGTCTTCGATTACCGGCTGCCACGGCCCCAAGCCCTCGCGCCAGCCACTCATCTCCGGTTGCTTATCCAAATGGCCATAGAGCAGCACCGTCTTCGGCGCTTCAATCTTGATGTCGCGTTCCAGCAAGGGCCGCGCGGCAGTGTCGCTTTTATATTCGGGGATATCGATATAGATCGTCGGCGTGCGTGCTGGCAAGCGCACCACTTCTAAGCGCAGGCCGGCAATCGCTTGTTGGCGCGCCCATGCCACGGCCAAATCCACTGCTTGATCAATGTGGCCATGCGCGACCCAATCCGGGTCGAATAAAGGCGACTTCGCGGGGATGGCGATGTAATCGATCAAGCGGGGCGTGATCTCTTCTGCCCAGTGATGGGCGATGTGCCGCGCGAGTTTTTGAGAATCCAATTTCCACTTCCAAAACGGGTTTATCCGCATTGTAGCGTTTCGTTCGCCTAGCAGGTGTGGGTGAGCGATGGTTACAAAGGGCTTAGCCGGGAGATAATCGAACACTTAGCCTTTACCCCCGTTGGCATGAACTCATGAATTTATATTCCACATCCTTGGTTTGGTTCCGGCGCGATCTGCGTAGCTACGATCACGCTGCGCTGTCGCGCGCGCTGCAAGATAGCGCACGCGTGTACTGCGTATTCGTATTCGACATCGATATCCTCGATCAACTCAAGGACCGAGCCGACCGCCGCGTTGAATTCATTTGGCACTCGATCAAAGAGTTGAACGCCGCGCTGGTGCAAATGGGTGGTGGCTTGATGGTGCGGCAGGGCCGCGCGTGCGAAGTGATTCCACGGCTTGCGCAAGAATTGGGCGTCAGCGCGGTATTCGCCAACCGCGATTACGAGCCACAAGCCATCGCGCGCGATGCGGCGGTGGCCGATGCATTGGCGGCCGCGGGCATGGCGTTCCATGCACTCAAAGACCACGTAATTTTTGAGCGCGACGAAGTGATGACCGGCAGCAACCGCCCCTATAGCATCTACACGCCGTACAAGAATGCGTGGTTGAAGCGGCTGACCGATGCCGATTTGCAGCCGCATCCGATTGCCGAGTTGGCATCGCGTTTGGCCTCTCCACCCGATACTCTATTGCCTGCGTTGCATGATTTGGGTTTTCAGGCGAGCGATCTCGCGCGCCTCAATGTCAAAACCGGGATGTCCGGCGCGCACGATGCTTGGGAGCAATTCGCGCAGCAGCTAAGCGCATACGATGTGCTGCGCGATAGCCCGGCGCTGGATGCCACTTCGCATCTGGGCGTGCATTTGCGCTTCGGCACCATTTCCATTCGCGCCGTAGCGCGCCACGCCTACTACGCGCCAGGCAAAGGCGCGCAAGTATGGCTTGCGGAATTGATTTGGCGTGAGTTCTTCCACATGATTTTGTTTCACCATCCGCGCGTGGCGCAACACGCCTTCCGTACCGAGCTTGATGCGATTGCCTGGGAAGATCGCGCCGATTATTTTCAGGCGTGGTGTGAAGGCCGGACGGGTTACCCCATCGTCGATGCGGCGATGCGCCAGTTGAACCAAACCGGCTTCATGCACAACCGGTTGCGCATGATAGCGGCGTCGTTTCTGGTGAAAGATCTGCACATCCATTGGCTGAAAGGCGAGCGTTATTTCGCGGCCAAGCTGCTCGATTACGATTTGGCATCCAATAACGGCAATTGGCAGTGGGCGGCTTCCACCGGCTGCGATGCTCAGCCGTATTTTCGTATCTTCAATCCAGTCACACAGTCCGCGCGCTTCGATCCCGAAGGCGTGTTTATCAAGCGCTTCGTGCCGGAATTAGCGGAGTTGGAGCGACGCGATATTCATACGCCGTGGAATTTATTGCCGATTGAGCAGCAAGCTTGTGGCGTGGTGCTCGGGCGCGATTATCCCGCGCCTATCGTCGATCACGAAGCAGCGCGGGCCAAGACCTTAGCCATGTTTAAAACAAGCCAGTAGGGGCGAGGCATGCCTACTCGCCTGCGAGTTGGTCAGAGCGGGTGAAAGTCCAAGTGCGGGTAATGTCGAGAATGTCGTAGTCGCGCCGGATATCTTCGGGGAAGGCGGCGTAAGGGCTCGCCAGTTTCACGATGCGCACCGCCGCTTCGTCCAGAATTTTTGAACCGGAGGAGCGGTCGATATCGACGCTATCCAGCGTGCCATCGGATTTGATGTGCACCGTGAGCTGCAAGCCGCCGTAGAGCTTTTTTTGTTTGGCTTCTTCAGGGTAGTTCAAATTTCCCACGCGTTCGATCTTGAGGCGCCAATCTTCCACATAACGGGCAAAGCGGTATTCTTCCGTGCGGGCGCCGATGTTCTTCCGTTTGGGACGGGTCTGATAGGCATTGTGATCACGCGCGATTTGCGCTTCGAGGCGCGCGATTTCGAAACTGCGCGCCATGAGGTCGTCCGCGTCAGGCGTCTGCCCCAGCTCTTGTTGCGGGCGCGCTACCGGCGCTGGCTTTTCCAATATCGATTTGGCTTTGATTTGCGTCAGCAGACGCGCTTGCTGTTGTTCCATCTCATGCACTTGCTGCAAGCGGGTTTTGAGTTCCGGTTGCGGTTCCGCGTCTTTCAATACCGGAAACGGCGAGGTGGCTACCGTCTTAGCATCAGTGTTACCGCCGCCATCCAGATTCGCTTGCGCCAAGGCATCGGCCTTCAGCGGGCGATGGGCGGATTTGCTATTCACCAGTACCACTTGCAGGGGGCGTGCGCCCGAGTCGGTCTTTTCCCGGGCGGCATCAGTGAAGTGAGCCAACAACACTGCGCCATGCAGCAATGCCGACACAATGAGAAAGTAAATCAAATAATGCTTCTGCGCACGCGGCGTTTGCAGAAGCGAGGGATGGATATTGAGCGGGCGCATTTGGCCCAAGGCTGGGCTCATTTACAGGAAGATACTCACAATGTCTGCATTGTAAAGGCTAAGGCTGGGTCATGCCAGGCTGGCGAAGGAGCAGCTTAGTTCTAGTGTAAGCAAATCAATGTCGCGAATCGTGAGTTTAACTCGGGTACCGGGAGCCAGTTCGGGCACCGCGCTGGCTTTGACCACCAGCGGCAAATTTTCCAAGCGCACCAGGCTCTCGCGGATCACCGCACCTGTCACTTCGGTAATGTTTTCTTGCAACAAATAACGCAGCGTCCAATATTTTTCCATGCTGCGCTGAAAGTCGTTATAGCCTTCGTAGGCCTGCTCGAAGGAAAACATGGCTTTCTCCAGCGCCTCATCTTTTGCCGCGTAGGGCGGCGTCTCGCCGCGAATCAGCGCGATCAGTTGGCGTTGGTTGACGAGATCGATATAGCGCCGCAACGGCGAGCTGGACCAGGTATACCGCGCCACGCCCAAACCTTGGTGCGGTAGCGGGTCGGTGGTCATGCGCGTCTTGCCGCTGGCTTGCGCGCGGTAAATCGCGGCAACGCCGTGTTCCGCCAGCGTATCGCCCCAACGGCTATTGGCGAGAATCATCATTTCCGCCACCACTTTGTCGATGGGCGTGCCGCGCATGCGGTGCGTAATGCGCACCCGGTCATCCTCGACCTTGAAACTATATTCCGGAATCAGATTACGGCCGGTGTCTTTCACGCCGCGCAGCGTTTCCAGATGGTTCGCGAAATGCCACAGCCATTCCAGTTCGGCGCGATAGGCATAATCGCCGCCCTGGCCCAGCGTCGCCTCGTTAAACACCGGTTCGAGTTGCTCGTGGCGCAGATTGGCGGTGATAGAAACTTTTTCCACGCGGCTTTCCATCATGCGCACGCTCAGATCGGGCGCGATGGTGAGATACAGCGACAGCGCCGGGCATTGCGCGCCTTGTTTCAACGTAAATACCTGGACCGCGCTATGCGGCAGCATGGTGATTTTGTTGCCCGGCATATACACCGTGGACAGCCGTTGGCGCGCGATGGCTTCCAAGGGAGAGTCAAGCGCCATGCCCAGGGCCGGCGCGGCAATGTGGATGCCTACGCGGTAGTCGCCGTTATCTAGTTTCTGCAGCGAGAATGCGTCGTCGATCTCAGTGGTGGTTTCGTCGTCAATACTGAAGGCCGCAACATCGGCAACAGGCAAATCGCCCGGCGCGGTACACGCACCGAAATCGCCAAAGCCTACGCCGTCGGGAAACCACTCGCGTAAAAAGCGATTGAAATGATAATCGTGGGTCGAAGGAATCGCGCCGCATTTTTCCAGCAGATGCAACATCGTCAAATTGCTGGCAGCAGCGGCTTGCTCCAGCGCCTTGGTCTCAATCGCATTCTTTTCCGGCGCATACAGCAGCGTGGGCAAGTGCGCTTGAAATTCGGCGGGCAAGGTGAAGGCGGTTAATTCGGCTACATAGCGCGCCAACAATTCCGCCTGCTTGCGCTTGCGCTCCTCGCTGGCCAAAGCGGCCTTGAGCGATTCTTCTGGTGCGGCTTTGTAGCGTCCTTTGCCCTTCTTGTAAAAATACATCGGCGCGCTGTGCAGGCGCAGCAACAAGCCCGCGGCTTCGATGGCGCTGGGCTCGTGCCCGAAATAATCGCGCCCCAGCGCTTGATGTTCGAACTCTTCAGCGCCGCTGACTTCCCACAAGAAATTCAGGTCGATATTATTTGCAGCCGCCTGCGCCGCTTCCAGAAAACCGGTGAGCGCCGGTTCCTTGAATTGGAACAAGACATTCCCCGCCTTAATCTTGGCGCGCTTGCCGTGCAGGGTCTCGACCTGGAACGAAGTGGTGTTGTCGGCGAGGATGGTGCCGACTTTGAAGCCGCCATCCTCTTCGAAGAAAACGTACATAAGGGCCGCGCCATGCAAAAGGGTGCAGAGTGTAGCCGATTTGCGGGGGGCGGGGAACCGTGGCGTCATGTTGGTGCGGCCGTGCCCGAATTCGGTGCCGATAAATACGGCAAGTTCGTATGGGGCGACCCTTTTCGCTCTGGAAGCATGATTTATCGGGTAAGCGATTCTGGCATGGATAGTGCTGTTTTTTCGCTTATGAATTTTTATCGATTCAGGAGCATGCAATGACACGCGCAGAAGTAACTGAAATGATTATCGCGGCCAAGCGAAAAAAGAAACTGCGCTATGCCCAGATCGCGAAAAAAGTCGGGGCGAGTAAAGAGTGGACAACCGCCGCCTTGCTGGGCCAAATGACGCTGGATGAAAAACAAGCGGCCAAGGTGGGTAAATTGCTGAACCTGCCGCCGGAAGCAGTGGAGCTGTTGCAGGAAGTGCCATACAAAGGTTCGTTGCCGACCACTGTGCCGACCGATCCGCTGATCTATCGTTTCTATGAACTCATCAGCGTCTACGGCACTACCTTCAAAGCGCTGATCCATGAAGAATTCGGCGACGGCATCATGAGCGCTATCGATTTCAATATGGATCTACAACGCGAGCCGGACCCGAAGGGCGACCGCGTGCGTATTGTGATGAGTGGGAAATTTTTGCCGTACAAGACTTATTGAAATCCTATCAACAAAGCAGGGAGAAGATGTCATGAAAAAACTAAGCAAGAATCTCAAGGTATCTATTACGCTGGCGCTGGTCGGCATCGCTTTCGGCGTGGGGGCTTATACCCTGGAACAACTGTCGCCCGAAGCACAGTTACGCATCGTGCCGGCATCCAAAGTCGCCGGGCATTTGCACCTGTTACCCGCGACCATGGAGACCACTCAATGGGGCTGGTTCGATAACGCGCAAGCACCGGTCATGACTATCATGCCCGGCGATAGCGTGGTCATCGAGACCATGATGCACGCGCACAATCAGGTGGTGCCGGGCATGACGGTAGAGGCGCTGAAGAAGTTGCGTACCGATAATCCCGGGCGCGGTCCGCACACGGTGACCGGGCCGATTTATGTGGAAGGTGCCGAGCCGGGCGATGTGCTGAAGATCAAGCTCAATAAAATCGTGCCGCGCGCCTACGGCACCAACTTCAATATTCCTGGGATGTTTGGTGAGTTTCCCAAAGACTTCGCCGATGGCCAAGTGAAGTACCTCTATTTGGATATGGATCGCAAGGTGACGGAATTCGTGCCCGGCGTCGAGATTCCGGTGCGGCCATTTCCGGGCACGATCGGCGTTGCGCGCGCGGAGCCGGGCCGCTACAGTACCGTGCCGCCCGGCCCCTACGCCGGCAATATGGACATCCGCGAACTGACAGCGGGTACGACGCTCTACGTGCCGGTGTTCGTCAAAGGCGCGTTGCTGTGGACTGGCGATTCCCATGCCGCGCAGGGCAATGGCGAGATAAACCTGACGGCGATCGAAACTGCATTCAAGGAGATGAACGTCACCGTGGACGTGATTAAAGGTGAGAAGCTCGATTGGCCGCGCATCGAGACGTCCAAGAGCTGGATCACCATGGGTTACGACAAGGACCTCAACAAGGCGCTGGATATTCTCAAGGCGGAAACCGCGAAGTATTTCGCCGCGCAGCGTAAAGTTTCAGCCGAGACAGCGGCCGCGCTGATGAGCAAGGTGTCCGATTGCCGCATCTCGGAAGTAGTGAACATCAATAAGGGTGTGTATTGCATGAACCCCAAGGATGCAAAGTCCAAGCTCAGCGCCGAGCACCCAACCGCGGAAACACCCAAGTATTTCGTGACCGCGGCGACCGACGCCGATTTGAACAAAGCGATGGATACCGCGTCGATGGCCATGATCGGCCTGCTACAAGAGAAGAAAGGACTGTCGCGGCTCGATGCTTATGGGCTGGCCAGCGTGGCGATGGATTGCCGCCTGGGTGCGATGGCCGATAGCGGCAAGAGCGTGCATTGCCTCATGCCTAAGAGCTTGTGGGTTGCTCAGAAATAGGTGTCCGCATGCTGTTGCGCGGGACGCTGATTTGCTTGGCGCTACTCGCAGCCGATGCCGGCGCCGCGCTCCGGGTGGTGACCACCACCACCGATTTGCAGAGCCTGACGCAGGCGGTGGGTGGTGCGGTGGTCGAAGTCACGAGCCTCACCACCGCTGGTCAGGATGGCGAAGCGTACCAACCCCGGCCGGGCGACGTGCTGCGGCTGAAACAGGCACAACTGGTGGTGCGCGTCGGCCTGGACTACGACCTCTGGCTCGATCCGCTGCTGGGCCAAGTGGGGCGCGCCGAACTGCGGCGTGGCGGCGCCGCATATGTGGATGCCGCAACGGGCATTCCTTTGCTGGAGATTAAGGCCAGTCCTATCGCGCCGGGAGGGCATGCGCATGGTTTGGGCAATCCGCATTACTGGCTGGATCCGTTGAATGCGGAAACCATCACGGCGAATATTCTGCTTGGCCTGGCTCAGGTCGATCCCGCCCATACGCATACTTACGAGCGTAACCGCCAACGCTTCTTGCAAACGCTGGCGCAGCGAGTGGGGGAGTGGAGCAAGCGCTTGCAGCCGCTGCAAGGCGTCGCCTTGATCGTCTACCATAATAGCTGGCCTTATCTCGCGCGCCGTTTCCGCTTGCGCATAGTAGAAACTATCGAACCTAAGCCCGGCGTGCCACCGAGCCCCGCTCATCTGCTTAAGCTCGTTGCTTTGATGCGCAGTCAAAACGTGCGCGGCATTCTCAAAGCGCCGACCGAAGCCGAGGATGCGCCACGCATGCTCGCCGCACGCGCTGGCGCGCGTGTGGTGACGCTCGCGCCGTCGGTGGGGGCGACACCCGAGGCGATAGATTATCTCGCGCTATTCGAATACAACGTGACTGCGCTGGAGCGGATCATCGCTCTAGCGCCATGACTGGCACAGCATGATCGACGCACTGCAACTGTTATGGATTCCGTTCGTGGCGGCCGTGCTGCTGACGGGTATCCACACCTATCTGGGCATCCACGTGCTCGCCCGCAATGTGATCTTCGTTGATCTTGCCTTGGCTCAAATCGCCGCACTGGGTGCAAGCGTCGCGTTTATCTTGGGTTATCCGCCGCAGAGTGTGGGCGCGTTTGCTTATTCTCTCGCCGCCACGCTCGCCGGGGCGGTACTGCTTGCGTTTAGCCGCCGGGTAAGCACGCGCATCCCGCAGGAGACGTTGATCGGTATCGTGTACGTGGTGTCCGCCGCAGTTGCGTTGCTGGTGGTGGATAAATCGCCGCAAGGCGCGGAGCAAGTGAAGCAGATGCTGGTCGGTAGCATTCTGACCATGACACCGGCCGATCTGCTCAAGCTTGCGGCGATTTATACGAGTATCGCTATCCTGCATTGGCTGCTGCGGCGGCCATTTCTCGCCGCGTCTTTCGCGCGCGATGGCGCGGCGCATTGGGGCTGGGACTTTCTGTTCTACGCGCTGTTCGGCGTGGTGGTCACCAGCTCGGTCGCCGTCGCGGGAGTGCTGCTGGTATTCTCTTTCCTGATCATCCCAGCGGTCATCGGCGTGCTGTTTTGCACCAGTGTGCGCGGGCGCTGGCTGCTCGGCTGCTTGGCCGGTAGCGCGGCCAGCGCAGCGGGACTCGCGGCTTCGTTCGCCTGGGATCTGCCGACCGGCGCGGCGATGGTCTGTGCGTTCGCGCTGGCTCTGGTGCTAGCGGGTAGCGTGCGCTGGATGGGACGCACTGCGGGGATCGGCAAGCGTTTGCTGCACAGTGCGCACATTGGCGGCGCAGCGCTATTGATTCTTTCGGGTGCTTGGCTGGTGCTGCAACCGCGCGCCGATCATCCCCTTCTGGATACAGTCGAGGTAGTGTGGCCCGGCGCGCGTGCCGTCTTTCTGAGTGCGGAACAAGCACGTGAATTGGCCGAGGCAGAATTAGCGGCCACGCAGGATGAGGCCGAGGCCGCGCGCCTCAATGCCAAAGAGCGCGATAGCCGTTGGGAAGGCGCGCCGCTCACGGACGAGGAGTTACGCCGGCTCTCTTCCTATGTGCAGTCCTTCAACGAAATGGCCAAGGGCGAACGCTTTGTGGCGCGCGAGATGCGCAATCGCGCACGCGCACGGCAGCGCTGGGTGCTGGGAATACCAGCGCTATTGATCGGCATAGCGCTATTGTTTCCACGTTTTGGGCCCGGCATCCGTGGTACTGCTTTGACGCGCGCATGATCTGAACATCCTTGCTCAAAACATTCCCGGCATACCGATGTAATTCGGCCAGGCTTGGATGCGCCGGATCCATGCGACGACAGCAGGATGATTTTCCAAACTCAGATCAGCTTGCGGCGCGAGTGCGACGTAAGGATAGCAGGCGATATCCGCAATGGTGGGATGGTTCGCGGCGAGCCATTCGCGCTGCGCGAGATGGGCTTCCAGTAAGACCAAAGCCTGGGTGCCGAGGGCCTGGCATTCCGCCACATTCCACGGCACCTTGAAGAGCAGCGCCGCGCGTGCGCGTGCCAAGCCATAGAGAATTTCATTTTCCGATACCGCGAGCCATTGCATGACGCGTGCCATGGCGAGCGGCGCCGTTGGCAGCCATGTTTCATCGGTTTGTTTGCGCGCCAAATAGACCAAAATAGCCTGAGAGTCCCAAATGATTTCGCCCGCATCTTCCAGCACCGGCACTTGTCCGCGCGGGTTCAGTTTAAGAAATGGCGGCAACTTTGATTCTCCGCCCGGCAAATCGACCGCTACGCTCTCATACGGCAAGCCCAGTTGCGTAAGCAGCATACGCACCTTGTGGCAATTGCCGGAACGCGCTGCGTCATACAGTTTCATGGGTTCTCTCC
>JANYAU010000003.1 GCA_025361165.1 Betaproteobacteria bacterium | reverse complement strand
ATCAGACGGTGTACATCCAGGTCACTCGTGGCGCTGACATCAAGCGCCATCCCTGTTTTCCGAAGGATGTGCCGCAAACCGTCTTCCTGTTTTCATGATCGAATGCCGAATCGCGACGCCGGATCCACTCTAATATCATCGCCGCGTGTTCTTTTTCCTCGTCGCGGTTGTGAGCGAGGATACGCTTCAACTCCGCATCGGCACAGGCATCCACGCGCTGGTTATACCAATCCACCGCTTCCAATTCTTCCATCAGCGAGACGATAGCGCGATGCATGTCCATGGTTTCGGCAGAGAGTTTTTCCAGCGGTTCGTGATAGCCTTCGTTTGCCATGCGATTTCTGCCTTTAGAGCCCGTAAGCGATGCGTATTAAAGTGAGCGGATGTTGTTTCTGCGCCGTGGTGCCTTCCCCCATGCCTTGCATGATGTGGCGGCCAGCGATAGCGCAGTCGGAGCTGATGTAATCCGGCGTATTGTTGGCCATGGCTTTGAATACCGGTTTGCCGATCTTCATCGAGTTGGCGAAAAATTCCGACTTCACGCCCCAGGTACCGTCGTGGCCGGAGCAACGCTCAACCGTATTCACGGTGGTCTCCGGCACCAATTGCAGCATCTCCCGCGTTTTCTGCCCCATGTTCTGCACCCGCAGATGGCAGGCGATGTGGTAGGACACTTTGCCCAGCGGTTTTGGGAAATTGGTCTTGAGCAGGCCGTCTTGATGGCGCGCCATTAGATATTCGAACGGATCCCACATCGCCTCGCCCACCGCTTGCACATCCGCATCGTGCGGAAACATCAGCGGCAATTCTTGTTTATACATCAGCGTGCATGAAGGGACTGCGCTGAGAATCGCGTAACCTTCGCGCACGAGTTTGGCGAGTTGGGGAATATTCGTATTCTTGAGTTTCTCGACCGCATCAAGATCGCCCAATTCCAATTTCGGCATGCCGCAGCAGGCTTCTTTTTCCACCAACCGCGTGGGGATCTCGTTGTGCGCGAGCACTTTCAGCAAATCGTGGCCGATGCCCGGCTCGTTGTAATTCACGTAGCAGGTGGCATAAATCGCCGCTTTGCCCGGTGTGCGCTGGCCATTTTTGACCGGGAATTTGTCGTTCGGAGCGGCATTCTGACGGAATGTGTTGCTGGCGTATTCCGGCAAGACGCGGTCTTTGTGTATGCCCAGTACGCTGTCCATGACGGCGCGCGCGGCCGGCGTTTTGTTCAGCGCGTTCACCGTTTGCACTACGACGGGAATGGTTGCGAGCTTACCCAGCGTATCGGTACTGGAGAGCAACTTGTCACGGAATGTGGTCTCGCCTTTTTTGAATTTAATCGCTTTCGCGCGCAACATCAGATGCGGGAAATCGAGGTTCCATTCATGCGGCGGCACATAGGGGCACTTGGTCATGAAGCACAGGTCGCACAAATAGCATTGATCTACAACCTGCATGTAATCGTCGGTCTTCACCCCATCCATTTCCAGCGTGGGGGAGTTGTCGATTAAATCGAATAGCGTAGGGAATGACGTGCACAGGCTTACGCAGCGACGGCAACCGTGGCAAATGTCGAACACTCGGTGCAGTTCTTGATTGAGCGCGGCTTCATCCCAGAAGCTCGGGTTCTTCCAATCTAGCGCATGCCGCTTAGGCGCTTCGAGACTACCTTCACGCGCAGTCATTCCAATGCCTTTCTACAAGGTGAGTGGGGTGCTTCCGCCCCAAGCGGAGCGGAAGCGGGCGTTGCTTTGAGGGTGATTAACTACCCAGGGTGTCCAGCGCTTTTTGGAACCGGTTGGCGTGCGAGCGTTCGGCTTTGGAGAGCGTCTCGAACCAATCGGCGATTTCTTCGAAGCCTTCGTCACGTGCAGACTTCGACATGCCCGGGTACATATCGGTGTACTCGTGGGTCTCACCGGCGATAGCGGCTTTCAGGTTGTCGCCAGTCGGGCCGATCGGCAAGCCGGTGGCTGGATCGCCGACCGCTTCCATGTATTCCAAATGGCCGTGGGCGTGTCCGGTTTCGCCTTCCGCGGTGGAGCGGAACACGGCGGCAACGTCGTTATAGCCTTCCACGTCGGCTTTGGCTGCAAAATACAAGTAACGGCGGTTGGCTTGGGATTCGCCGGAAAATGCGGCTTTCAGGTTATCGAAGGTTTTAGAGCCTTTGAGGTTCATCGCGATCTCCTTGCAAGGGGGTTATAAACAGTTTATAACAGTTAGACTAAATCTAATCTGTAAACGTAGTATAGTTTTTGGGCGGAGGGTCTGTCAAGTGCTGTTTCAAGCGCTGGAAAGAAAGCCAAGATTCAGGATAAACCCGGAGAAACCGTAAGTCGTTATGAAGCGATAAAACAGCGCGAGGTTAATCGGTGTTCATCCGTGGTTTCATGGTTTTTTGCGGTTAAATCAGGCCGCCCCTGGTTAGCGTCTCACACCGATTTTAAGCATTTTCAACCGAGCGCGGTGTCGCGCGGCGATCGCGCTCAATATAGACCACCAGCTCGTTCAAAGCGAGGCGATACACTTCGCGTTTGAAGTCGATCACGGATTCTAATGGCACCCAGTATTCGCTCCAACGCCAAGCATCAAACTCCGGGTGGCCGCTGGCGCGCAGGCTGACATCGCAGTCGCGGCCGGTCAAACGCAGCAAAAACCAAATTTGTTTTTGGCCTTTATAGCTGCTGCGCCATTCACGCTTGATCCAATGTGCCGGCACCTCGTAACGCAACCAGTTTTTGGTGCGGCCAAGAATACGCACATGCTCGGGTTGCAACCCCACTTCCTCGAAAAGCTCCCGATACATGGCTTGCTCAGGGGATTCCCCTTTATCGATGCCGCCCTGCGGGAACTGCCAAGAATGTTCGCGTATCCGTTTGCCCCAAAAAACCTCGTTCTTCGCGTTACATACAATGATGCCGACATTGGGACGATACCCATCGCGGTCTATCATTTCTTATCCTTAAATTTCAACGTTGCTATCATTGTTTCATATTTCATTCGGCAATGAAAGCCGCGCGGCGTGTACTCTGCTATCGGGTACAATATCGCTTCCAATCAATCCATTAGAACCCCGCCATGCCCGTTAATTTCATCCCTACACCACGCGAAAGTCTGCTGCCCGTTCAAGGCATTTCCTTAGGTGTTGCCGAGGCGAATATCAAAAAAGCAGGCCGCAAAGATTTGTTGGTGATCGCTATTGAAGACGATGCCGCGGTCGCCGCCGTATTTACCCAAAACCGCTTTTGCGCCGCGCCGGTGATTATTGCGCGCGAACATTTGGCGTCCGGGAAACCGATCCGGGCGCTGGTGATCAACACTGGCAACGCCAATGCCGGTACCGGCGAGGAGGGTCTGAGCCGGGCGCGGGCGGTGTGCCGCGAGTTATCCGCCCTAATCGCGTGTACGCCTACGCAAGTGCTGCCGTTTTCCACCGGCGTGATTATGGAGCCGCTGCCAGTGGAAAAAATCACCGCCGGATTGCCCTGGTGCGTGAATCATTTGGGCAAAGGCGATTGGTTCGATGCGGCGCAAGCGATCATGACGACCGACATCGTACCCAAGGCGTTTTCCAAGCAAGTGAGCATAGCGGGCCAAACCGCCACTATCACCGGCATCGCCAAAGGCTCGGGCATGATCCATCCCAATATGGCGACCATGCTCGGCTTCATCGCCACCGATGCGGCGATCGCGCCGGATGCGCTGCAAGCGATGCTGCGCCATGCCGTGGCGCATTCCTTCAACTGCATCACCGTGGATGGCGATACCTCCACTAACGATGCTTGCGTACTGATTGCCACCGGCCAGGGTGGCGCGCGCGTGTCAAGCGCAAGTGGCGACGATTACGCCGCCTTGCGCGATGCAGTGACCGAAGTCGCGGCAAATCTCGCTCAAGCCATTGTGCGCGATGGCGAGGGGGCAACCAAGTTCATCACCATTCACATCGAAGGCGGCAAATCGGAAGCTGAATGCCGCACGATTGCTTATGCCATCGCCCATTCGCCGCTGGTCAAAACCGCATTCTTTGCTTCCGACCCGAACTTGGGGCGGATCTTGGCGGCAATTGGCTATGCCGGAATCGACGATCTCGACGTGAGCAAGGTGCAACTCTATCTCGGGGATGTGCTGGTTGCGGAAAAAGGCGGCCGCGCCGCCAGCTACCGGGAGCAAGAGGGTCAGCGGGTGATGAAAGAATCCGAGATCGTGGTGCGCGTGGTATTGAATCGTGGTGCGGCCTGCGCCACGGTTTGGACTTGCGATTTTTCTTACGACTACGTGAAGATCAATGCGGAATATCGAAGTTGATGGATGCGCCGCTGATTAAACGCGCCGAGGCGCTGATTACGCGCTTGGAAGCTTTGCTTGCGCCGCCGCCGGTTGCGCCGGATTGGAAAGCCTCGATCGCTTTTCGCTGGCGCAACCAAGGGGGGCGCGGGCATTTACAGCCGGTGCCGCATCCGCATCGGGTGCGGCTGAAAGATTTGCGCGGCGTGGATGAGCAGAAGCAAACGATAGAACGCAACACGCGCCAATTTGTCGCAGGCCAATCCGCCAATAATGTTCTGCTCACCGGTGCGCGCGGCACCGGCAAGTCGTCGCTGGTGAAGGCGGTGTTGAATCAGTTTTCGTCTAAAGGCTTGCGCCTGATCGAAGTGGAAAAGCGTGATCTCGGCGATTTGCCCGACATCGTGGATTTGATTTATGGCCGGCCGGAGCGCTTCATTTTATTTTGCGACGATCTTTCATTTGGCGCCGAGGAGCCGGGCTATCAGGCGCTGAAGGCGATTCTCGACGGCTCGATCGCTTCGAATGCCGATAATTTGTTGGTGTATGCCACTTCCAACCGCCGGCATTTAATGCCGGAATATATGGCAGAAAATCTCGCTGCCAAGCATGTCGGCTATGAGGTACACCCCGACGAAGCAGTGGAAGAAAAAGTTTCGCTATCCGAGCGTTTTGGCGTTTGGCTGTCATTCTATCCCTTCGATCAAGACGCCTATCTCGATATCGCTGACTATTGGGTGGAGCAACTTGGCGGCGCAATGCACGACCTCGATACGCGACACCGCGCGGCCTTGCAATGGGCGTTGGCGCGTGGATCGCGCAGTGGGCGTGTGGCCTGGCAATTCGCGCGTGATTGGGTCGGGCGGCAAGCAACCGGCAAGCGCGGGAAACGCGTTTGATGGCGCTGGACGCAGCGACGAAAATCACCGATGTCGCGGTAGCGGTGATCACCCGGCCCGATGGTTCTTTTCTGTTGGCGCGCCGTCCTGAAGGCAAACCTTACGCCGGCTATTGGGAATTTCCCGGTGGAAAAGTCGAGCCCAATGAGAGCGTGCGCGCCGCGCTGGCACGCGAAATCAAAGAAGAGTTGGGGCTTGAGGTCACGCGTGCTTATCCGTGGGTGACCCAAGTTTTTGCCTATCCGCATGCGACAGTTAAGCTGCATTTCTATCGCGTCACCGGCTGGCAAGGTGAGCCGTATCCGCATGAAGGCCAACTTTTTTCTTGGGAGCGTGCCGAGTCGGTGAGCGTTACGCCCGTGTTGCCGGCCAATGGCCCGATTTTGCGCGGCTTGTCTTTGCCGCCGGTGATGGGGGTGACGCAAGCGGCAGAGCTGGGGATGGAAACTTTTCTCGCCAGGCTGGAAGTCGCGTTGAGCAAAGGCTTGCGCTTGATTCAAGTGCGGGAAAAAACACTTTCAGAAACTGAATTGCTGGCGCTTGCGCATCGGGTGAGCGAGAGAGCCCATGCGTATGGCGCGCGGGTGCTGCTCAACGGCACACCGGCGTTGGCGCAACACGCGGGTGTGGATGGCGTGCACCTAACAGCGGGCCGCTTGATGCAGGCTGAGAGTCGACCCGATGTGGCGTGGTGCGGTGCATCCTGCCATGACCGGCAAGAGCTGGCGCATGCCGCACAACTGCAACTCGACTACGTGGTGCTCGGCCCCGTGTTGCCGACCGACTCCCATCCGGGCGCCTCCACTTTAGCTTGGGAAGGCCTGCGCCAACTTACGCATGATTACCCGCTGCCGGTCTATGCCATAGGCGGCATGCAGCCAGCACATTTAGAAACAGCGTGGGAGCATGGCGCGCATGGTGTCGCTATGTTGCGTGGGGCGTGGTGAGATGCGGTCGATAAAATGCTTGCTGGGCGCACTATTGCTTTCCGGCTGCGGCAAACAAGACATTTCGGTCACGCACTGCCCGTCGTTGGTGCAGGGCTGCGCGGTAGAGCTTGGTGCAGAAAAGGTGATAGTGAAAACTAATACCCTACCCGTACCGCTCAAGCCTTTCACGCTAAGCATTTCCGCCTCGTCAGCACGCCAAGTGAACGTGGTGTTACAAATGCAGGGAATGGATATGGGCTTGAACCGTTATCGTTTGTTGCGTGAGCCCAATGGCGAATGGCGGGCGACGATTACGCTGCCGGTATGCATCAGCGGCTGGCGCGATTGGCTGATGATTGTCGAGTTGGACGGGGAGCGGCGTGCGTTCGCATTTCAAACGCCGGGCAATTAATTCGCAGCCGCTTTGACTATCGCCTGTACGCTGATTGTCTCCGCCGTGCGTTTTCCTTGTTTGAAGTACAGCACGAGGCGAACTTTATCGCCCGCCTTCAGCGGTTTTTTCAGATTGATCAGCATGAGATGCAGCCCACCGGATTGCAATGTTACCGGCTTGCCGGGCTCCAATTCTAAGGCGGGCAGATGCCGCATTTCCATCACGCCGTTTTTCATCGACATCGAATGCAATTCCACTGCTTCGGCGGCGGGCGATTTAGCACTCGATAGCGTGAGGGGTCGTTTGGCTTCGAGTGTCAAATAAGCGGCGGCGATATCTGCGCCAGGCGGTGGTAGGCGTACCCAGGCGTCTTTCACGGTAGCGAGATTGGCGGCGTGGCTAAGCGGTGCAAGAAGTAATAGGAGAAATAGAAATTTGCGCATGGGGTAGGGCTCCGTGAGGGGTGTTCTCAATCGGGTTCGCTGGGCACGTCGTCCGGTTCAGGGGATTCGCTAGTGGGCACGCTATAAGATTCGCTTGCCCATTGGCCAAGGTCAATGAGCTTACAACGTTCCGAGCAGAATGGCCGAAACCGGTTGTTTGGATCGTACGGACTCGACTCGCCGCATATCGGGCAGGGAACGAGACGGGGTGTCATAGACAACATAGGGTGAGATCGAATTCGACGTTGGTATCGCAGGCTTTAGGGCGCTCCGCTCCCGTGCCCAGTGCCGTGAAGCGAATGTTGATAGCGTATTTGTTGGCGCTGATTTCCGGAAAGCACGGTAGGCTTTCATCCAGCACCACGCGCAACATTTGCGCGATACGGCCGGACGACATTTGTTGATACGCGCCTTGGGTAGCGACTCGGTGCGTGGGTTGACCGCTGTCGCGCAGGATTTTGAGAACGATAGTAATGGCGTTGTTGAGTGCTTGGAACGGCGCCATCCATTCGTGCAAATTATCGCGGCGGGCCGATGGATCCAGGCTTAGCCAATAGTGATAAGAAGGCAAATCGAATTCACATACGCCGCCGGGAATACCAGCACGCTGTTTGATGCTCATCACCCATTCGTTGTCGCGCAGGTGTTGGCCGAGCTTGCCGGATGGTGCTTGGAGCTGGGCGACGGTAGCAACAATGTTGCCTAGCACTTCCTCTAGTGCATCCGGCTTTACGCTGGGATTATTGCGTAGCGCTTCCAGCGTGTGCCGCTGGCGCTCCAATTCTTGAATCAAGTCAGATTTAAGATCGCCGCGCGCGACTTCGAGGATTTCGAATAAGGTGAGTAGGGCGGCATGATGATCGAGCGCTGCGTTGAGCGCGATAAAGTGCGAATACTTGGTGAATAAGTCCTCCATACGCATCAATATGCGAATGCGTTCGTTCAGAGGGTATTCGTAAGTAATCACTGGTCGACCCCGCCAAAATTGGCTTATTCTGGACCAGAATCTTTAAAAATACAAATAGGTTGCTGGGGAATTTAATGCGAATTCTAGGGCTTAGCGACAGTCGCATGGGCGCGGGCAAGATAGTCTAGGTGGAGCGCGGCTACCTGAGCGCGCAATGCCTCCAGCCCCTGTTCGTTGCGAATGACATCGTCGGCCTGCCGCAGTCGTTCTTGGCGCGGGAGTTGTTGCGCCATGATGGCGTGTACCGCTTGCTCGGATAATTGGCTGCGCGCGGTGGTACGCGCAACTTGGGTCGCCTCGGAACAATCCACAACCAGGCGGCGTTGAATCAAGGGCAGATAATTCCTGGTCTCGAGCAATAGCGGTACGACGATAATTGCATAGGGTGCGTGGCATGCGTGGAGGGCGTTTACCACTTGGGTGTAGATGAGCGGATGCAAAATCGCCTCTAATTTCGATTTTGCGGCGGCATCGGAAAATATTTGCGTGCGTAACTTGGCGCGATCGAGATTGCCATCGGGGAGAAAAAATCCGGCGCCAAACTCCCGGGCGATTTCAGGGAACCCCGCCGCACCCGGCTGGGTCAAGGCATGCGAAATCGTGTCGGTGTCGATGATGGTTACGCCCAGGTCGGCGAAGCATTGGGCGACAGTCGTCTTGCCGCAGCCAATGCCACCAGTGAGGCCGATGCAATACACCATTAGGGCATGTAGGGTGGCTTAGCGCAGCCTAAGCCACCGCCAGCGCGGGTGATCAATGCAGCCATGCCAGATACGCTTGCGTCAAATTCTGCCCCCAGAACAACGCAATCACGCCGCCGCCCGCAAGGTAGGGGCCGAAGGGTATCGGCTGACTGCGCGCATGGCGCGCAAAGACGATGAGGCTGATGCCGACGATCGCGCCGACGAATGACGAAAGCAGAATTACTACCGGCAGCATGGACCAGCCGAGCCACGCGCCAATCGCTGCCAATAATTTAAAATCGCCATAGCCCATGCCCTCTTTGCCGGTGGCGAGCTTGAACAGCCAATACACAGCCCATAGCGTGAGATAGCCCGCAATCGTGCCGATGAGCGCGGATTCGATATCGGTAAAGAGCCCGCCGAGATTCACCAACAAGCCGATCCAAATCAGCGGTTGCGTGATTTGATCTGGCAGCAGTTGCGTATCCACATCGATGAAGGTGAGCGCAATTAGCGCCCAGCAAAACAGCAACGCGGCTGCGGTAGCCCAGCTTGCACCAAAGCGCCATGCGATATACGCGGAGAGCAGCCCAGTGAGCGCCTCTACGATTGGATAGCGCAGGGAAATGGGCGTAGCGCAGTGATGGCACTTGCCACGTAAGAATAAATAACTGAGGAGGGGAATGTTGTCGATGGCGCGTACCGGACCTGCGCAAGACGGGCACCGCGAGCGGGGCTTAAGAAGATTGAAAGTTTCGCCAAGCGGTGCTGGTTGCTCCGCAAGTTCGGCACAGAACGCATGCCATTCGCGCTCCATGATTTTCGGCAGGCGATGTATCACCACATTGAGAAAACTGCCGACAAGCAGGCCGAGAACGAGTATGAGGCCAATAAATAACGCTGGCGTCTCCTGTAGCAGCGCCAGCGCCGGATGAAGGAATTCCACGCGGAGCCGTTAGACCGCTTGGCCCATTTTAAAGATCGGCAAGTACATCGAAATCACCAGGCCGCCGATGAGTACACCGAGCACTACCATGATGATTGGTTCGAGCAGAGCGGACATGCGATCCACGATATCATCTACTTCGCGATCGTAATAATCGGCGACCTTGCTCAGCATGGAGTCGAGTTGCCCCGATTCCTCGCCGATTTGCACCATCTGGATCACCATATTGGGGAATAAATTGGTATTTTGCATGGCGACGGTCAGATTGGTGCCGGTCGAGACCTCGCCTTGGATACGCTTGGTGGCGTGGAAAAATACTTGGTTGCCTGCAGAACCCGCGACCGATTCCAACGCTTCGACCAGCGGCACCCCGGCGGCGAACATGGTCGACAGTGTGCGCGACCAGCGGGCGATGGCGCTCTTTTCCAGCAATGCGCCGAATACAGGCAGTTTTAGGGAAAGGCGGTCGATGGTGTTTTGCATTTTCTTCGAGCGCTTCCAGCTATAGAAGAAGAACCAAGTGCCTCCGATCACAATGCCGAAGATCGCCCACCAATAAGCGATAAAAAAGTCAGAGATTGCGATGACAACCAGCGTCGGCGCGGGCAGGTCGGCACCGAAACTCTTAAACAAATCTTTAAACGTGGGAATCACAAAAATCATGATAATGGCAGTGATGATAAAAGCCACCACCATAATCGCGGCGGGGTAGACCAGAGCAGATTTTATTTTGCTCTTAATCGCGATCATTTTTTCTTTATAAGTGGCAAGGCGTTCCAGCACGCCGTCCAAAATACCCGCTTGCTCGCCGGCGTTGACGAGATTGCAGAATAGCGTATCGAAGTACACCGGGCGTTTACTAAAGGCTTGTGCCAAGCTGCTGCCGGATGATACGTCGTTTTTCACATCGGTCAGCAATTGCGCTACAGCCGGATTGGAGTGGCCTTTGGCCACGATGTCGAAGGATTGCAACAGCGGCACGCCGGATTTGAGCATGGTGGCAAATTGGCGCGTGAATAGCGCGATATCTTTTTCGGTAATTTTTTTGCCGCGGCCGAAGGTCGATTGTTTTTTGACCTTACTCACGGAAATACCTTGCCGGCGCAAGCTGGCGTTGACTACGGCTTCGCCGCTGGCGCGCATATCGCCCTTCATGCGCTTGCCTTTTTTGTCCTTGCCTTCCCAAGTGTAATTAAACTCTTTGACGGCTTTTTTCGTTGCGACTGCCATAATGTCATACCTCGTTGCGTAAGTTCATGTTGCAAAACGCTGCTGGGTTTGCATCTAGCCTAGCGCAAAACCGGCCGGTTTTACCTAGCTACGCCAAGTCTTACTGAAAATTCATTTCCAGCCTTGCCAGGCTGTACCTCGTTACTTATTCGTTTGTCACCGCTTCGATTTCTTCCAGCGAGGTCAGTCCTGCCTTCACTTTGCGCAAACCGGATTGCCGCAGATCCTTGATGCCCTCGCGTTTCGCTTGGTCGGCGATATCATGTGCGGTGCCGTTTTTCATAATGATACGACTGATTTCGTCGCTGATCGGCATCACTTGATAGATGCCGACGCGGCCTTTATAGCCGGTGCCTTTACACACTTCGCAGCCGATATGGCCGTAAGGTTGCCAACTGTCATCCAGATCGTCCTCAGTGAACCCGGCGCGAAGCAGCGCTTCTTTGGGAATGTCGATCGGTTTTTTGCAACTGCTGCATAAGCGGCGCGCCAAGCGTTGCGCGCTGATCAAAATCACTGACGAGGCGATGTTGAATGGCGCCACTCCCATATTCATCAGTCGTGTGAGGGTGGTGGGGGCGTCGTTGGTGTGCAGCGTGGAAAGCACCATGTGACCGGTCTGGGCGGCTTTGATGGAGATATCGGCCGTTTCCAGGTCGCGAATCTCACCCACCATGATGACATCCGGATCTTGGCGCAAGAACGCGCGTAGCGCGACGGCGAAAGTAAGCCCGGCTTTTTCATTGACGTTGACTTGGTTCACCCCCGGTAGATTGATTTCCGCCGGGTCTTCCGCGGTAGAGATATTGGTGCCGGGTTGGTTGAGAATATTGAGGCAGGTATAGAGCGACACGGTTTTCCCGCTACCGGTCGGGCCCGTTACCAACACCATGCCGTAGGGTCGCGTCACAGCATTCAGCAGCGCTTCTTTTTGCTCCGGCTCATAGCCTAGGGCATCGACGCCCAATTGTGCGCTGGCCGGATCCAAAATCCGCATCACGATTTTTTCGCCCCATAGCGTGGGCAGGGTGCTGACGCGGAAATCGATGGCGCGATTTTTCGATAGGACTAATTTCATACGGCCGTCTTGCGGTACGCGCTTCTCGGCGATATCGAGCTTGGAGATCACCTTGATACGCGACGAAATTTTGTCCTTAATCGCCAATGGGGGTTTGGCGACTTCATACAGCACGCCGTCCAAGCGGTAGCGGATGCGGTAAAATTTTTCGAACGGTTCGAAGTGGATATCCGAGACACCGGAGTTAATGGCATCGAGCAACACCTTCTGCAGGTATTTTACCACTGGTGCGTCGTCGATGTCGGTTGCGCCGCTGTCGTCTTGCTTCGGCGCGCCCTCGCCTTCGGCTTCGAGCAGATCCATATCGATGTCTTCGCCGACCAGCTCATCCAGCGTGTCGGCTGCGCTTTCGCCGGCTTTTTCCAGCAGCTTGCCAAGTTTGTCGTCTTCTACGACGACGGGGTCCACGACCATGCTGGTTTGGAATTTAATTTCATCCAAGGCTTGGGCGTTGGTGGGGTCAGACATCGCGACGAATAGCCGCGTGCCGCGCTTATATAGCCCCAGTACGCGGCGTTCCTGCATTAACTTACCCGGCAATAGGCCTTCCGGAATATGTTCGATGGCCACCGCTTTGAGATCCAGCAACGGAAAGCCGAAAGTTTGCGAGGCGAATTCCGCCACCTCCGGGGCATTCATTTTGCGCGAGAGAATGAGTTGCGTCACAAAGCCCACGCCGGAGACATTGGCCTGACTTTGGATCGCTTCGGCTTCCTGTTCGATCAGTTTGCCGTGCTGCACCAGGGTGCGAGCAAGCGCGCTGAGGCTGATCGTGTTTGTGGCGGCCACCATATGCGTTCGAGGTTATCCTTAAGAAATTACGTAAATAATGCCGCTGACAACCCTGTTTGTAAAGGCAATACTGCTTTATGCTTATGTAATTTCGGTTGTGGCGCGCGGCGCGCACAGCCGAACGACCTTTACTACCCGGTCTTGGGTCTGCACCACTTCCAGGGTGTGATCGGCAATGCGGAAGCTCGTGCCAGCCTCGGGAATGTCTTCAAAATATTCCAAAATCAATCCATTCAATGTCTTAGGCCCATCAATTGGGAACTTTGTATCCAGCTTGCGGTTCAATTCACGTAGCGAGCTACTGCCGTCGATCAGCCAACTGCCGTCCTCCTGTGCGCGGTAATGGGTAGCGCGCAGTGGCGAGCGGGTGGTGAACTCACCGACGATCTCCTCCAAAATATCTTCCACCGTCACCAAGCCCTGCAACTCGCCATATTCGTCTACGACGATGCCGAATTTGCGCTGGTTTTCCTGAAAATGCTGTAACTGGGTCAATAACGGCGTGCCCACGGGTATGAAATACGGCTCGCGCAGGATTTCCTTGAGGGCGTCGAGGGTAATAGGTTCGCCCTGGGCTTGATGCAACACCTTACGCGTATGCACAATGCCGATGAGATTGTTGAGTTCTCCCGCATAAACCGGCAATTGCGTATGGTGGCTGGTAGTGAGTTGCTGCCAAACCGCCTCCGGCGCCGCTGCGATATCGATGGCTTCGATTTGGCTGCGCGGCGTCATCACATCATCCACCGTGATTTCTTCCAGCTCGAATAAATTCAGCAACACGCTTTGGTGTTTTTTCGGGATGAAACCACTGGCTTCGAGAACCAGCGTGCGCAGCTCGGGCATACTAATTTTATGTTCCTGCGCTTCGCTTGGCCGCAGTCGTAACAGCCACAACAGCGCTTGCACAAAGAGATTCACAAACCAGATCACCGGGTAGCTCAATTGGATGAGGGGCCGCAGCACATAGCTTGCAGGGAACGCCACTTTTTCGGCATACGCTGCACCGATGATTTTTGGGCTGATCTCGCTGAACACTAAAATGAGAAACGTCACCGCCAGCGTAGCCATAGTCACCGCAAACTCGTTGTTGCCCAAGAAGCGCACCGCGATGACGGTTACCAGCGCCGCCGCGAGCGCATTAATCAGATTATTGCCGAGGAGAATCACGCCGAGCAGCTTATCGGTCTGGGCAAGCAAGCTGGCCGCGAGCTGGGCGCCGCGATGGCCATGCTGCGCCAGATGCCGCAAGCGGTAACGGTTGAGCGACATCATGCTGATCTCCGAAATCGAGAAAAACGCCGATAGAACCAGCAACACACCGAGCGCAATGAGCAAGGCGCTTAAAGGGATGTCATCCAAGCGGGATACCTAAAAGTGATGAGGGAATTTTTTACAGCTAACGGCCTAACAAAAGCTGCAGCACGATTTTGCTGCCAACATAAGCCAGTACCAGCATTACGAACCCCGTCAGCGACCAGCGAATCGCAGTGCGGCCGCGCCAGCCGTAGACTTTTCGCCCCATCAGCAATCCGGCGTAGATCAGCCATGACAGCAGTGCGAACACCGTCTTATGCTGGGTGAAGTGCGCGAAGGAGAAGGGCTTACCGAATAGCTGTTCGGAAAACAATATACCGCTGGCTAAGGCCAAGGTGAGTAATACAAATCCGATGCCGATGATACGAAACAGCAAGTGCTCGAGCGTGAGCAGCGGCGGCAAATTGGGCAGCGAACGGTTGGCGGCATGTTCGTGCAAGCGCTTTTCCAGCAAGGCCATCATGCCCGCGTGCAAGGCCGCAACCGTAAACAGCGCATACGCCAGAAACGCTACCGCGATATGCGCCAGGAGCAGGGGTGACATGGCAAGTTGCACCGGCCGCCCCGGCATCACCAGTGGCAGCAGTACGGCTAACGCCGCCACGGGCAGTATGACCGCGTACAGCGCATCCGCTGGTTGCCGCAAGCTGCTCAGGGCATACACCACAAGCGCCAGCCAAATAATGCCCGACACGGCATTGCCGACGCCGATGGTGAGCATCCCAGCCCCCCAACTGTTGGCGATCAATAACCAAACATGCAACGCGAGCGGGATCAAGATCGCAAAGCGCGCCGTACCACGCCAGCTTGCCGCGGGTGTGCTGGGTTGTCGCGCCCAATTCGCGCGCCAGAAAATATAGCCTAAGGCGGCATACAGGAAAGCAGCGAGGGAATAGGATAAGGGGCCGGGCATGGATAGGGTAAAATGATTCATTATTGAAATCCCATTATAACGCAGCAAAGAAGCGCCTATGTTCGACAATCTAAGCGGCCGTCTGGCTGGAGTCATTAAGCAACTGCGCGGCCAAGCGCGGCTGACAGACGAAAATATCCAAGACGCCCTGCGCGATGTGCGCATGGCCTTGCTTGAGGCCGATGTCGCGCTGCCGGTAGTGCGCGATTTTATCGCGCACGTGAAAGAACGCGCGCTCGGGCGCGATGTGGTCGGCAGCCTCACACCGGGCCAAGCGCTGATTCAAGTCGTGCACCAAGAGCTGGCTAAGCTGATGGGCGAGAGCCAAGCGGAATTGAATCTCGCCACCACGCCGCCCGCCATCATTCTTATGGCCGGTTTGCAAGGCGCGGGTAAAACCACGACTTGCGGCAAGCTGGCGCGGCTGCTCAAAGAACAGAAAAAGAAAGTGCTGCTGGTGAGCTGCGACGTGTATCGTCCCGCCGCTATCGAACAATTGCGCTTACTTGGCAAACAGCTCGAAGTGGATTTTTTTGATGCGCTGGCGACTGATAAACCACTGGATATTGCGCGTGCCGCACTGACACACGCCAAGACGCGCTACTACGATGTGTTGATCGTCGATACCGCCGGCCGCTTGGCGATCGATAACGCAATGATGGCGGAAATTAGCGCGCTGCATGCGGCGTTGAATCCGATCGAAACCTTGTTCGTGGTAGACGCGATGCAGGGCCAAGATGCGGTCAACACCGCGAAAGCCTTCAATGAAGCATTGCCCTTGACCGGCATTGTGCTGACTAAGCTCGATGGTGATGCCCGCGGCGGCGCGGCCTTGTCGGTGCGGCAAATCACCGGCAAGCCGATCAAATTCGCTGGTGTATCGGAGAAGCTCACCGGACTCGAGCCGTTCTACCCCGAGCGCATGGCCTCGCGCATCCTCGGCATGGGGGACGTGCTGTCGCTGATCGAAGAGGCGCATAAGCAAGTCGATCAAGAAGACGCCCTCAAACTCGCCAAGAAACTTAAATCCGGCAAAGGTTTCGACCTCGAAGACTTCAAAGCGCAGTTGCAACAAATGCAAAAAATGGGGGGAGTCTCTGCGCTGATGGATAAATTGCCGGGCAATCTGGCGCAAGCCGCGCAAGGCAAACCCGTGGACGACAAAGCCTTAAATCGCGTCGAAGGTATCATCAACTCCATGACCCCCGCCGAACGCCGTCACCCGGAAATTCTGAAAGCCTCGCGCAAGCGGCGCATCGCCGCCGGTGCAGGGGTGCAAGTGCAAGAGATCAACCGCTTGTTGAATCAGTTCGAGCAAATGCAAAAAATGATGAAGACTTTTGCCAAGGGCGGCATGGCCAAGATGATGCGGAATATGAAGGGAATGCTGCCGGGGATGTAAACTTACTAGTTCGGGCGGGTAGCGGTTTCGGCTAACTGCCGCACTAACTCCGGTTCGATGTCGATGCCGAGTTCGTCGCCCGGGTTAATCATAATGCCGAAGCCCGCATCCATTTTTTCCAACACCCAGGTGAATTCGGTCAACAGACCGCCCTTAAAATCCGGGTAGTGTTCCAGAAACGGTTTGGCTCGCTCCGGGCTCGTAAACAATACCAGTGCACTATCGCCGCTATCGTCTTGCACCACCAACGGCTGGGCGCGGGTGGAACGTTGTATCCCGCCGAGGGCGGGGTCGTCTTTCACCGGCATAAAGATTTGCGAGGTGAGCAATTGCTTCATGAAGACTTCGCTCGGCGTTTCGCCTAGCTGCGCGGCGTGGAGCTGTTTTTCCAATTCGTTTCTGAATTCTTCCATCGATTCGCTTCTATTTCTGAGTGAGGGCGTAGTGTAAGCGACATGCTTAGGCGTGGCCACCGTTTGAGACTTCCGACAGCAATTGTGAGCCAGCGGGGGAGAGGCACATATGCAGAATATTTTTTTCGTTGGCGCGTAGCTCGAGCAAACCCAATTGTCGTAACAGCACCAAGCGGTCGTTCACGAACTCTTTGGAGGGCGTAGTTTCGTTGGCGAGATCGGAGAGGTTTTCGTACACCGAACCCCCTTGCGATACGGCGCGCATGATTTCGAGATCGGTACCCGAGAAGCCGGCGCGAAAAAAATCCTCTGCCGTGCGCGGCGCGCTACTTACCGCGGTATCCGAGCGCTTTTGTCCAAGTTGCAGCAGCTTATGCGCGATGTTTTCAAAAATACGGCGCGACAGCAACACATAAATCAGACAAAAACCGCCGAACACGAATAGTGCATTGGGGCGGCTGCGTCCGAATTCGAGTAAATTGCTCGAAGTCATATTGAGGAACAGCGGTACGGTGAGCGCGGCGACGATACCGAGCACCACGTATTTCACTAATTCGCGTGCGTTTCCCTTGCCTTCGGGATTGCTCAAAAAGAAATTCGCGAGGCCGGCGAGTAAGCCCATGGCCAGCATAATGCCAAGTATCGCCAACATATAGCTATCGAACAATGCAGTATTACTACCCATGATTTCTCCTTCCCAATTAAGCGTCGCGAGCGCTTAGTGGCGCAGTTGACCGAGTTGTTGCAGCAGCTTCGCAGCCGCACTTTCCACAAACCGGCGCGAGAACAGCACGAACAGCAGACAAAATCCGGCGAAGACGAACAACTCAATCGGCCGCGATTTCGCGCCAGCCAATAAATCGCTCGAAATCATATTGAGAAACAGCGGCACAGTGAGCGCGGCG
>JANYAU010000159.1 GCA_025361165.1 Betaproteobacteria bacterium | reverse complement strand
GGCCGCGCTGACCGAGCAACGCCGGGCGCGCAAGTGGGGGATATTTTTTAAAATTATTGGCTTTGTTTATCTCTTCCTCTTGTTGTTCTTGGCGATGGGGTTGATGAATCAAAACGAGCTATCCAGCGTTAGCGCGCATACTGCACTGGTGCGTTTGGATGGCGTGATCGCGCCCGGTAACCAAGCCAGCGCCGAGCAGGTGATCGAAGGCTTGCAAGCGGCGTTCAAGGACAAAAATGTCAAAGGCGTGATTCTGCGCATCAATAGTCCAGGCGGCAGCCCGGTGCAAGCGGGACAGATCAACGACGAGATTCGGCGCCTCAAAGCATTGAATCCAAAAATGCCGCTGTACGCCGTGGTGGACGACATTTGCGCTTCCGGCGGTTACTACGTGGCGGTCGCGGCTGACAAAATCTATGTCGACAAAGCCTCCTTGGTTGGCTCCATCGGCGTGTTAATGGACGGCTTCGGTTTCACCGGCACTATGGATAAACTCGGCGTCGAGCGCCGGCTCTTGACCGCAGGCGAGAACAAAGGTTTTCTCGATCCCTTCTCGCCGGTCGATCCGAAACAAAAAGCGTATGCCCAAACCATGCTGAATGACATTCATCAGCAATTCATCAACACCGTTAAAGCCGGTCGCGGTGCGCGCTTGAAAGAAACCGATGGCATGTTCAGCGGCCTGATCTGGACCGGTGAGAAAAGTATCGAACTCGGCTTGGCGGACGCCCTGGGCAGCACCGAATACGTGGCGCGCGAAGTGATCAAGGCCAAGGACATCGTCGATTACACCCCGCATCAAAGTATTGCCGACCGTTTTGCCAAACGCTTCGGTGCCGCTGCGGCCCAGGCGCTCACCTCTTCCATTGGCGAGCATTTGCGCTAGCCATGCCAGATTATCAGCCGATTTCGTGCATGCAGCATGAGCGGCTGGAGTTGGCTGTGTTGCGCCGTATCCCGCTCAAGTTGCAACTCAAAGATGGCTACACCCTGAGCGGTCGGGCGCTCGACGTGTATACCAGGCGGGCGCGGAGTGGCTGAAATTCCGCACCTCAGGTGTGGAAGAAATTGTGCGTCTGGATCACATCGAGACCATCGAAACCGTCAGCGAAGCTTAGATTTTTTCGCCGCTACGGGTGGTGCATGCAGCAGAAAAACCGCCGGCCGTTTATCGATTTCAGGCAAGGCATTTTTCCATTCGGCGATGGTTTGGGTGTGTATTTCTTCGGTAGCCAGCGTGACATCGGTAGCTACACAGAGCGCCGTGGCAGCGCCGCAACTGTCGACGATGGCTTCCAGCATTTGCCGATTGCGATAGGGCGTCTCGATAAAAATTTGCGTTTCGTCGCGCGTCCGCGCCGCTTGTTCCAGTTCCAACAATTTCTTCTTGCGCTCGGTTTTATCCACCGGTAAATAACCGTGAAAGGTAAAGCGCTGTCCCGGCAACCCGCTCGCCATCAGCGCCAATAAAATCGAAGAAGGCCCGACCAGCGGCACGACGCGGATGCCGTGCTGATGCGCGAGCTGCACCAAGTTTGCGCCGGGGTCTGCGACCGCCGGGCAACCGGCTTCGGAAATCAAGCCCACATCTTTTCCTGCCAGCAGCGGGGCAAGCAAAGCCTGCAAGTCTTGTGCTTGTGTATGCTCATCCAGTACCAATAATTCGATTTGTTGTAGCGCGGTTTGCGTGTCAATTTGTTTGAGAAAAGCCCGCGCAGTTTTCGGGTGTTCGACGACAAAGGTATCGAGGCGCGCCGCGATTGCCTGCACCGCCGTAGGCAATATGTTTTGCAGCGATTGCTCGCCCAGCGGCGTGGGAATCAGATAGAGCGTACCGGAAGATTTCATAAACAATATTTCTTGATCGCAAGGGGTCAAACATTTCGTGGAGGGTCACGCCCTGCGGGCGTCTATCTCGAAACGCGAACCATTAGTTTGTGGATGTTCAAAAAGGAATCAGGCCTTAGCATTGCGCTTGTCTTTCCTCATCCGGAAGGGGCGCAATTACTGAGCCGACCGTAAAATAATGCGTACCGCGTCATGCTTTGAGGGTAGCGCAGGCGCCATCGCCTGCAAGGCCGATGCCTACAGGCGAGGGCGCCTACGCTGTCTGTGTGACAAGTCTACTTGATTGCGATCACCATCGAGTCTGGCCCCACAAGGTGCTCCACTCGCATCGTGGAGAATCCAGCCTCTTTCATCCAGGCGGAACAGTACTGCCGGTATAGTCGAAGCCTCCCGGTGTTTCGATGAGCATATTCAAGCTCATCATCAACCCAAATGCGTTTTTCGACCGATCATCATCAATGATGGCCTCGTAGACGACGAGCGCGCCGTCGACAGGCACGGCGTCAAATGCCTTTTTGATGAGCATTTTTTTCGTGGGGAGATCCCAATCGTGCAGGATATGTCCCATCAGCACAACGTCGGCCTTTGGAATATCTTGTTTGAAAAAATCGCCAGGCTGAAACGTAAGTCTATCCGTGACACCAGCGGTCGCGGCGTATTCTTCGAAAATCGGCGCCACTTCCGGCAAGTCGAACCCGGTACCTTGCAGATGCGGATTGGCCAGCGCGATTTGCACTGCAAGATCGCCTTGCGCGGTACCGACATCAACGAACGTCCGGTAATCTTTCCAAGGGAAGGCCTGGGCGATGGCCATGTTGGCGCCATGGCTGATACCGGTCATGGCGCCGAGAAACTTCTTCAAGCGCGCGGGATCGGCGTAGAGCGTCTCGAACAAACCAGCACCACCAGACTTTAGTTCGTTTTGCGGCATTCCGGTACGAAGCCCCTCGGTGAGGTGACCCCAGAATGGATAGAGGCGAAAATGGGCCATCTCGAGACTGCCGCCCACGTCGGAGGGTTGCTTTCGGTCAAGGAAGAGGTCAGTCTCGGGCGTGTTAGCGGAA
>JANYAU010000121.1 GCA_025361165.1 Betaproteobacteria bacterium | reverse complement strand
ATTTCGCTCGCGGCGTGGATGATCTGTGTCGAGCTGAATCCTGCCTTTGTCATTTCGCGGAAGAACGATTTGGCGAGAATCTTCGCCAGTTGATTCGGGTTGTCGCTCACATAGGCCATGGCATCGCCGATGGTGTGTTTGGCTTCTTGCGCCAGGGCCATTTGCGCAAAGCGTGAATTGAGTATGTTTTGCAGTTGCGTGACTTGCACCGATTTGCCCACGAACAGCGCCACGACATCGAGCAAGTGCAGATCATCCAGGTTGAACGGCCGGCCGGATTTCGGATCGCTGGCGTTGATGACGCCGACGATGTTGCGGTTGAGCGTGATGGGAGCGGAGATGAGGCTGCGGCTACCGGCGGTGGCGCGGCGCGCGAGGGTGGCGAATTCGGACGTGGCGATATCCTCGATCAGCAGCGCCTCGCCGGTAGCGAGCACATGGCCGGAAATGCCCTCGCCTTTTTTCGTGACTTGTTTGTAGGCGGCGTCCGGCAGTGCACCGAAGGCGGCGAAGACGCGCAGTTTGATTTCATCTTTTTCTTCCTCATCCAGCAGCATGATGGAGCAATGCGCCGCGTTGAGAATTTTCGCCGCCGCTTCGGCGAGCTGATTGAGATTCTGTTCCAGGTTGCCTTCAGCATCCAGGAAACGCGCGAGGTCTTGCAGCTTGAGGAGGGGGTTGCTGAGATCGCCCATACGGTACCTTAGAGACAGTATAGGTAATATCGGCGCTAAGGGGCGACTAGTTTAGAGCGGGCTATGTCGTCAGATGCGTTTCGCCAACGCCACCGCACGGCCGATGTAGTTGTGCGGCGAGAGCGCGAGCAATTGCTGTTTGGCTTCGTCCGGAATCTCCAAGCCCATGATGAACACGTGCAAGCGTTCTTTGGTGATGCCATGTTTGCCGCGGGTGAGTTCTTTCAATTGTTCGTAGGGGTTGGGCACGCCGTAACGCCGCATCACGGTTTGAATCGGCTCCGCCAGCACTTCCCAATTGGCGTTGAGGTCTTCTTCCAAGCGCTGCGGATTGGCTTCGAGTTTATTCAGACCGCGCAGGCAGGAATCATAGCCGAGCAATGCGTAACCCAGCGCCACGCCCATATTGCGCAGCACGGTGGAGTCGGTGAGATCTCGTTGCCAGCGCGAGATCGGCAGCTTGTCCGACAGATGGCGCAGGATGCTGTTGGCGAGGCCGAGATTGCCTTCGGAATTTTCGAAATCGATGGGGTTCACTTTGTGCGGCATGGTGCTGGAACCCACTTCGCCCGCTTTCACTTTCTGCTTGAAGTAGCCGACGGAAATATAGCCCCACACGTCGCGATCCAAGTCGATGAGTTGGGTGTTGGCGCGGGCGATGGCGTCGAACAATTCCGCCATGTAATCGTGCGGTTCGATCTGGATGGTGTAGGGGTTGAATTCCAGGCCTAGGCTTTCCACAAACGTTTGCGCGAACGCCTCCCAATTCAGCTCGGGATAGGCGGCGAGATGGGCGTTGTAATTGCCCACCGCGCCGTTGATTTTGCCTAGCATCGCAACTTCTGCAATGCACTCACGGCTGCGGCGCAGGCGGTACACCACGTTCGCGAGTTCCTTACCGACAGTGGTGGGTGAAGCAGGCTGGCCGTGGGTGCGCGCCAGCATCGGCATCTCGGCCAGCGCATGCGCCTGCTCGGTGAGCTTGGCGATGACTTTATCCAGCGCGGGCAACAGCACGGTGTCGCGCGCGGTTTTCAGCATCAGCGCGTGCGAGAGATTGTTGATGTCTTCCGAGGTGCAGGCGAAATGTATGAACTCGGAAACCCGCATCACTTCATTATTGTTTGCCAAGCGCTTCTTCAGGAAATACTCGACCGCTTTCACATCGTGGTTGGTGATGGACTCGATGTCCTTCACTTCTTGCGCATCGGCCTCGCTGAGATTCGCCGCCAGCGCGTCGAGTTCGGCGAGCGTAGCGGCCGAGAACGCCGGTACCTCTTTAATCGCAGGTGCAGCAGCCAACGCCTTGATCCATTCGATTTCGATTTTGACGCGATGCTTAATCAGCCCGAATTCGCTGAACAGCGGGCGCAGGCTGGCAACCTTACTACCATAGCGGCCATCGAGCGGAGAGAGGGCGGTGAGCGGGGTGAGTTCCATGACGCGGGCCTGTGGCAAAAGAGGCTATTTTACCGTAAACCATTGTCCTGCTTGCGGGCATTATGTCGCGTCGGCTTCAGGCCGCATGCAAGCAGGATGCTTGCGCTACACTATTGTTGTGAACCGCCTTGATAAATTGCTCAAAGAAGTCCGCGCCTGCCGCGTGTGTGAGGCCACATTACCCCTTGACCCTAAACCCGTGCTGCGCGCTTCCGCCACTGCGAAGTTACTGATCGTCGGCCAAGCACCGGGGCGACGCGTGCACGAGACCGGTATTCCGTGGAACGACCCCTCGGGTGACCGGCTGCGGATTTGGCTGGGGATGACGCGCGAGGAATTTTACGATGAGCGGCATATCGCCATCGTGCCAACGGGTTTGTGCTATCCGGGCTCCGGCCCGCGCGGCGATTCCCCGCCACGGCCGGAGTGCGCGCCCTTGTGGCACCCCAGACTGCACGCACTGATGCCGCGTATTGAACTCACGCTGCTGATAGGGCGATACGCGCAGGCCTATTATTTGGGCGTGCGGCGCAAGAAGAGTTTGCGCGAGACCGTGCAAGCGTATCGGGAATTTCTACCGGAATTTTTGCCCTTGCCTCATCCCAGCCCGCGCAATCAATCGTGGTTTAAGAAAAACCCGTGGTTCGAGGCGGAAGTCGTTCCGCTATTGAAAGACCGGGTGGCGCAAGCGCTGCACGGGAATGGGGTATAAGGTTTTTGCGAAAAGCCATAAATTTCTTTGCAGCGTGCATGCCTATTCGAGGGAATCGCGGATGGTATAATTCGATTTTCCCAATATTCTCGTTCAAACCACCGCCATGCTTGAAGCCTATCGTGCCCATGCCGCAGAGCGGGCAAGCCAGGACTTGCCTCCGCTGCCGCTCACTGCCGAACAAACCGCGCAACTGATTGAGCTGATCAAAAACCCGCCCCCAGGGGAAGGCGATTATCTGCTCGGTCTGTTGGAAAACCGCGTGCCGCCCGGCGTGGATAAAGCCGCCTATGTGAAAGCCGCGTTTCTTGCCGATGTGGCGCAGGGCAAAGTCGCCACGCCGCTGATTTGCCGCCAGCACGCGGTGCAAGTGCTGGGCACCATGCTCGGCGGTTACAACGTGCATACGCTGATCGATTTGCTCGACGATGCCACGCTGGCGCCGGATGCGGTGCAGGCCTTGTCGCATACCATGCTGATTTTCGATGCCTTCCACGATGTGGTGGAAAAATTCAGAGCGGGCAATGCCCACGCCAAAGCCTTGCTCGAATCCTGGGCCAACGCCGAGTGGTTCACCCTGCGTACAGCGCTGCCGGAAAAGATCGAGACCGTCGTGTTTAAAGTGCCGGGCGAAACCAATACCGATGATCTCTCGCCGGCGCAGGAAGCTTGGTCGCGTCCCGATATCCCGCTGCACGCCAAGTCCATGCTGGTTAATAAAATGCCCGATGGGTTGGCAACGATTGCCAAGCTCAAAGAAAAAGGCTTGCCGCTCGCCTATGTGGGCGACATCGTGGGCACCGGCTCCTCGCGCAAATCGGCGATCAACTCGGTGCAGTGGTATATGGGGCAGGACATCCCTCATCTGCCGAACAAACGCACCGGCGGCATCGTACTCGGTGGCAAAATCGCCCCGATCTTCTTTAACACTGCCGAGGATTCCGGCGCGCTGCCGATTCAATGCGATGTGTCGCGCATGAACACCGGCGATGTGGTGACTATTTATCCCTTCAAGGGTGAAATCCACGACGCCGCTGGCCAGATGATTAGCCGTTTCAAGCTCGAGCCCTTGACCATGGCGGATGAAATCCGCGCTGGCGGCCGCATCCCGCTTATCATCGGGCGCGGCCTCACGCACAAGGCGCGCGAAGCGCTGGGATTGAAAGCCTCGGCATTGTTCATTCTGCCGGTTACGCCCAAAGATACCGGCAAGGGTTACACCTTGGCGCAAAAAATGGTGGGCCGCGCGTGTGGCGTGACCGGCGTGCGTCCGGGCACCTACTGCGAGCCGAAGATGACCACCGTGGGTTCGCAAGACACCACCGGCGCGATGACGCGCGACGAGTTGAAAGAGCTGGCGTGTTTAGGCTTCTCCGCCGATTTGGTGATGCAAAGTTTTTGTCACACCGCGGCTTATCCCAAGCCGGTGGATATTAAATTGCAGCACGAGTTGCCGGATTTTATTTCCGTGCGCGGCGGCGTGTCGCTTAAGCCTGGCGACGGCGTAATTCACTCGTGGATGAACCGCATGCTGTTACCCGACACCGTAGGCACTGGCGGCGATTCGCACACGCGCTTCCCCATCGGCATTTCCTTCCCCGCCGGTTCAGGGCTGGTGGCATTCGCCGCAGCCATGGGCGTGATGCCGCTGGATATGCCGGAATCGGTGTTGGTGCGTTTCAAAGGCGCAATGCAGCCCGGCATCACCTTGCGCGATTTGGTGAACGCCATTCCCTACGCCGCGATTCGAGAGGGCGAGTTGACCGTCGGCAAGCAGGGCAAAAAAAATGTATTCAACGGCCGCATTCTGGAAATCGAAGGCCTGCCCGATCTCAAAGTGGAACAAGCATTCGAGTTCGCCGATGCCTCCGCCGAGCGCTCCGCTAACGGCTGCACGGTGCGGCTCAATCAAGCACCGGTGATCGAATATTTGAATTCAAATATCGTGCTGATGGAGCATTTGATCGACAAGGGTTATCAGGATGCGCGCACGCTGCAACGCCGCATCGACGCCATGAAAGTCTGGCTGGATAAGCCGCACCTGTTGGAACCGGATGCCGATGCGGAATACGCTTATGTGCTGGAAATCGATCTTAATCAGATTAAAGAACCGCTGGTGGCTTGCCCCAATGACCCGGACGACATCAAGCCGATGTCGGCGGTGGTGGGCGATAAAATCGACGAAGTGTTTATCGGTAGTTGCATGACCAACATTGGCCACTATCGCGCGGCGTCCAAGGTGCTGGAAGATGCGGGTTTGATTCCCACGCGCTTGTGGGTGGCGCCGCCGACACGCATGGACGAGCATGAATTGCGCGAGGAAGGCGTGTATGGCATTTTCGGCCGTGTCGGGGCGCGCATAGAATTGCCTGGTTGTTCTCTGTGCATGGGCAACCAAGCGCGGGTAGCGGACGGCGCGACCGTGTTTTCGACTAGTACGCGCAACTTCGACAACCGTATGGGTAAAAACGCGCGCGTCTATCTTGGCTCGGCGGAGCTGGCGGCGGTGTGCGCGAAGCTGGGGCGCATTCCTACCTTGGAAGAATATTTGTCTATAGTGAAAGACAAGATCGCGCCGCTCTCGGACAATATCTACCGCTATCTGAATTTCAATCAGATGACGGACTATATTCGGCCGGGTAAAGTCATTGCGATTACACAAATTTAGTTTAGGCACGGCGATCACAGAGTCCTCTGCGTGTTCTATGGAAATTTTTTTTGAATTGGAAGGTTTGGTATGAAATTAATCGGCTCGCTGACTAGCCCCTACGTACGCAAAGTGCGTATGGTCGCCATCGAAAAACACATCGATCTGGAATTCGTGGTGGACGTGCCCTGGAATGCCGATTCCAAAGTGCCGGACTCCAATCCCTTGGGCAAGGTGCCGGTACTGGTGTTGGACGACGGCTCGACGCTATTCGATTCGCGCGTCATCGTGGAGTATCTGGACACCGTCACCCCGGTGTCGCGCCTGATTCCCGAGGGCAACCGCCAGCGCATCGCAGTCAAGCGCTGGGAAGCCTTGGCCGACGGCATTACCGATGCGGCCGCACTGATCTTCATCGAGCGCGCTCAGCGTGCGCCGGAACACCAGAGCCAGGAATGGATTGCGCGCCAAGAGCAAAAGGTATTGCGTGGTCTGGAGGCGATGGCGGAAGAATTGGGTGAGAAGAAGTGGTGCACCGGCGATCTGATGAATCTCTCGGATATCGCCGTGGGTTGCACGCTCGGCTACCTCGATTTTCGCTTCGCCGAGATCAATTGGCGCGAAGCCCATCCCAATCTGGCCAAGCTTGCCGAGCGGCTGAACGAGACCCAGCCGTTCAAGGATACGGCGCCTAAGGCTTAATCTGCCTACTTATTAAGCGCCGCTTCAGGTATAATGGTCGGCTTTTTGGCTGTAACCCCTGGTGCTCCCCGTGATACAAAATCTCCGCAACATCGCCATCATCGCGCACGTCGACCACGGCAAGACCACGCTCGTCGACAAGCTCCTGCAACAATCCGGCACCTTCGCCGCCCATCAGCAAATGGGCACGCGGGTGATGGATTCCAATGATTTGGAGCGCGAGCGCGGCATTACCATTCTTGCCAAGAACACCGCGCTGCGCTGGAAGCAGGGCGCTACCGAATACCGCATCAACATCATTGACACCCCGGGCCACGCCGACTTCGGCGGCGAAGTGGAGCGCGTGTTGTCCATGGTAGATTCGGTGCTGCTGCTGGTGGACGCGATGGACGGCCCGATGCCGCAAACCCGCTTCGTCACGCGCAAGGCCTTCGCGCAAGGCCTGCATCCGATCGTGGTGATTAATAAAATTGACCGCCCAGGCGCGCGCCCAAGCTGGGTGCTGGATCAGACCTTCGACTTATTTTACAAACTCGGCGCCACGGAAGAGCAACTGGATTTCCCCGTGGTGTACGCGTCGGCGCTGAACGGTTATGCCGGGCTCGATCCCGAAGTGCGCGAGGGCGACATGACGCCGCTGTTCGACGCTATTATCAAACACGTGCCGGCGCCGGATGTCGACCTCGAAGGCCCGTTTCAAATGCAAGTATCGAGCTTGGCTTACTCCAGCTATGTCGGCACCATCGCCGTCGGCCGCATCAAGCGCGGGCGCGTGAAGACCGGGCAACAGGTGGTCGTGGTGGAAGGGGAAGGCAAACAACGTACCGGTAAAATTTTACAAGTGCTGGGTTTTCACGGCTTGGATCGGATCGAGGTGCCAGAAGCCAGCGCCGGCGATATCGTCGCCATTACCGGTATCGAAGCGCCGCATATCTCCGATACCTTCTGCGACCCGGGCACGCCCGAGGCGCTGCCGCCGCTGTCGGTGGACGAGCCGACCGTGACCATGTCGTTCGAGGTGAACAACTCGCCGTTCGCCGGGCGCGACGGCAAATTCGTCACCAGTCGCCAGATTCGTGACCGGCTGGATCGCGAGTTGCTGAGTAATGTCGCCTTGCGCGTGGAAGATACCGACAGCCCGGACAAATTCCGCGTCTCCGGCCGCGGCGAATTGCATTTGTCGATTTTGATCGAAAACATGCGACGCGAAGGTTTCGAGCTGGGCGTTTCGCGCCCGCAAGTGATCATCAAGATCGTTGCCGGCGAGAAACAAGAACCCTATGAAATGCTCACCGTGGATGTGGAGAGCAATAATCAGGGCGCGATTATGGAGAAGCTCGGTTCACGCCGTGGCGATTTGTTAAATATGGAGCCGGACGGCAAAGGGCGCGTGCGCCTCGAATACATGATTCCGGCGCGCGGCTTGATCGGTTTTCAGACGGAATTTTTGACGGCAACTGCCGGCACCGGCTTGCTCTACCACGTGTTCGACCACTACGGCCCGATTAAAGCAGGCGAACTCAGGGGGCGCAGCAATGGCGTGCTGATTTCGAACGGCGCCGGCAAAACGGTCGCCTATGCCTTATTCAACTTACAAGATCGCGGCCGGATGATTGTGAGCCCAGGCGATGAGTTGTACGAAGGCATGATCATCGGCATCCACACCCGCGACAACGACCTGGTGGTGAACCCGCTGAAAGGCAAGCAACTCACCAACGTGCGCGACTCCGGCACGGACGAAGCCGTCGCCCTCACCCCGCCGATCGAGATGAACTTAGAGCGTGCGCTGGAGTTTATCGAGGACGACGAGTTGGTCGAAGTCACGCCGCACTTCGTGCGCGTGCGCAAACGCTTCCTCAAAGAAATCGACCGCAAGCGCGGGCAGCGCGCCGCGAGTTAATCTAGCGCAGCGGTTCATCGCCACGCGCTAGACGATGGATGCTCAAGGCGAGCGCTGCCAACAGCACGCCTAAGCCGGATACCCCCTCCCATCCCCAGGTATTCCACGCCAGGGTCGCGACTGCCGATCCCATGGCGCCGGCGAGGAACATCCCTGTCATGAACACCGTGTTGATGCGGTTACGCGCGCTAGGATCTAACGCGAAGATCACGGCTTGGTTGGAGACCATCGCCATCTGCACACCGGCATCCAGTAGGATCACCCCAAGACCCAGACCGGGAAGGGTGCGAAACACAGCGAACACAAGAAATGCTGCCAGCACCAATATTGCGCCCAGGCCGATCATGCCGTGTGGTCCCCGGGCATCGGCAATTTGTCCGGCACGAGGCGCTATCAATATGCCTACCAAACCAATGACCCCGAACAGACCGGCTACGTCACTGCCGAGATGAAAAGGGGCGCCTTGCAGCAGTAGCGCCAGCGTGGTCCAAAAAGCACTGAAGCCAGCAAAGAGTGACCCTTGTACCAGCACTGCTCGTCGCAGTGCCGGCAGCGAGCGCACCAAATCCACCAGGGAAAATAGCAACTCAGGATAGGCATGGCGCGACGCTGGCTTGCAGCGCGGCAGGGTTAGTGCAAGCATCGCGCCCATCAAAATAACTACCACGGCCCCCACGCCGAACATGATGCGCCAATTAGAATATTCACCTACGAAGCCGCTCACCGTTCTGGCCAACAGAATGCCCGTGAGCAAGCCGCTCATCACAGTGCCCACCACGTGGCCGCGCGCTTGCGGGGGCGCTAGCTCCGCCGCAAAAGGAATGATTTGTTGCGCAATCGTGGCAGCCATACCGACAGCGATAGACGCAAATACCAGTATTGCGGGAGTCGGCGCCAGCGCCGTCGCGGCGAGCGCCAGCACCAGCCCCACCACTTGCCATAAAATCAGTTGACGCCGGTCGAGTGTGTCGCCTAAAGGAACCAGGAGTATCAGTCCCAGCGCGTATCCGAGTTGGGTTGCGCTCGGTACGAAGCTGACGCTGCTACCCACGCCGAATTCGCGTTCCATCAGGCCCAGCATGGGCTGGTTATAATAAATATTGGCAACCGAAAGCCCAGCCGCCACGGCCATGACCAGCGTGAGGCTAGGGGTGATCCGTTGTGACATGTTTATCCTATTCGGTAGCGATGTGGGACGACGATCTGCTCTTATTGAGCATTTCATAACTCATGACACGCTTCAAATCCCCCCCCTTTTTTTTGCAAAGGGGGGTGCCCTCGGGACGCTGCTTGGAATGGGCCCCTCCCTTTGACAAAGGGAGGCTGGGAGGGATTTTGTGAGCATGTTTGGTATGTCATGAATTATGAAAAGATCAATAGCTTGTGTTTTGAGCGTTTATGCGCGGAGCCCAGACGGTTGGCGCTTGACGAAATTTATACAAGAGATAATCGCCGCGGCACAGACCAGTGCGATAACGGCGATTCTAGCAGTCGCCAATTCAAATAGTTCACTGAAAATTGAACCATGTGAAATGCACCAGACAATTAGCGTGTGTGACGCCGGGTATATAAGCTTCAATCCGCGCCCGCTTAATTGAGCGGGCGATGCTTTAGATATTTTGCTTGAGGGGCTTAAAACGTTCGGGTTTCAATCCGCGCCCGCGCCGGGCTCGGGCGCTTTGATGTTTCAATCCGCGCCCGCT
>JANYAU010000075.1 GCA_025361165.1 Betaproteobacteria bacterium | reverse complement strand
TGTCGGCAGCACCTACCGCTTGCACCCGGTGCATCTTCAGGCGCTTTCCTATCTCAAGCAAGCCAACCGCTACAGCAATACCCCCCAGGCGCTCACCGAATACTTGGGCCTGACCAAGGGCACGGTGTCCCAAAGCCTGCTCCTGCTATACCGAAAAGGCCTGGTGGCGCGCTATGTGGACGAAGCGGACAAGCGGGTGGTGCGGCTCAAGCTTTCTGCCGTCGGCAAACGCTTGGTAAAAGAGGCTCAGCTTGCGCCGGTGTGGCAAAGCGCCGCCGCGAATGTCAGCCCGGCACGGATCAAAACCACGGTGCTGGTGCTACTGGAAACGCTACGCAACCTGCAAGCGATGCATAACGAGCGCCCTTTCGGGGTGTGCAATACTTGCATCCACCTGCAGCGCGAAAGCGCGCGTATCTACAATTGCGGGCTGACCACCGACCGCTTAGCGGTGCCGGAAACGCGGCAGATTTGCCGCTTGCACACCCCGCAATAAAGGACGCAAAGGTTCGCGAAGTAAACCTAGCGAGTTTTCTTTCGACTTAGAGCAACTTAAAAAACCGCAAAAACGGATTCGCTAGGTTCGGCGTGCGTATCATCTTTCGATAATCCCCTACTTTGAACTGCAACTGCCCGTTTTGCACCGCTACGCCCAGGCCGGAGAGGGTCAGTGGCTTGGTCTGCCACATAGTCCATTGCTCGGGCAATGCACGCAGGTCCCAATCGATAGTCGGGAGTTTGGCGACCTTGTTATACAGCCCGGCGCGCTTAATTTTCCCGTTATCCACTTTAAACAGTACGCTGGGTGTATCACCATTGGGATAGCCGAAAGCGACCATGGCGGAAAATTCGATTTGCGCCAGCGGGCCGGTCATTTCAGCATCGCTATTCCACTTGCGGGCGAAGGCTTCCACCCACTCGTGCGTAAAGAATTCCATAGCATTCCTTTACGCGAGCGCGTTTCGTGCGCGCTGAATAGCCGCGCGTACGGTGTCGGGCGCAGTGCCGCCGATATGCGCGCGGCTCGCCAGCGAGCCTTCCAAGGTGAGCACGGCAAATACATCGTCGCCGATGAGCGCAGAAAATGTGTTTAATGTTGCCAGTGGCAGATCGGCCAGATCGCATCCTTGCGTTTCCGCATGGCGTACCGCGCGAGCCACGGCTTCGTGCGCATCGCGGAACGGCAGGCCTTTTTTCACCAGGTAATCGGCCAAGTCGGTGGCGGTGGCAAAGCCTTCACGGGCTGCGGCGCGCATCGCCTCGGCGTTGACCGTGAGGCCGCCCATCATGTCGGCGTAGAGCGTCAGGCTATCCAGCACCGTGTCCACGGTGTCGAACAGCGGTTCTTTGTCTTCTTGGTTATCCTTGTTGTAGGCCAGCGGCTGGCCTTTCATCAGGGTAAACAGCCCCATCAAATGTCCGACCACGCGCCCGGTTTTGCCGCGCACCAGTTCCGGCACGTCGGGATTTTTCTTCTGCGGCATGATGGAAGAACCGGTGCAGAAACGGTCGGCCAGCGTAATAAAGCCGTAGCGCGGGCTCATCCACAAAATCAATTCCTCAGAGAAGCGGGAGAGATGGACCATGATGAGGGCACTGGCGGCGCTAAACTCCAGCGCGAAATCGCGATCGGAAACGGCGTCGAGCGAGTTCTCGCATACGCCGTCGAAGCCCAAAAGCTCGGCTACCCGTTCGCGCCGAATCGGGTAGCTGGTGCCGGCCAGCGCGGCGCTACCCAGCGGCAGGCGATTGACCCGCCCGCGGCAATCGGCCAGCCGCGCCGCGTCGCGCTGCAGCATTTCGAAATAAGCCATGAGGTGATGGCCGAAGGTGACCGGTTGTGCCACTTGCAGATGCGTAAAGCCGGGCATGACTGTCGCGGCATGGCCTTCTGCCAAGTCGAGCAGCGCTAATTGAAATTGGCGAATCCGATCGAGAATACGGTCGATGGCATCGCGCAAAAACAGCCGCACGTCGGTCGCTACTTGGTCGTTGCGCGATCTGGCAGTGTGCAAGCGCTTACCTGCGTCGCCTGCGAGATCGGTAAGCCGACGCTCGATATTCATGTGCACATCTTCGAGATCGATCGACCATTTAAACTTACCCGCCGCAATCTCGGTGCGGATACGCTCCATGCCCAAGCGGATATTACCGAGATCAATCTCCGACAGCAGTCCCACCTCAGCCAGCATTTGGGCGTGCGCGAGCGAGCCCTGGATGTCGAATAACGCGAGCCGTTGGTCGAAAGTGACGGACGCGGTGAAGCGTTTCACCAATTCATCCACTGGTTCGTTAAAGCGTCCGGACCAGGCATGTCCTGGGGCGGCGCCCCCTGGTTTTTCTTGCATCGGGAATAGGCCTTCACCACAATAGAAACATGCCAAGTATAAATCAAAACAATAGTTACCCCGTCACGCTGCCGGACTTCTGCAACTTGGGGGTGATGCTGCGCGTGCTGCTCATCGTCAACCTCATGGGCCTGGCCGCAGCCTTGGTGCGTGCGCACACCTATGCCGAATGGTTCGGCGAGGTGCAACAAATCGCGCTCATCATGCAGCCCACGCTACTGTTGTGCTTAATCGGGCTCTGCCTGCTGAAGCGGCTTTTGCTGCGTTTGTCCTACCCATTTGGCGTGGGAGCGGTGCTCGCGATAGCGTTGGCAAGCGTCAGCCTGGTGCATAAATTGATCGTGAACCGCTTGTTTTTGTACGAGGGAATGGGCCGACTGGATTATGCTTGGCTGCTTACCCTCCTGGTTGCCGGCACCCTGCTTGCCTACTTCAATATGCGTTCGCGTATTCTGTCACCAGCCATCGGCGAGGCCCGCTTACAAGCCTTGCAAGCGCGTATCCGCCCGCATTTTTTGTTCAATAGCATCAACGCGGTGATGAGCTTGGTGCGTAGCGAGCCGCAACGCGCCGAGCGCGCATTGCAAGATATGGCGGATTTGTTCCGGGTGTTGATGCGCGAGAACCGCGAATTGGTGCGGCTGGAAGATGAAGTGAATTTGTCCTGGCAATACCTGGAATTGGAGAGCTTACGGCTGGGCGAGCGTCTGCAAATCGCGTGGCACATCGATAAAATGCCCAAAGATGCGATGGTGCCGCCGCTCATCTTGCAGCCGATTTTGGAAAACGCGGTTTATCATGGCATCGAACCCGCGCCGGGGCCGGGCGAGATTGGGATCAACATTTTCCATACCCGCGACCAAGTGCAGATCGTGATCAAAAATCCCTACTTAAAAGAAGGCTCGCATCACGTGGGCAATAAAATGGCGATGCAGAACATCCGCGAGCGCTTGAGTTTGCACTTTGATGCCGAAGCGCGCTTGAAGTGCGAAGTGCAAGGCAATTCCTATTTGGTGCACATCACCATGCCTTATGTGAAAGCGCCGATCCCATGAGTGAAACGAACTTACGCATTTTGATCGTGGATGACGAAGCGCTGGCGCGGCGTCGCTTGCGTGATGTGCTCAGCGACAACAGCGCTGCGCTGCCCACCGACATCGTCGGCGAAGCCGCAAACGGCAAAGAGGCGATCGAGCAACTCCACGCCGCGCAGCCTGACGTGCTCTTGCTCGATATCCGCATGCCGGTCATGGACGGCATCGAGACCGCCGAGCATTTGCTGACTTTGGAACATGCGCCGGCGGTGATTTTCACCACCGCTTTTGATGACTATGCGATCAAGGCGTTCGAAGTGAACGCCATTGATTACCTGCTGAAACCGATTCGCCCCGAGCGCCTGATAGCCGCCTTGCAAAAAGCGCGGGCCATTACTGCTGCGCGCATGGGGGCGCTGAAAAGTGCGGTGGGCAAAGCCCGTACCCACCTCGCTATCGGCGACCGCGGCCGCGTTCTCTTGGTGCCGGTGGCCGAGATTGCCTTCCTCAAAGCCGAGCTGAAATACGTCACGGTGCGCACGCTGGAAAAAGAATACTTGCTGGAAGAGTCGCTGGTAAAACTGGAACAGGAATTCGTCGCGGAGTTCGTGCGCATTCATCGCAATTGCTTATTGGGGCGGGCATTCATCGAGGGCTTCGAGCGGGTCGAACACGAACCCGAGGAAGGGGAAAGCGCAAGCAGTGGCTGGGTGGCGCACATTCGCGGTATGACCGAGCGGCTGCCGGTAAGCCGCCGGCAACAGCACATCATTAAGGAGTTTAAACGCTAAGGCCCAACGCCTATGGCGATTAAGGCGCTCGCAAAGAGGCGTCTACCATGTTCGATTTATTTGCGAGCCGCATCCGAATTTTCGCGGTCGCGTTATCGATACCTTGATCCAGGAAGCCACCGTAATAATCTACCGTCACCAAGCCTATGATGGGGTCGGCGACTTCGTTTCCGGCGGCGTCGAAGAATTTGACCGTGGGGTTAAATCCCACTTTGTGTTTTGCAATGAATTTGTCCTGCGCGATCGGCTTGCCATCGAAGTCGATGATGTTTCCGTAATTGCCGCTCTCGACTTCAAGCAGAATGACTTTGTTGTCATAGTCCGCGTTTCGAGTGGTCGGAATGAGAACTTCATCCCGCACCCGGGCACAGTAAGAGCAACCGGGGGCGCTGAACAAAATCAGAATCGGTATCTGCTTGTCACGGGCAATTTTGGCTTCTTTGCTGAGATCGGTCGCCATTGGCAACTTGCCGCGCTCCACCGCCAGCGCAGCCGTCAGCCCCAGGCATGTTAAAATAGCCGCTAAAAACGTGATCACGTATTTCAATCGTTTCATTTTTCAACTCCACCGCCAACGCGGCTAACTTTAATAAGACCTTCTTCTGGCTATGAGTTCCCACCACCCATCTGAATTAGTCATCGCTTCGCGCGAAAGCTTACTGGCACTATGGCAAGCGCGGCATATTCAAGCCAAAACACGCGCATTATACCCAAATATGGCGGTTAGCATCCTCGGCATGACCACCACCGGCGACCAGATTCTCGACTTACCCCTATCCAAGATCGGCGGCAAAGGGCTGTTCGTGAAAGAACTGGAAGTGGCGATGGAAGAAGGCCGCGCTGACATCGCCGTACATTCGATGAAAGACGTGCCGATGAACTTGCCGGCGGGTTTTACGCTGGCCGCCATCGGCCTGCGCGAAGACCCGCGCGATGCGCTGGTTTCCAACGAATACCAGCATCTTGCCGATTTGCCCGCGGGCGCGGTGGTGGGCACCTCCAGCCTGCGCCGTCAAGCGCTGCTCAAGGCGCGCTACCCGCATTTGGAAATCGCGCCGTTGCGCGGCAATGTCCAAACCCGGTTGCGCAAACTCGATGAAGGCCAGTACGCCGCCATCGTGCTGGCCGCCGCCGGGCTCAAACGCTTGGACTTGTCCCAGCGCATTGCCTCCACGCTCGACCCGAGCGAGAGCCTGCCCGCCGCCGGCCAGGGCGCGCTGGGCATCGAGTGCTTGGCCGCGCGGGAAGATTTGCTCGAACTGATGGCGCCGCTCAACCATGCCGAAACCGCCGCTTGCGTTAACGCCGAGCGCGCCATGAGCCGCCGGCTTTCCGGTAGCTGCCAAACCCCGCTGGGCGGCTATGCGCAAATCGAAAACGGCCGCTTGCAACTGCGCGGCTTCGTTGCCGACCTCGAAGGCAAACGCTTTGTTCAAGCCACACTGGCCGGGGCCCCGGCGGATGCCGAAAAAATCGGCGTGGCGCTCGCCGAAGATCTCCTGGCCCAGGGTGCCGATAAAATTCTCGCCGAGCTTGGGGTATTGACGTGAGCCGGGCCCCGCTCGCGGGCCTCGGTATTCTCGTCACCCGCCCTGCGCACCAAGCGGCCCATCTGGCAGAACTGATACGCAAAGCAGGCGGTAATCCCATCCTGTTTCCCACGCTCGAGATTGTCGATCTACCCGACCTCAAGCCGCTCCACGATCTCATCGATCGCCTCGACCAATTCGATCTGGCGATCTTCATCAGCCCCAACGCGGTGAACAAAGCGCTGAATTTAATCCGCGCCCGGCGCGCTTTACCCCCCGGTTTAAAAATTGCCTCTATCGGCAAAGGCAGTTGCAAAGTGCTGGAACAGTTCGGCGTTAAACAAGTCATCGCACCCAAGCAACGCTTCGACAGCGAAGCCCTGCTCGAACTGCCGGAATTGAAGGAGGCTTTAGGGAAACGCATCGTTATCTTCCGCGGCGATGGCGGGCGCGAACTCTTGGGCGATGTCTTGGTACAGCGCGGCGCACAGATCGAATACGCGGAATGTTACCGGCGTCAAAAACCCCAGACCGACAGCGGCAAACTCTTGTATCTATGGGCGCGCGATGAACTGAATGCGGTGACCGTCACCAGCGCCGAAGCCTTGCACAATTTATTCGACCTGGCCGGCAAGCTGGGCCAGCAGTGGCTTAAAAAAACCCCGGTGTTCGCGCCGCATGAACGCATCGCGGAAACAGCGCGCGAGATGGGCTTGCAGCAAGTGTTTGTGACGGCGCTAGGGGATGAGGGGCTGGTAGCGGGAATGGTGGCGTGGCGGGAATCGAACGCTGCATAGCCAGGTATTTTTCACGGCCCCTTGCGATTAATCGCCTGCAAAAACTCTGCGCGCTTCGCCGCATCGTCTTGCAGCACGCCGGCAAAAGCCTGCGTATACACCCGCTCATCCCCGCGCCGGTCTTCCCCCAACAGTAAACACAACTGCTCCGCTTCGATCACGCATGCTGCGCCGAGCGCTTTGCCGTGGGTGATGAGCGCCTCGGCGACATCGCGTGTCATCCATTCTTGATAGGTAAAACGGTGACCGATGGCATCGACCATGCGCGCGATGCGGCCGAAGCCATGCAGACGCCCGCCCGGGATGTAGGCGACATGCGCGATGCCGCGAAACGGTACGAGATGATGCGGACACACGCCGTGGATAACGATACCGCGCACCACCACCATGTCTTCGCGGTCGTCGTCAAAGCCTTCGCCCAGCGCATCGGCGGGATCAATGCTATAGCCGCCGAGCAGGCGTTTTTCCCACAGCTCGCGCACGCGCTTCGCGGTTTTTCCGGTGTGGACCGAATCAGGCGCGACGCCGCAGGCACGCAATAGATCGGTGACGGCGGTTTCAAACGCAGCGGGGTTGAAGGGCGCGATTTGCGCGATGCCGATGCCTTCGCGCCGGCTGCCGGGCGGGGGATGATCGTGTACGCAGGGGGGTGGGCTTGAGTTCATGGGGTGCTCGCGTGACAATGGGTGTTCATGTTAAACCTGACATCCACTCTTTTAAAGGGATCAATCATGCGCCTGAAGTCGCAACTGTTTGGATTCGCGATAACGTGAAGTAGGGTCTAGGAGTCTGCCGGACTGAAAGAAAATTGAGCACCTGTTCCGGCGCCGTTTCCCCTATGGGAGTCTCGGCTTTTGGAAGTGGCGAGCTTCCGCTGCCGACCCTAAGCGGAAGTTGGCTAGTTCGGAAAACAGACATTCAATGTAAAGTTAAGGGGCACCGCGCTTCTGCGGCGTCCCACTTGAATGCAAGGGTAGACTGAACGTGCGATTGCAAGACCTGTCTTTGTATTTGCGTTTTTACAGTGTGCATGATTAAGCATCATTGAAGCGGTCTTCCGGTTAGTAACTGGAACAATACTTTGACAACAACTATCGAGAAAATAACACCGACGAATATGAGAGCAATAAAGCCGAGCTTCTTCGGAGTGCTGTAATTGCCGCGAAACACCCGAGCACTCATAACTGCACCAATTGCAGCGGCTAATCCACCGACCGGGTAAACATTAACCATCGACAAAAACAGAAACACAAACCAAAGGTATTCGTACCAGACGAACGAGCGAGCAAGTTTTGTCAGCTCGTTACCAATTTTCATTTTTGGAACAGGATCAAGGAAATTGTACTTGAGTTCTATCTGGATTTCCTCGCCAGAGTCCGATGGAATCGAATATTTCCCTTTGTTCTTTTTGACTACTGAATCATTGACGAGAAGCTGTGGACTGCTGAGAAAACCAGCAGTCTCGACCGCTAGCCGTTCTGTTTTAAAGGCAGGATGCTCAACTTCGATTTTCATTCACTTCTCCCTTTTTGGATGAGGTCGAACGTCTGACATAGCCGGCGCTGCGCGGCCTCATCGCGCAGCGTCCGTGTTGATGGATGGGTGTGCGCCCAGCATGGGCATGAATTGATGGGGTGAAAGTCCCCTGTGGGAGTACCTGACTTGTCGCATGCGACAAGGATAACCACTAGCCGACGGCAAGTGCAAGTTCGCGAGGACTTGTGCGGAGGAAGCCCGAGTG
>JANYAU010000066.1 GCA_025361165.1 Betaproteobacteria bacterium | reverse complement strand
CCCACTGTTCCACGAAATCGTGCTGGCGGACGAGATCAACCGCGCGTCCGCTAAAGTACAATCGGCGCTATTGGAAGCAATGCAAGAACGCCAGATTACTGTCGGTGGGGTGACCCGCCCACTACCGCCGCTGTTCATGGTGATGGCGACGCAAAATCCTTTGGAGCAAGCCGGCACCTATCCGTTGCCGGAGGCGCAGCTCGATCGCTTCTTGCTGCACATCACCTTGGATTACCCATCGGAAGCCGAGGAGTTGGAAGTGTTGCGCCGCGAGCGGGCGCGCTTAAAAAATGAGGCGACTGCGCCTGCCATGCCACCCATCGACGCGGCGCTGGTATTGAAAGCGCGCGCCGAAGTCAACCATCTGCATCTCGCGCCGGAATTGGAACAGTACATCGTGGCCATCGTTTCCGCCACGCGCAAATTGGATCACATCGCGCCCGATGTTGCACGCTTCATCGCGGTCGGCGCCAGCCCGCGTGCCACACTCGCCATCGCCCACGCCGCACAAGCGCTGGCGTATTTGCGCGGCCGCGATTACGTGGCCCCGGACGACATTCTCGACATCGCGCCCGATTGCCTGCGCCATCGCTTGATTCCTACTGTGAGCGCACGGGTGGAAAAGGTGACGCTAAATAGCGTCATCGCCAAACTGCTGGAAGCGGTGCCGGTGCCTTGATTGATCAATCGAAGTAGCATGAACTCACTCGCTTCATTTCTCCGTGCTTGGCGCAGTCCGTTCGCGCCAGCCACATACCCCGTGGCCACCGATGCGCCCCTGCTTACGCCGGAGGAAATCGTCGCCTTGATCGAGCAAGCCGACGCGCTGCGCCATAGCCGCGCCCATGGCCGGGAAGTATTTTTGCGCCATCCCGGCGATGCACGCTCGGCGCACCTGGGGCGCGGGCTGGATTTCGAGGAAGTGCGCGCCTATCAAGCGGGCGACGACATCCGCGCCATGGATTGGCGCACCACCGCGCGCACCGGCAAGCCTTATCAGAAAATTTTCCGCGAAGAGCATCATCCAGCGCTGCATGTGGTAGTGGATCGCGGCGCCAGCATGCGCTTCGGCACGCAACGCCAATTGAAAGTAAGTCAGGCGGCACGCGTAGCGATCTTGGCTGCCGTACTGGAAAGCAGTGCGCACGCTTGCATCGGCGGCACGGTAATCGACACTGCTTCGCTCACGCTGCCGTGTCTATCCAAACAAGCCGGCATACTGCAGCTCGCGCAAGCTGTCGCTGCGCCCTGTCCACCACGCGGCGCAGAGCGCGACGCGGAACACGTGCAATGGATAAACGCGATGCGGCGCATCGCCGCTACCTTGCCGAACGGTTCGCGTTTATTGTTGATCAGCGATTTTCAGTGGCTGACGACAAGTGATGTGCCGCTGCTCGCGCACCTCGCCATGCGTCACGACGTGGCCGCCGTGCACATCACCGACCCGGTGGAGCACGCCCTCCCTGCCCTAGGCCGCGCTAGTTTTTATGATCTCACCCAGCAACGCTTGCGTTGGATCGACACCGGAAATCGCGAGGTGCGAGCGCGTTTTGCACAAGCGGCGACGCAACGACAAGCAACGCTCACCGCGCAATTAACGCAAGCCGACATCGCTTATTTTTCGCTTGCCACCAGCGCCGACGCGATGCAGTTGTTCTTGGGCATGTTGGATGATTGAACTCGCCGACATCATCGCGCCGGCCGTGCCGCCGCTCGCGCCGCTCCCCTACGGCTGGATCGCGCTGGGGATCGGGGTATTGATCTTGATCGCGTTCATCGTGTTGCGCATCCTATGGCGCCGCGGCCGTTACCGGCGTGCGGCCTTGGCGCAACTCAAGCGCGCCGAACGCGCGCTACGACAAGGACATCTCGATGCGCGTGCGGCGGCGTTTCGAGCAGCGCAGGCGCTGCATTGCGTTTACCGCGCAAGCCAGCATGGCGGCAACGCAGCTTCCCCGCAGTGGACTGAATTTATGTGCGCGCTGGATCGCGCGCGCTATGCCGCGCATGCCATCGGCAAGCAAGACGCCACGCAACTTCTCGCCCAAACACGCCACTGGATAGACCGCGCGCCATGATCGCCTTGGCGCATCCCGCTTGGCTATGGCTGCTACCACTCATCGCGCTCGGCTTTGTGTTCGGCGCGCGGCGCGTGGATGCCGTTGTAGCGCAGGCGCATCTGGTACATCCCGATCTGAGTTTACTGGATGATAGCGCCGCCCAAACACCTTCCACGCGCCGCCTGCACACGTGGCTTAACTTTCTCGCCGCGACGCTACTCGTCGCCGGACTGGCGCAACCGCAATGGCTCGGCCCTGTGGTGCCGGAAAAGCCGCAAGGGCGCGACATTATGTTGCTGGTCGATACCTCCAGCAGCATGAGTATCGATGATTTCGAGTCGAACCGGCAGCGCGTTTCACGTCTGGATGTGTTAAAGAGTGTCGCACGCCGCTTCGTGCAAGCCCGAGACGGTGATCGCTTTGGGCTGATTGCTTTCGGCGATCATGCCGCCACCTTGACCGCACCCACTTTCGATCAAGATTTGATGCTAGCCAGCCTCGCACGCTTGCAAGTAGGTATCTCCGGCGAAGCTACAGCGATCGGCGATGCACTGGGACTCGCGCTGAAACAAGTGAAGAGCGAAGGCCGGTTGCAACCGGCATTGATTTTATTCAGCGACGGCGACAACACCGCGGGCGAGATGACGCCAGACGAAGCCGTGGTTGCGGCACAAGCTTTGGGCGTCAAAATTTATACCGTGGAAATCGGCACCGATTTATTCGCCAGCCCGACGCGGCCCGTTTCCAAATCGACCAATCCCAGCTTGAAACAAATGGCCGACGCCAGCGGCGGCAAATATTATGTGGCGGGCACCACCCAAGCGCTGCAAGCCATCATCGTGGATATCGGCCGCTTGGAGACCAGCATCGTCCGCCCCGCCACCCGCCGTCAAGTCAGCGAGTGGTATTGGGTATTACTGCTCGCGGCGGCGGCCTTGCTGGTGCTAGCGCAGCTACTCAACCTGCGGGAGCGCGCAGCGTGAATATCGCTGAGTTGCTGCATCTGGAATGGCGCGCACCGCTGTGGTGGCTGATCGCGCTGACGCCGTTGATATTTGCCTTGCTCGCGGCCTGGCGCAAACCGGCGTGGAACCGTTATGCCGAACGGCACTTGCAACCCTGGGCGGTGCGGCAGGGTACGCCGATGCAACACGGCAAACTGCGCTGGATCGCTGCATGGCTATTCTGGCTCCTGCTCGCGTGCGCGCTAGCGGGTCCGCGCTTGCCCTTAGAAACACCGGATGCGCGGCAAACGCAACATGATATGGATATGCTCATCGTGCTCGATGTGTCGCCCTCGATGGCTGCCGTGGATATCGCGCCGAATCGCTTGTTGCGCGCCAAACTCAAGCTGCAAGATTTAGCGGCCCGTTTGCATGGCGAACGTATCGGACTCATTATCTATTCCGGTGAAGCCGGATTATTACTGCCGCTGACGCGTGACATTCAGGCATTCACCGGCAGCTTAGCGCTCGCCAATGAGACCTTATTCGAGGACAAAGGCAGCCACCTTGCGGCCGCACTCGATCTGGCGCGGCGTACGCTCGCCGACACCGGCCGTAGCCGCGCCGTGCTGCTGCTCACCGACGCCGAAGCGAGCAGTCTATCCGGTGATGCCGGTATTGCCGCGGTGAACGCTGCGCGCGCGCTCAAAACTGCGGGCATTCCACTCTCGGTGCTCATGTTAGCCAGCGATGCGGGCGCCGCGATTCCCCTCGCCGATGGCGGCACCTTGACGCAAGATGGCGCACCGGTCATCAGCCGCCCGGATTTCACCGGCTATCAAGCGCTGGCAGAAATGACCGGAGGCAATAGCGCACGCATCAGCGATGATCAGCATGATTTAACCGCGCTCTACGATCACGGCATCCTCACCTTAGCCGCCTCCAAAGAAGTCCGCGACAAAACACGCACCTGGCGCGAGTTCTTTCCCTATCCCTTAGCGCTAGCTTTAATACTGTTTCTGGCGAGCCAATTACGCTTCACTCGCCGTGGCGCATTACTGGCCGCCACGCTCGCCGCGAGCACTGCGGCACAAGCAGATGATGGCGATTGGCGCGATGCGTATCGGGCTTATCAACACGGGCAATACCTGCTTGCACAGCAAGCCTATCAACAGCTGCAAGGCTTTGCTGCACGCATGGGCGAAGGCGCGGCGGCCTATCGGCGCAAGGACTACACTTACGCCAACCAGCAATTCACGCTCGCATTATTGCAAGCGCGCAGCACGACCGAACGTGCCGATGCCTTATTCAATCTCGGTGATAGTTATTTCTATGCCGGCAATTTTGTCGCTGCCGCCGATGCCTTCGACGGCGTCCTGCGTTATCGTCCAAGCGATCAACGCGCGAAAGAAAATTTGGCGCGAGCGCACAGCAAGCTGGCGCTACGCAATAATCAGCTAGCGCAAAAAGACGGCATTCCCGGTCGGCGCGGGCGCGGTTTGGGCGACGCTGAAGCCGATGCGGAAAGTCCTTCTGGCATGACCCCAGATAAAGACGAAACACGGCCGATGGTGAACCCAAACGAATTCGATGCAACGGACGCACGCCGTTTAGGCCTCGCGCCGCGCGCCGCGCAAAGTGATCTAGACGCTACGCGACGCGCGGCATTAAAAAAGCTCGACTTGCTCAAGGACCAACGTGCCGAAACACTCAAGCAAGTGCTCAAACAAGACGCGACGCGCAATCCACCGCCAGGGATGCCGCCATGGTAGGACGCACGCTCATTGGTTTGGCGCTTGCGCTGTGGCTGGCGCCAGGCACGGCCGCTACGCTCAGCGCGGAATTGGATAAAAAAGTTTCCGCCTTGGGTGAAGCGGTGCAATTGCGCATCACCGGCCCGGCCAACTTAAGCGAACTTGATCTCACGCCATTAAAAAAAGACTTCGAGGTATTCAGCAGCGCCACTTCCAGCAGCAGCCGCAAGGGCCGAGAACAAACAGAACTCGACGTGACTTTATATCCGCTGCGCAGCGGCAAGCTGATACTCCCCGGCTTGGTTTTGGACAGGCTGCACACACGCGCGCTGCCGATTGAAATACAGCCTGGTAGCGTGACATTGAGCGCTTGGCTCGCGCCGGAATTGCCGATGGAGCGCGAACCGGCAACGCTGCACTTGGAGATTCGCGACGATGGCAGCTTGAACTGGGCGATGCCCACGGAACTCGACGCCCCGCATATCGCACTACGCCCCCTGCGCGAGCAAATGCGGGATAGCGACACCAGTGGCGTGCATGATTATCGCTGGACGGTTCTGCCGCTAAAGAGTGGTAGCCTAGGTATCGCGTTCGGTATGTTAGACGCGTACAAATTCGGGCAACGCCTGCGCTTTGCAGTGAATGCAGTGTCGTTTCGCGCGCAATCCGCCCCGGCGTATTTGCCCTTGCATGTCCCCATCGGCAAACCGCTTATTCGCGCCGATGCGCTACCCAAACAACTCATCGCTGGCCAGCCGATGGCATGGAATATGGATATCGATGCACCGGGCTTGAGCGCCGAAGGAGCGCTTAAGTTACTGCAATTCTCCGCGCCGCCCGGCTTGCGCTTTTATGCACCCAGCGTCACCCCCCTCACGCGCGATGGCCGCGATAAGCTGCGCCTCACCTTGACCTTCGTAGCCGATCGCCATGCGGAGACATTTCCCGCGCTACGTCTCACGTATTTCGATGCGCAAACGCAACGTATCGAAGCATTCACGATACCGGCAGCGTCCTTCACCGTGCGCGATCCGGCGCGCGAAAAAATGCTTAGTGCCGCCCTGGCTGCGCTGGGCATACTGATATTGTCTTGGCTCGGATATCAAGCCTGGCCCTGGCTGCGGCGGCTCAGCGTGAAACGCGCCTGGCGCGCACGCATCCAAGTCGCGCACGATCCGGCCAGTCTTTACCACGCGCTAACTCGAGAGGCGCCCTGGCGCGTATCCACTTTGGAGCAATGGCCGGAATCCTGCCGCTCATGCATCCCGCCGTCGTTACGCGCGCAATTGACACAGCTACGCTTTGGCCAGCACCGCGATGAAAGATATTTTTTGGAATTGAAAACAGCGTGGGCAAAAGCCTGCGCGCAATTGCCGCTACGAGGCTTTACTTGACGACTTTGAGATGTCCGCCGCGTGGCGGCTTAGCGGGCGGGGGAGATTCATCGGAAGCGCTCGCCTCGGTGGGCTGCGCAATTGTGGCAGCGGGCACTTCATCCGAGGCTTGAAAGAACATGCCTTGGCCGTTTTCCTTGGCGAACACGCCGATGACTGCATGTATCGGCACCTGCAACTCACGCGAAGAGCCGTTAAAGCGCGCCGAAAAGTTGATAAAGTCGTTACCGATCTTGAGATGGCGAGTCGCGGTATAGCTGACGTTGAGAACAATCTGCCCGTCTTTCACGAACTCCATCGGCACCTTGGTTTGCGTATCCACCTGTACCGCAACGTGCGGCGTAAAACCTTGATCCACGCACCATTCGTAGATGGCGCGGATCAAGTACGGCTTGGTGGAAACATCATCCATTAGCGGCGCATCGCCTTTTCCGACGGCGTCATCGCATCGATGAAGGCCGGACGCGAGAACAAACGCTCGGCATACTTCAATACCGGCGCGGCTTGTTTCGGCAGCACGATTCCATAGTGCTCCAACCGCCATAACAAGGGCGCAATCGCCACATCCAGCATGGAATATTCGTCGCCCAGCATGAATTTCTGCTTCTGAAATACCGGCGCGATTAAGGTCAGATGATCGCGAATCACAATTCGCACCTTGTCTGCATCGCGCTTGCCGGCGGTTTCCAGCGTATCGATATGGCAAAACAATTCTTTCTCGAAACGATGCAGGAACAGCCGGGCGCGGCCGCGCATCACCGGGTCAGCCGGCATCAACTGTGGATGCGGAAAACGTTCGTCGATGTACTCGTTGATGATGTTGGCTTCGTGCAGCACCAAGTCGCGCTCGACCAGCACCGGCACGCGGTTATAGGGATTCATCACCGCGATGTCTTCCGGCATGTTTTCCACATCCACATCGATGATTTGGAAATCCATGCCTTTTTCGTACAGCACAATGCGGCAGCGTTGGCTGAAAGGGTCGGTCGTGCCGGAGTACAATGTCATCATGGCGTTATCTCGATTCGTTTAAATCAGAAAAATGAGCCACGTCGCAACGTGGCTCTATAAACCAACAAGGGCGGGAAAACCCGCCCCGCGCTCAGCTCCCAGGGAGCCCAGCCTTACCGTTTCAATGTATATCCTTCCAGAACTCTTTCTTCAAGTAATACGCCAGCACCGTCAGGCCCGCCAAGAAAAACAGCACGAAAATGCCGGTCTCTTTCCGCTTAGTTTGGGCTGGCTCACCCATATAAACCATGTAATTCACCAAGTCTTTCACTAGCGCATCGTATTCGACCGGGCTTAACTTACCCGGTTTGTCTAACACCAAAACTTTCTCGGCTTGGCCTTCATGGCTTTTCCCGCCATCCTCTTTCAGCACTTGCTGGCCCTGCAAAGCCCACAGGGCATGCGGCATGGCGACGTTGGGAAAGGTGGTGTTGTTCCAGCCGGTTGGGCGCGACGGGTCGCGATAGAAAGTGCGCAAATAGGTGTAGAGCCAGTCGGCGCCGCGTGAACGCGCCACCAAGGTCAGATCGGGCGGCGCCACGCCGAACCAGGCTTTCGCATCGTCGCGGCGTAATGCGGCGGTCATGGTTTCCACCGGTTTTTCGCCGGTGACCATCAAGTTGTCCACGATCTGTTTTTCGGTGAGCCCCAGATCTTCCAAGCGCGAGTAGCGCATGTAGCTCCCGCTATGGCAGCCTACGCAGTAATTCACGAACACGCGCGCGCCGCGTTGCAAGGACAGTTTATCCTCCACATTCACCTGCGCACTGTCCAACTTGACTTCTTCTTCGCTGGCATGCGCCAGCAGGGGCACGCAAAGCAGCGCGGCAAGGATTATTTTTTTCATCATGCTGTTACCCTCTCCGGTTCCGGCTTGGTTTTATCGATGCGCGTATACCACGGCATAAAAATAAAGAAGGCGAAGTAAATCACGCTGAAAATTCGCGCCAGCCAGTTTTTAAGCTCTGACACGGATTGCGTGCCTAGGTAACTCAGCACAAAGAACGCGATCACGAACAACGCCAGCGCCCATTTATAGATCGCGCCACGATAGCGAATCGACTTCACCGGCGAACGGTCGAGCCAGGGCAACAAGAACATCACCACAATCGCCATGCCCATCGCGATCACCCCGGGAAATTGCGAGCCGAACATCGGCGGCACTGCGCGCAAGATGGAATAAAACGCGGTGAAGTACCACAACGGCGCAATGTGCGGCGGCGTCTTAAACGGGTCGGCGGGGACGAAGTTATTGCCTTCGAGGAAATAACCGCCCATCTCCGGCGTGAAGAACAGAATCACCGAGAACACCATCAGGAACACGCACACGCCGAAAATATCCTTCACCGTGTAGTAGGGGTGGAAGGGAATACCATCCAGCGGAATGCCGGTGTTCGGGTCTTTCTTCTTCTTGATCTCGATGCCGTCCGGGTTATTCGAGCCCACTTCGTGCAAGGCCACCAAATGCATCACCACCAGGCCGAGCAATACCAGGGGCACCGCGATAACGTGGAAGGAGAAGAAGCGGTTAAGCGTGGCATCGGAAATCACGAAGTCGCCACGGATCCAGGTGGAGAGCCCATCCCCGATATACGGAATCGCGGCGAACAAGTTGACGATCACTTGCGCGCCCCAGAACGACATCTGGCCCCACGGCAGCAGGTAGCCCATGAAGGCTTCCGCCATCAAGGCCACATAAATAAAGCAGCCGAATATCCAGATCAGTTCGCGCGGTTTGCGATAGGAACCGTAAATCAAACCACGGTACATATGCAGATAGACGACCACGAAGAACATCGAAGCGCCGGTGGAATGCAAATAGCGGATCAGCCATCCCCAATCCACATCGCGCATGATGTACTCGACCGAAGCGAACGCCACCGATACGCCTGCCGCATTGAGCGAGGCATCGGGCTTGTAATGCATGGTCAGGAAAATGCCGGTGACGATTTGCAGCACCAGCACCAACAGCGCCAGCGAACCGAAAAAATACCAGAAGTTGAAATTCTTCGGCGCGTAATACTCGGACAGGTGCTGTTTCCAAGTGGCGGTGAGCGGGAAACGGTCGTCGATCCAGCCCAGTAGTGCTTGTAGTATTTTCATGCCTTACGCTCCCTTGCTATCGTCGCCAATGCGAATCAGCGTAGCGGAAAGATATTTGTGCGGCGGAATCACCAAGTTGGTCGGCGCCGGCGAACCGTTAAATACCCGCGTCGCCAAATCAAAGCGCGAGCCATGGCAGGGACAATAAAAACCGCCATCCCAGTTGGGGCCGGTTTCATTATCCGACTCGGGTTTGAGTTTATCGCTGGGGGAGCAACCTAAATGGGTGCAGATACCGACCGCGACCATAAATTCGTGTTTGATCGAACGGTAAGGATTCTTGCAATATTCGGGCTGAATGGAGCTCTCGGATTTGGGATCGGTCAGACGGTCATCGTGCTTGATCAGACGATCCAACATCTCTGTGGTGCGAGAGATAATCCATACCGGCTTGCCTTGCCATGCCACCGTCAGTTTGGCGCCCGGCTCCAACTTGCTGATATCCACATCGACTGGCGCGCCCAAGCCTTTCGCTTTGGCACTGGGCGTCATGCTAGCGATGAACGGCCACGCGGCTGTTGCCACGCCCGCCCCGCCGACGACCGAAGTCGCGATAAGCAGGTTGCGCCGGGTGCGGTTGACTTCATTGTTGCTCATAACCCCATCCCCGTTGATTTAGTTGTTTCAGATTGAACTAGGACAAAACGTCCCATTTTAGCAAAAATCACTAGGGGATTTAAAGCCCTGATTCAATTTTGTTTAGTTAAGCCTTAGACTGGATTGGAAATTTCGATGAATTCATGCGCCAAATCGAAGTGTGCCGCCAAATGCTCGCCCAAGGCCTGAATCCCGTAGCGCTCGGTAGCATGATGCCCGGCGGCGATAAACGCAACGCCGCTCTCCCGCGCGAAGTGAACATTCTGTTCTGATGCCTCTCCGGTTAAGTAAGCGTCCACTCCCAAAGCCGCTGCGGTCTCGAAATAGCCTTGCGCGCCGCCGCTGCACCAGGCAATGCGTTGAATCGGGCGCGCCGCGTCGCCGATCGCAAGCGGGGTGCGCCCCAAACGCTCGGCAATACGCGCGCTGAGTGCGCTGAGCGTGAATGGCTCGGGCACCCGCCCGTACGCAATCAGATTTTGCTCGCCACTCCAACCCTCGATCTCAAAACCTAAACGCCGCCCCAATTGTGCGTTGTTACCCAGTTCGGGGTGTGCATCGAGCGGGAGATGAAAGCCGAACAGCGAGATATCGCGCTCCAGCAAAGATTTGATGCGCGCGCGTTTCACGCCGACGATGCGCGCATCCTCGTTTTTCCAAAAATAGCCGTGGTGCACCAGGATCGCATCCGCGCCCTGCGCAATCGCCTGCTCGATCAGCGCCAAGCTCGCGGTCACGCCGGTGACGATTTTATTCACCTCGGGCCGGCCCTCTATTTGCAAGCCGTTCGGGCTGTAGTCGCGGTAGCGTGCGGTGTCGAGCAGCGCGCAGGTATAATGCTCCAACTCGGTTAGCCGCATTGCGTATTCTCTTCGATATGAAAAAACTTTGGTTACAGTTCGCGCAGTTCACCACGCTGTTCGTGGCAGCGCTGCTCGTGGTTTCGGTATTCAAGCCGGAGTGGCTGACCTTCCGCAGCGCGCAAAACCCGATTGTGCTTACCCAAGCCGCGCCAGGCGCTGTGGTGGAAGCCGCCAAAGCACCCGGCGCATCCTACCGCGTGGCCGCAAAAAAGGCCATGCCCACGGTGGTCAACGTCTACACCAGCAAGCAGGTGCGGACGCAACGCGCGCCCTTGTTGGATGACCCGGTATTCCGGCGTTTTTTCGGCGATCAATTACCGCAGCAGACGCAACGCGTATCCAGCTTAGGCTCCGGCGTCATCGTCAACGCCGACGGCTATATCCTGACCAACCAGCATGTCGTGGCGGCGGCGGATGAAATCGAAGTCGCGCTTGCCGACGGCCGCACCGCGCCGGCGACCATCGTCGGCTCCGACCCGGAAACCGATCTTGCGGTGATTCGCGTCAATCTAAAAAACCTGTCCGCTATCACCTTTGGCGATTCGGATAAAGTGGAAGTCGGCGATGTGGTACTCGCTATCGGCAACCCCTTCGGCGTCGGGCAAACCGTGACCATGGGCATCGTCAGCGCCCTGGGGCGTTCTCACCTGGGCATCAACACTTTCGAAAATTTCATCCAGACCGACGCCGAAGGGGTTGCCGATAGCGAGTACCACATCGCCGACTTCCACTTTATCCGAATCGCCAAAGGTGATAG
>JANYAU010000064.1 GCA_025361165.1 Betaproteobacteria bacterium | reverse complement strand
TGCATCCGGCGGCAAATGCCGCCAGATGGCACCGAATCACGTGATTTGGTGTGTTTCTTCAAAACACCTCACGAGGTTTTTTGGAAGAAGCTACACTCGCGTCATAACGCGGTTGCACTTCAGGATTGAATCCGCCAGAGGTTATTAATCTGCTCTCGAAATTTAGACAGTGTTTTGAAGAAAAAATCCAAAAAACTCTGCAGCAATGAAAGCATCTCCTAACCATCGCCTCCAGCCGACCTCCTTCGTTGCTGACACTCTTCCGGCATCTGCTTGTTGAACGTCTGTTTCGGAGGAGATTAACCGGCGGCTTTGGGTCGATATCTGAAGTTGGCGTTCGCACCCCAGCAGTCAGATCTAATCGATTACACCGTGATCGTATCGTCTTCGATGAGCTGCAACACCCCATGCAGCACCGCGATCACCGCTTGTCGCCGCACTTCGGCACGGTCGCCTGAAAAATGAAATACCTGAGACCGGCCTGCCCCATTCCGCGATACCCAAGCCATGCACACCGTACCCACCGGCTTGCCCGGCGTGGCGCCGCCCGGACCGGCGATGCCGCTCACGGCCAGCGCTACCTGCGCTCGGCTATGCTTGAGCGCGCCCGCCGCCATTTCGCGTACCGTTTGCTCGCTCACCGCGCCGAACTCGGCCAAGGTGCTGGCGGAGACGCCGAGCATTTCTTGCTTGGCCTCGTTGGTGTAGGTGATGAACCCCCGGTCGTACCAGTGCGAACTGCCCGCCACCGAAGTGACGGCTTCGCCTACCCAACCACCGGTGCAAGATTCGGCGGTGGCCAACATCAGCCCGTGGCTTTTCAAAGCCGCGCCGACTTGCTCCGCCAATTGATTTAACTCATCCATTTTTCCAAGCCTTTAATCAGGGCGATGCTATACACCGCCGCCAGGGCATCGTCGAACATTACACCGAATCCGTTCTTGATATGCGTATCGAAATAGCGGATCGGAAACGGCTTCCACACATCGAAGAGGCGAAAAATAAAAAACGCGGCGATGAACCAGCCCCAGGTCGGCGGCGTGAAGTAGAGGATGGCGAGAAACGCCACGATCTCGTCCCACACGATGCCGCCGTAATCGGCGATGCCCAGCGCGCGCCCGGTTTCGTGGCTGGCCCACACGCCGATGAGAAACAAGCCGGCGAGCAAGGCGAAATATGCAGTGGGGTTTAGCGCCGCCAGTACCAGCAAGCCATAAATCGGGAAGGCGGCGAGCGTGCCGGCAGTGCCCGGCGCGAATGGGCTTAAGCCGCTGCCGAATCCGAACGCGATAAAATACGCCGGACGACTCAGGATAAATTTCCAATTAGGCGAAGTGATCAAAACCGGTTTCCTCGACGGTGAGTGCTTGTTGCTTGGCATCGCGCACGATTAAGCCGCGCTTGCGGGTAATGACGCCGATGCAGCTTAAAGGCAATTTCAAACGGCGGCCGAGACGCACGATGTCGTCGTGCCGCGCCGCCTTGGCGGTGAAGCACAATTCATAATCATCGCCGCCCGCCAGTACGGCTTTGCGCGCCGCATCGTGCGTGAGATAAGCACGCACGGTTTGCGATACCGGCAAGGCATCGAATTGAATCTCCGCGCCCACATTCGAGGCTTGCAAAATATGCCCCAAGTCCGCTAACAGGCCATCGGAGATATCGATTGCGCTATTGGCCAAGCCCAGCAGCTTTTGCCCCAATTTCACGCGCGGCGTGGGCCGATGTAAACGCGGCAACACTGCCGCCGCATCATGCGGCGGAAGTTGAATGCGGCGCTGCAAATAAGCCAGCGCCAACGCCGCATCGCCGAGCGTGCCCGACACCCAAATTTCGTCACCAACTTTCGCTCCAGTGCGGCGTAGCGCTTGGCCTTTGGGCACTTCGCCCATGATGGTGACGGAGAATGTCAGCGGCCCCTTGGTGGTGTCGCCGCCGATCAGCGCCACGCGATGCGATTCGGCCAGCGCGAACCAGCCAGCGGCAAAGCGAGTAAGCCAGCGCTCGTTCACTTCCGGCAGCGCAATCGACAGCAATGCCCAGCGCGGTGTCACGCCCATCGCCGCCAGATCGGAAAGATTGACCGCCAGCGCTTTGTGTCCCAGCGCTTCGGGGTCGTCGTCGGCAAAAAAATGCCGCTCGACGAGCAACATGTCGGTGGATACCGCCAACTCATGATCCGTGGCCACGCGCACCAACGCCGCGTCGTCGCCCACGCCGAGCACCGTGCGGCGCGCAGGGCGCGTAAAATAGTTTTTAATGAGATCGAATTCAGAAGGCATGCGAAGAATTTAACATATTCCGCTCGCGAATGGCGGCACGGGAGGAGTTTGCTTCTGTGGAGCGGAAGCCTCTCTTTGCTAAGTGTTCGACTAGTAGCGCTTCTCGAATGGTTTCTCTTTAAGCGGAACGCCGGGGATATGCTGCGAAGAGGCAGTACCGCTTGCGGCGTAACGCGTCGCCAATTTCCAGTCCCCGCTGGCTCGATGCCATACATCGACGATAAAAACACCGGTTGGCTGTTTGGTATTGCCTTCGACTTTCAATAGGAAACTCGCGATGGCGATATCACCGTAATCGTGCACTGCCATTTGCTCTGGCTGACCTGCGCGCCGCTGTTCAAGCACGCGCTTTAGCCACTCAGCACGCGGAATAGGTTCGCCTGGCCAAGCATCGATACGCATTTCAAAATTATCTGTGAGCAAAGCACCCAGCCCAGCCGTATCCCCTTTCAATTGCGCATCAATCAATGTCGCCTCTAAGCCCATAAAAAGCTGAACTAAGCGGGTGACAGTCGGAATGCGGCTGGTTGCAGGTTCGCCTTGGGCAGCGAGTGAAGGCTCAGTTAGCGCACAGAAACTCAATAAGTAAACGAGGCAAAGTTTTTTCATTAGCCACTCCTCTCAATCGTTGTGATAGCAAAGCGGCGCTACCCGTAAAAACGGCTCCGCGAGGAGCCGTTTTTTCAAACCCCACGTGTTACCGAATTAATGACTCAGCGCACAATAACCACCGGCGGCATTGACCCAGTTCTGCTGAATCAAATAATCTTTCCCGCCCAAATTCATGTTTGCCAGCGAACCATTTGCCGTCGTGTAAGTCGTGCCGAATTTCCAAGCACACTTGTCGGCGTTTTCCATGCCTTGTTTATCATACCAAGCGTTCAGGTCAGGATCGGTAACGGCTTCTTCCAATTCATGCACAATCACGCTGGCCATACCGTCGGCGCCGGCATTCCCATTCGGGCTGACAGTCTGCGCCGCACATGCGCTAGGGCACTGATCCGGATTGCCAACGAAAGAATATTTGATGTCGAGACCGGCAATCGTGCCGTGGGTATGCCAGCCACAATACTGAGTGCAAAAACCAGAAGTCTCGGTTACATCCGTCGAGGTCAGCACGAAATACACAGCATTGGAGTCCGCGGGCAAAGCGCCCGAGGTAATGGCATTAGACACGATAGTTTTTATGTTGGCGTCTGTCAGCGCGGCCCCCTGCGAGTAGCTGTCAGTGGCGCCGGCCATTAATAGCACCGCGTTGCTCACCGCCGTCTTGCTGCCATCCGTGTAAGTGGTGTTGATGTTGTAATAAGGCGAACCACCGATTGCGGACGCAAAATTGCTCAGGATCGTGGTGGCAGTATTGCCCGTCCAATTCCCGTACCAGATGTAATAGGCATGCGTCGTGCCCAGGATCAAAGGACCGCCATGATAAGTGATGCCATTGCTGCCAGGACGAGCCGCTTTGGTGCTTCCCTTGCCGCGCACTGGGGGCTCGCCCCAACCTTTGCCGGTGGGAACAAAGTCAACTGCGTCGCCGTTACTCTGACGCACTACGCCGGCATGCGCTACGCTGCCGGAAAGAAGAAAAAAACTGACCAGTGATGCTCCAACAAAAAGATTGATCCGCATGACGACTCTCCTGCTAGCGATTTTAGATTTCCATCGCATAAATGACTATGCGAAACTGTGCCCAACAAAACCCAAAGGAATTACATTGAAATATTTGAAATTGAATTATAGAGTGTAGTTACAAGTGGAAAACAAATCAATTTACCGAGAAGTTATAAATATAACGCCCTTTTTTCAATATCTTGCCATGGCTTGGTGCAAGCTGGCAGGAATGATTAGCAGCATAGCTCACCTATGCTGCATGCACTCACTGGGCCGCACCGCAGGCAGCAGCTTATCCAGCACCCCATTCACATATTTGTGGCCATCAGTGCCGCCATAAGCTTTCGCCAGTTCCACCGCTTCGTTGATCACGACGCGATAAGGCACGTCCGGGCAGTGCGCCGCCTCATAGGCGCCGATGAGTAAAACGGCGTATTCGATGGGCGACAATGCAGTGAGCTTGCGATCCAGGTGGGGCGTAAGTGACGTTTCTAAAGCCGCAAAGTTGTCGATTACGCCATTCAGCAGAATCAAAAAATATTTTTCGTCGACGCTGGCGTAGCCTTCTTCATCACGCACATGCCGGGCGATATCGGCCGCGGTATTGCCGGCAAGCTTCCACTCGTAGAGCGCTTTTAGCGCGAACTCCCGCGCCTTGCGACGGCTTTTTCTCATAATGATTTTCAGTTAAAGAACAGGTAAAAAACTAGATTTTTTGCAATAAATTCGCCATCTCTACCGCCACCATGGCGCAGTCAGCGCCTTTCACACCCATGCGCGCCAGCGCTTGCTCTTCGGTGTCCGTGGTGAGAATACCGTTGGCGATCGGAATGCCGCTGTCCAGCTGCACTTGGGTGATGCCGTTACACGATTCGTTCGCCACGATTTCGAAATGGTAGGTGTCGCCCCGCACCACCGCACCGAGCGCGATCAGCGCATCGTAGCGGTCGCTCAAGGCCATTTTTTCCAGCACCAAGGGTACTTCCAGCGCACCGGGCACGGTGATGAGCGTCACATCGGCCTGCTGTACGCCGAGCTTAGTCAGCTCCGCCACGCAACTGCCGAGCAAGCCTTCGCTGATATCGATATTGAATCGGCTCATGACAATGCCGATGCGTAATCCCTCGCCGCTCAAATCTTTTTCAATTTCCGTGATGTTGTCGTAGTGGTTTGCCATTGCGTTATCTCACTCTTCTAGGTTAGCTGCTTCAGCCCAGTCTTGGGGCAGGATATAACCGCTGACTTCGAGATCGAAGCCTTCCAAGCTCGGCATTTTACGCGGTGCGGCCAATAGCCGCATTTTGCGCACATTCAAATCGCGCAGGATCTGCGCACCGATGCCGTAATCGCGCAAATCCACTTTAGCCGACGGCTTGTACGCCGATTGGCCAATGCGCGCCAGCAAACTGTCCGTCGATTCCGGGCGGCGGAAGAACACCATCACGCCCACTGCCGCTGCGCTGATTGCTTTCAGTGCCTGATGTACGTTCCAAGAATGCGCACTGCTGGCATCATCCAGAAAGTCGATGACCGACAGCGGTTCGTGGACGCGCACCAAGGTTTCTTGCTCGGGCAGGATCGTGCCCTTCACCATCGCGAGATGCACTTCGCCTGAGGTCTTATCGCGATAGGCGATCAACTGGAACTCGCCGTAAATCGTCTCGACCTTGCGCTCGGCCACGCGCTCCACCAGTTTTTCGGTTTGCGCGCGGTAATGAATCAAATCGGCGATGGTGCCGATCTTTAAGCCATGTTCTTTGGCGAATACGATCAAATCCGGCAGCCGCGCCATGCTGCCGTCGTCTTTGAGGATTTCGCAAATCACAGCGGCGGGTTCCAAACCGGCAAGGCCCACTAAGTCGCATCCTGCCTCGGTGTGGCCAGCTCGCACCAGCACGCCGCCGGGCTGCGCCCGTAGCGGGAAAATATGGCCGGGCTGGATGATGTCCGTGGGCTGCGCATCCCTGGCGACAGCGGCCTTGATCGTCAGCGCCCGATCCGCCGCGGAAATACCGGTGGTCACGCCTGTCGCGGCTTCGATCGAAACCGTGAACGCCGTGCCGTGCGGCGTTTGGTTGTCCGACACCATTTGGCGCAAACCGAGTTGCCGGCAACGCGCATCGGTCAGGGTCAGGCAGATCAAGCCACGGCCGAATTTGGCCATGAAGTTGATGGCGTCGGGCGTGACGAATTCCGCCGCCATCACCAAATCGCCCTCATTCTCGCGGTCTTCCTCGTCCACTAGGACGACGATTTTGCCGGCTTTGAGATCGGCAATAATGTCTTGTATTGGGCTAATCATCGAAAGACTCTGCACCAAAGTGCTTTAAGGGGGCGCAATTATCGCACTTCGCCGCGAATACGGCGAATTTCAATCTAAGCGGGACTGGGCGTGTAATGCAGTAAGCGCTCGGCATAGCGCGCGAGTAAATCGACTTCGAGGTTCACGCGCTTGCCAGGTTTAAGCTGTTTCAGTGTCGTTACTTCCAAGGTATGCGGAATGAGGTTCACCTCGAAGCGATTTCCCGCCACATGATTCACGGTCAGGCTCACGCCGTCGATGGTGATCGAGCCCTTGGCCGCGACGTATTTCGCAATCGTATCTGGTGCCGCCACTTCCAACACAAAGCAATCGCCCGCGGGTGCGAAGCGGATGACCTCGCCTACGCCATCCACATGGCCGCTGACCAAATGCCCGCCGAGGCGATCTGCAAGACGCAGCGCCTTTTCTAAATTCACTGCGCTATCCAAGGCAAATCCTGTCGTACAGCGCAGGGTTTCAGCGGACACATCCACTGCGAAACTGTGTGCTTGTTTTTCAATCACGGTAAGACACACGCCGTTGACCGCAATGCTGTCGCCTAGTTGCACATCGGCTAGGTCTAACCCACCCGCGGCGATGGACAAGCGCACATCCTGGGCGCGCGTTTGACTCGCCGAGACCTTACCTATTGCTTGAATAATACCGGTAAACATCGTTACACCACCCGCGCAATCACGCGCATATCCGTTCCCACTTGCCGCACATCGTGCAGCGTTAAATTCTTGCGTTCATCCATGCGGCTCAAGGCCGGCAGCGCGAACAAACCACGCGCCACATCGCCCAGCACCATCGGCGCGAGATAGAGCACCAACTCATCAACCAGTCCGGCAGCCAGCAGCGCACCATTCAATGTCGCGCCCGCTTCCACCATTAATTCGTTCACTTCGCGTTCGGCTAACAATCGCATCAAGCGCGCCAGATCGACTCGGCCATCGCGGCCTTCCAGCACCACGACTTCGGCACCGGCATCGCGTAGCGCCTGAATTTTTGCCGGGTCATCGACCGCGCTCACGATCAACACGCCGCCGCCCGCCAAAATCTTCGCCCCCGGTGGTGTGTGCAACTGCGAATCGACCACCACCCGCAAGGGCTGACGCGGGGTTTCAATTTCGCGCACGTTCATGTGCGGATCATCCGCCAGCACGGTGCCGACGCCGGTGAGGATGGCGCAGGAGCGCGCGCGCCACTGCTGCACATCCTGGCGCGCCGCCGGGCCGGTGATCCACTTCGATACGCCATTATCCAGCGCAGTCTTGCCATCCAGACTCGCCGCCGCTTTCAGCCGCACCCAGGGCCGGCCGCGCGTCATGCGCGAGACGAAGCCGATATTCAACTCGCGCGCCTGCTCCTCCATCAAGCCGCATTCGACCGCCATCCCCGCTTGCTGCAAGCGCGCGATCCCACGGCCTGCGACTTGCGGATTAGGGTCGCGCATGGCCGCTACGACGCGCACCACCCCCGCCGCAATCAGCGCATCGGCACAGGGCGGTGTGCGCCCCTGATGCGAACAAGGTTCGAGCGTCACATACACCGTCGCGCCGCGCACTTGTGCGCCGGCTTGCTGCAAGGCGTGCACTTCGGCATGCGGTGTACCGGCGCGTTGATGCCAGCCTTCGCCTACCACTTTTCCATCGCGCACAATGACGCAGCCAACGCGCGGATTGGGGCTGGTGCTATAGAGCCCTTGCTCTGCCAAACGCAGTGCTTGGGCCATGAAGCTATGGTCGGCGGGAGAGAACACGGCGGGAGACGGCGCTACTTCGCAGCCTTGGTGGTTTTAGGGACGGCCTTAGCCACCGGTTTGGCGCGTTTAGTACTGCTATCGATATCCTGCAGCACTTCGCGAAAATCCGCCGCATCCTGGAAGCTGCGATACACCGAAGCGAAGCGGATGTAAGCCACCTTGTCGAGCTTGTAGAGCGCGGCCATGACTTTTTCGCCGATCTGCCGCGCCGGAATTTCGCGCTCGCCGTGGCTTAATAATTCCTGCGCAATGTGTTCGATGGCGGCGTCCACATACTCGGTGGGCACCGGGCGCTTGTGCAGCGCGCGCTGAAAACTGGTACGCAATTTATCGCGCGAGAATTCCTCGCGTATGCCGTTTTGCTTCACCACCCGCGGCATGCGCAGTTCGGCATTTTCATAGGTGGTAAAGCGCTTGCTGCAGTCGGCGCAACGGCGGCGGCGGCGAATGCTGTCCCCTTCCTCGCTCACCCGCGAATCAATCACTTGGGTATCGGTCGCGCCGCAGAAGGGACATTTCATACCAGGCTAAGCCACGGGGCTCCTCATTTGCCGTACACCGGAAACTTAGCGCACAGCGCCTGCGCATCGTGCGCCGCGCGCGCGATGACTGCGTCGTCGCCCGACTTATCGAGCACATCGGCAATCAGATTGGATAAATGTTCGGCTTCGATTTCCTTGAAGCCGCGCGTGGTCATGGCTGGGGTGCCGATGCGAATACCGCTGGTAATAAAAGGCTTTTGCGGGTCATTCGGGATGGCATTCTTGTTCACCGTCATATGCGCGCGGCCGAGCGCGGCTTCTGCTTCTTTTCCGGTCAGGTTCTTAGCACGCAAATCGACCAGGAACAGATGCGAATCAGTACGGCCGGAAACAATGCGCAAACCACGCTCTTGCAACACCTTGGTCATCACGCGCGCATTGGCGATGACTTGTTCTTGATAGAGCTTGAAATCTTTGCCCATCGCTTCTTTGAACGCCACCGCCTTGGCCGCGATCACATGCATCAACGGGCCGCCTTGACTCACCGGGAAGATGGCGGAGTTGAGCGGCTTCTCGAATTCAGCTTTCGCCAAGATGAGGCCACCGCGCGGGCCGCGCAGAGTTTTATGCGTGGTGCTGGTGACGAAATCGGCGATGCCCACCGGGCTCGGATACACGCCTGCCGCAACCAGACCCGCGTAGTGCGCCATATCCACGAACAGGTAGGCGCCGACGCTATCCGCGATCTGGCGGAAACGTTTCCAGTCGATCACCAGCGAATACGCCGAGGCGCCGGCCACAATCATCTTCGGCTTGTGCTCGGTCGCCAAGCGCTGCACTGCGTCGTAATCGATGGCTTCGGTGTCGGGGTGCAAGCCATAGCTCACCGCCTTGAACAGCTTGCCGCTGAAGTTGACCGATGCACCATGCGTGAGATGTCCGCCATGCGCGAGCGCCATGCCGAGTATCGTGTCGCCGGGCTGCAGCACCGACAGATACACTGCGGCGTTGGCCTGCGAACCGGAATGCGGCTGCACGTTGGCGTAGTCGGCATGGAACAGCGCCTTGGCGCGATCGATTGCCAATTGCTCGGCAATATCCACATATTCGCACCCGCCGTAGTAGCGCTTGCCGGGATAGCCCTCGGCATACTTATTGGTCAGCACCGATCCCTGGGCTTGCATCACCGCCGGGCTGGCGTAATTTTCGGACGCGATCAGTTCGATGTGGTCTTCTTGGCGCTGGCGCTCAGCCTCCATCGCTTTCCACAAATCGGGGTCGGTTGCTTGTATGGTTTGGCTGAAACTGAACATGAAGGACTCAAGTAATTGAAAAAAACGTATTTTAGCACGCGTCAGCAGGGCAGACCTATTGGGTCTGCTGAGCGCTGAGTCGGGCAATATCCGCACGCAGTTTTTGCACTTCTTCGCGCAGCTACGCGCCGCCCACGCCGATCACAATGCGGTAATTATGCATGTAGGAATATAGCCTTCCCGATTCGACGGCGGAGAGCTCGCCCGCCTATAATGGACACCCTTCCGGCCAAAAAAATAATGAAAACGCTACTCCGAATCGCCCATCTCATCGACCGCCTCAACGAACGCATCGGGCGCGCCGCGTCTTGGCTGATTCTCGCCACCGTCTTGATCAGCGCAGGCAATGCCATCATGCGCAAAGCATTTCAAATGAGTTCCAATGGCTTCCTCGAAATTCAGTGGTCTCTATTTGCGGCAGTATTTTTACTGGCGGCGGCTTATACCTTGCTAAAAAACGAACATGTGCGTATCGACGTCATCAGCAGCCGATTCAGCCTGCGCACGCAAGCGTGGATCGATATTTTCGGCGGCGTGTTTTTTTTGCTGCCGCTCACCGGGGTGGTGTTGTATCACGCTTGGCCGTTTTTTCTGAACTCGTTCCTGTCCCAAGAATGGTCGAGCAATCCGGGCGGATTGATTTTATGGCCGGCGAAGCTGTTGATCCCCGTGGGCTTCGCGCTGCTCTTGCTACAAGGCGTGGCCGAAATTATCAAACGCGCCGGTTTCCTGCTGGGCCTTGAGCCGGCGGAACCGCCCGCGCATTCGCCGGCTGAAGAGATGCTGTTGCGCGATACCCCGGAACAAATTCCATGAGCGCCGAACTGTTGGCGCCGCTGATGTTCGCCTCACTGGTGCTGTTCCTCCTCTTGGGCTACCCAGTGGCGTTTTCGCTCGCCGCCAACGGTCTGCTGTTCGCCGTCATCGGCATCGCTAACGGCTTGCTGACCGAGCATTTGCTTAGCGCGTTACCGTATCGCATCTACGGCATCATGCAAAACGAAACCTTGCTGGCGATCCCGTTTTTCACTTTCATGGGATTGATTCTGGAACGCAGCGGCATGGCCGAAGATTTGCTCGACACCATCGGCCAATTGTTCGGCCCGGTGCGCGGCGGCATCGGCTATGCGGTGATCTTCGTCGGTGCGCTGCTCGCCGCGACGACTGGCGTGGTCGCAGCATCGGTGATTTCGATGGGCCTCATCTCGCTGCCCATTATGCTGCGCTACGGCTACGACCGGCGCTTGGCCGCCGGCGTGATTGCTGCCTCCGGCACATTGGCGCAAATCATCCCGCCGAGTTTGGTATTGATCGTGCTCGCCGATCAATTGCAGCGGCCGGTGAGCGAGTTGTATCAAGGCGCGATAGCGCCGGGCTTAATCCTCGCCGCAATGTATGCCGTCTATGTGTTGGTGGTGTCGCTAGTCAAACCCGCCGCCACGCCCGCGCTGCCACTCAGCGCGCGTACCCTCAGCGGCAGTCAGCTTGCCGCCAGGGTGGTGTTTACCCTGCTGCCGCCCTTGCTGCTCATCTTCTTGGTGTTGGGCACCATCTTCTTAGGCATCGCCACGCCGACGGAAGGTGGCGCGATGGGCGCTTCCGGCGCACTCGCGCTGGCGCTCATCAAGCGCCGCTTGAACCTTGGCTTGCTCAAGCAAGCGCTGGATGCCACCGCCAAGCTGTCGTCCTTCGTGCTGTTTATTCTCATCGGCTCCACCGTGTTCGGCCTGGTGTTCCGCGCAGTGAATGGCGACCTATGGGTGGAGCAATTGCTGGTCAATTTGCCTGGTGGCACGCTGGGCTTTTTGATCGTGGTGAATATCTTAGTGTTCGTGCTGGCGTTCTTTTTGGATTTTTTTGAATTGGCCTTCATACTGGTGCCGCTGCTCGCGCCGGTAGCGGATAAACTCGGCATTGATCTGGTCTGGTTCGGCGTGCTGCTCGCAGTAAATATGCAAACCTCGTTCATGCATCCGCCCTTCGGCTTCGCGTTGTTTTACTTGCGCAGCGTGGCACCGAAAACCGACTATGTGGATAAAGTAACCGGCCGATTAACCGGTGGTGTCAGCACCAGCCAAATCTATTGGGGGGCCATACCGTTCGTGTTGATTCAAGTGTTGATGGTGGCAATCGTGCTTGCCTTTCCAGGGCTCACTGGCAGCCACGGCAAAAAAGCGATGGTCGATACGCCGCTGAAAATCGATATACCGGCAACTAATTACACCGGGAAAAAGTAATACTCTTTCGCGAAGATGCGTGAGGAATTGCGTGTCATCCCTTCACCAACAAAAATACTGGTAGTGATATGAAACCCATTTTTAGAATTTTCTTTAGAACGCTGCGCATCGTCCTCGGCCCTTTCATGCTGCTATGGGAAAAAATCAGCACACCGAAGGGCATCGTTCGCCCGATTGAAGAACAACAACAAATCGACCGGCAATGCGAGGGACTCACGCTCTATCAATTCAAGACCTGCCCATTTTGCATCAAGGTCAGGCGCGAGATGCATGGCTTGTCGCTTAACATCGCGCTGCGTGATGCGCAAAATGACCCGCAACACCGTGCCGCCTTATTGCAAGGCGGCGGTAAAATAAAAGTGCCGTGTCTGAAAATCACGGGGGAAGGCGGCGATAGTCAGTGGCTGTATGAATCCAGCGCTATCCTCCAATACCTGCGTCAGCACTTTGTATAGGCGTCCTGCTGTAAAAACAGCGGGAGCATAAAGGTTTGCCTAGCTTACTTCACATGATTGAACGTGAAGTTCTCATAACTCAATTCCGCCACCCGGAACCACTGGAACTGATCGTTGCGAAACCGCGCCCAAGAATCGTAGATTTTCTTGAACGCCGGGTTCTTCGCCACTTCTTCCGCATAAATCTGATTCGTCACTTTGAGCGCGGCTTCCATCATGTCTTGGGGGAAGGGGTGCAGCTTGGCGCCATCCCTAATTAAGCGCCCGAGCGCAGCGGGATTTTTCGCATCGTACTCGGCGAGCATGGACAAATTCGCCTCCGCCGCCGCGACATCGAAAGCTTCTTTGTATTGAGCGGGGAGCTTTTCCCATTCCTTGGCATTCACCAGAAACGACAAGCCCGCGCCCCCTTCCCACCAGCCCGGGTAGTAATAGTGCTTAGCCACTTTGTAAAAGCCGAGCTTTTCATCATCGTAGGGCCCTACCCATTCTGCTGCGTCGATCGCGCCTTTTTCCAACGCGGGGTAAATATCCGCACCGGCAAGCGTTTGCGTCACCACGCCGAGACGCGACATGATTTCACCGGCGATACCGGGGATACGCATTTTGAGCCCCTTCATATCCGCGAGGCTCTTGATCTCTTTGCGGAACCAGCCGCCCATCTGCGTGCCGGTGTTGCCGCCTGGAAAATTCACCACGCCATAGGGCTTAAAAAATTCGCGCATCAATTGCAAGCCGCCGCCAAAATAAAACCAGGCGTTTTGCTGCCGCGCGGTAAGACCGAAGGGCATCGCGGTATCGAAAGCGAAGGCCTTATTCTTACCCACATAGTAATAGCTGGCGGTGTGGCCGCACTCCACCGTGCCTTGGCCCACCGCATCCAACACTTGCAGGCCCGGCACCAGTTCACCCCCGGCGAATACGCGAATTTGGAATTTGTTGTTGGTGAGTTTCGCTACGCGATTGGCGAGCAACTCCGATGCGCCAAAAATCGTATCCAGACTTTTCGGAAAGCTGGAGGCGAGCCGCCACTTCACTTCGGGCTCGCTGGCGGCGATGGCCGGTGCGGCCAACGTGGAACCGGCGGCCAAGCCGACACCGGCACGCTTTAAGAAGGTACGTCGTTGCATATTTTTATCCTCCCTTCACTCGAAGTCATTCACCGGCAATCGTCATGTTTTCAATCAAAATCGAGCCGGTCTGGCGCGCGCCGTGCACCACCACATCATTACCGATCGCCACGATCTGCTTGAACATGTCTTTCAAATTACCGGCGATGGTGATTTCTTCCACCGGATATTGAAACTCGCCCTGCTCCACCCAGAACCCCGCTGCGCCGCGCGAATAATCGCCAGTGATCGGGTTCACGCCTTGGCCGAGCAATTCGGTAACGACCAAGCCGGTGCCCATTTTTTTGAGCAAGGCGGCGAAATCGAGTTTGCTGGTTTCGATAATCAAATTGTGATTGCCGCCGGCGTTGCCGGTAGTGTGCATGCCGAGCTTGCGCGCCGAATAGCTGGAGAGGAAATAGCCTTGCAGTACGCCGTCTTTGATGATGGCGCGGTCGCGTGTCGCCACGCCTTCGTTATCGAAAGGCGCGCTGCCTAGCCCCTGCATTAAATGCGGGCGTTCGACGATTTGAATAAAGGGCGCGAACAATTGTTGGCCCAGACTATCGAGCAAGAACGAAGTTTTGCGATACAAATTACCGCCACTGACGGCGGACACCAAACTACCGATCAGCCCCGCGGCAATGGGCGCTTCGAAAATCACCGGGGCTTGCATGGTTTTGAGTTTGCGCGCATCCAAGCGGCGCAGAGTTCGCTCGCCGCTGATGCGCCCTACTTTTTCTGCGCTCTCTAATGCGCCTGCCGCGCGCGCCGTGGTATACCAATAGTCGCGCTGCATACCGGCGTCCGACTCCGCAATCACGGCGCACGAGATTCCGTGACGCGAGGTGGGATAACCCGCGAGAAAACCCAAGCTATTGCCGTACACGAACAGCGATTCCTGCGTCGAAACCGAGCCGCCTTCGGAGTTATTGATGCGCGGATCAACCGCGAGCGCCGCCGCTTCGCACGCTTGCGCAAGTTCGATCGCCTGTTCCACCGGCAAATTCCAAGGATGATAGAGGTCGAGATCTGAAATGTCGCGCGCCAGACTGCCGGGCTCGGGCAGCCCGGCAAATTCATCTTCGGCGGTGTACTTGGCGATGGTGAGTGCCTTCGCCACGGTGTCGTGTATCGCCTGCGGGCTTAAATCGGAAGTACTGGCATGCCCGCGCTTCTGGCCGAAGTAACAAGTGACGCCGAGTCCTTTGTCGCGATTGTATTCGATGGTTTCGACTTGATTCAGCCGCACCGTCACGTTTTGTCCGAAGCCTTGGTTGACCTCCGCTTCGCAGGCGGTGGCACCGGCGGCTTGGGCCTGCTGCAGAATATCTTGCGTGAGTTGCTGGAGTTGATCGATGGAATAGGAAAAGCGGCTAGCGTCCACAGGGGGGCCTTCTTGGCGGGTTACGGGCGAATTTGGGAAAGCGGTTATCATAGCAACTTTGGCCGCCCTGGGCGATGCCGAACGTGAGTAACGAGAGCGACATGTCCGAGAATGATCTAGACGACGAGCCCATCAGCAAGACCAAGCGCAAGCAAGCAATGACCGACTTGCAGAAGCTGGGGGCCGAATTGGTTGCCCTCAAGCAGTCCCAGCTTGATCAACTCCGGTTACCGGAATTGTTGCTGGATGCGGTGTTGGAAGCCAAGCGCCTCACGCACAATGAAGCGCGGCGGCGGCAAATGCAATATATCGGCAAGGTCATGCGCAGCGTCGATGCAGCGCCGATCCAGACCCGGCTCGATGCCTGGAACGGCGTGAATGACCAGGAAACCGCACGGCTGCACAATATCGAGCGCTGGCGTGAACGGCTGATGGCAGAGGATGCGGCGGTGGGCGAATTTCTCACCGATTATCCGGCTTGTGATTCGCAGCAACTGCGCACGCTGATCCGTAACGCACGTAAGGAACATGCGGCTAAGCGGCCGCCGGCGAGCTACCGCGGCCTATTCCGGATGCTGCGCGACATCATGCAAACTGTGCCGGCCGCGAATGACGACATGGCGTAAGTTTAATTTTTCCGATTTCTTGTGACCTAGGCAGGACTTACTCTTTCCATTTAGCATGGACCTAGAATTAAGCATTGCTTGCGGTAAACGACTGTTTTAAGGTACGGCACGATGAATCAGGAATTGATAGTCGGTTTGGTCAGCGTAAGCGATCGCGCGAGCGGCGGTGTCTATGAAGACAAAGGCATTCCCGCCTTGCAAACGTGGCTTGCCGCCGCCATCAAGACTCCGTGGCGCGCCGAAACACGGCTTATCCCCGATGAACGGCCGCTCATCGAAAAAACCTTGATTGAATTGGTCGATTTGCTTCACTGTCATATCATTCTCACCACCGGCGGCACCGGCCCAGCATCCCGCGATGTGACACCAGATGCAACCATCGCCGTCGCGGAGCGGGTGTTGGATGGCTTCGGCGAACAAATGCGGGCAGTGAGCTTGAAATATGTGCCCACCGCCATTCTCTCGCGCCAGGTAGGCGTGACACGCGGCAAATGCCTGATTTTAAATTTACCGGGGCAACCGAAAGCGATCAAGGAAACATTGGACGGGGTATTCTCTGCGGTGCCGTATTGCATCGATTTGATTGGCGGGCCGTATATCGAAACCCATGAGGATGTCATCAAGGCGTTTCGGCCTAAGTCGGCGCAAAAACCGGCTTGAGCGCGACCAGAATGACGAATTACTGCCCCGTGTCGTCACTTGCTCAACCCTTAGGCAAGGGTGAGAAGAGGCTAAGAACAGGACTCGCAAAACAAAATTTTCTTTGCCTTAACAATGATTAATCCTAATTTCAACGAAAATATGATGCGCACGGTATATTCCTTGCTTTATTACAAGCATCTACCTTTATGACAAAGGAAGCGGACATGCTCGGAATACTTGCAAACCCCGCAGCGCAAAAACGAAAATCCAGCGTTGGACAACATACCATTGTGTCCATCGAAGGCCGTATCGGCTTGCAACCCTTGTGCTCGAACCCCCTGGGCGACGCCGTCAATAGCGTGCAACTGGGCCAGCAGAAGTTCAAAATCCGGCTCACTCGCGACACCGGACATACCCTCTCCGCCAACCTGCTTATTCGCAAAATGTATTCTTGGCGGGGCTATGAGACCGGCTCCAGCACTGTAAATCATGCGCCAAACAATATTTGCCTCTCGGTATTCTCTGCCGAACAAGCTATCGGCACCCTCACCTTATGCATGGATTCGCCCGAGGGGATGTCGGCGATAACAATGTATAAGCCCGAAGTCGATCAACTTCGCGCACAAGGCCGGGTGCTGTGCGAAATGACCAAGCTCGCCGTGGATCAGTGCGTGCGTTCGCGTAAAGTGCTGGCCTCGCTGTTCCACATCGCGTACATCCATGCACGCCATCTCAACGCTTGCACCGATATCCTGATTGAGGTTAACCCGCGCCATGTCGCGTTCTACGAGCGTATGCTGGGCTTCCGCCAGTTCGGCCCGGAACGCATCTGCACGCGGGTCAATGCACCGGCGGTACTGCTGCGCTTGGAAACCGACTATGTTGAAATCCAAGTGCGCAAATTCGGCGGCCTGTTGGAAAGCGCCAAAGGCGAAAAATCGCTTTATCCCTACTTCTTCACCCCGGCCGACGAAACTGGGATCGCCCACCGCCTACTGGAAAACCCCCAATAATTCAACGCCCGCCACCTGCGTCCTAGCGGGCGCTTGTTTTTTTACAGTCTACGGGCGCTTTTGGCCCGATGCTATTGCCCCCGCCGCCGCCATGCTTTAGTATTTGCCCTCGTTACGATAAATTCATAATTCTTAGTTTGTCAGGATCATGTTCGACTTCAGTGGGCTCATCAACGCGATCTTACGCAAGAAATCCGATGACCCCGTCGGCGATATAAAATCCGCCACTATCTGGGTGCAAGAGTTGCCGCTCGCCGACGTCCACCTTGCGCACATCGAAATTGTGCGTGGACTGTCCTCCATCAACGAAAATAAAAAGATGCCGCTCAAGGAGCGGGTTCAAGTTTGCATGTACTTGAACGAGAAAGCCAAAGGCTTGCAAGACAATCTGTGCCGCGACTATCTCGCCACCACTAGCGATGCCAACGCCGCGGAACGCACTTATTTGCAGACCATCCTCGCATTTTGGGATGAAATGGCGGTGGCCTACCAAATTTGTATTCGCAGTTTTTCCCAAGATCCCAGCGCCAAACTCTGGCCCACTATCCGTATTCTTACCGCACGCGCGCTGCACCACTATGCGATGCAAGCCAAGTGGGCGCATCTGCGCTACATGCCAGTTGACAGCGCGGTATGGCGCAACTTGCACCGGCTTTATCTATTTGCCGAGCGCGAAAAGTTCGAGAAAACGGCGGTCAAACTTTTCCCGGATAGCCTCACCGAGACCAGTTGTCAGTCCGAATATCTGCAACCCTTGATGCTTAATCTGGCCAACCCCGAGAGTCTGCAACCGCTACAAATCAATCTGGTGGACCAGTGGCTCGATACCTGGGCCAAGAGTGTGACTCTGGAAAACCAGTTCCGCCCCCACCGCCAGTTGTATGCCGTCAATCTGGGCGATACCAAACCGGCGCGCAGCCTACGCCGCAACATGCTGGGCGAAAAATACCGCTACTGGGGCGTAGGACTGCTCGTGGTCACCATCGACAAAGCCGTGGAGCAGCTCAAAAACGGCGAACTACCGGCACGCCTTGGCTTGGGGGAGGACTGCCGTCTACCACACTGCCTAGACTTGATCGAAACCGTAGAACGACGCTGGTCGAAAAAAGATGTGCAGCGAAAACACGAGCGCACGCCGAATGTCAAAGTGGTCCACGTGGTGCAAGGCTTGCACGACATCTTGGCGCAGTTAAAACCCGGCGCGAAAATAAAGCGCAAGCCCAAAGGCGAAATGGTCGGTTATCAGGTCATGGGCTACACCGTCGGCGGCTCCCCTATCGATATGAATACGCAAGGTAATGAAGAGCTGTTTCAGCCCGCACTCGAACAATGGATTATGGAAAATGAAAGCGTCTCCGGCTATGGCGTCACTTTCAACCCTGCCGGTCAAAACGGGTTGCGCATCGGCACATTGATCGGACTCAAACCGGAAAGCACACGCCACTTTTTGATTGGCGTGGTACGCAGAATGAACAAGAATCCGGCGAGCAAAACCTACGTCGGCATTCAAACGCTGTGTCAAACGCCGATTCCGGTAGAACTGCACAGCCCATCTGGCGGCAACCCCTCCAGTCATTTCGCCGAAGCGGTATATCTATTGGAAATGCCGCAAGCGCAAATCTCGCGTAGCCTGCTGATGGCGCACGACGATTTTGAACCTGGCCGCTTGTTGCAGCTCAAAGCGCAAGGTAAGGCTTACACCATCCGCTTACAGAAAGCCCTTGAAGAAGCGGAAGACTATCGCCGCGTATCGTTCGACGTTCTCGCACGGCATCATTAAATCCGTACCCACCCAAAATTGATCGCGCACGCTACGCACAATGCCGCTTAACTATCGCGAACCGCTAGAGGTCACCACCCGTGAACCGCCGCGCGCCAGCGTCATTTGGCTGCACGGCTTGGGCGCGAATGGTAGTGATTTTCTCCCCATCGTCAGCGAGTTGAATCACGCACGCCTGCCGCCGGTACGCTTCGTCTTCCCGCATGCGCCCGAACAAGCGGTAACGCTCAATGGCGGCTATGTCATGCCTTCTTGGTACGACATCATCGGCTTGCACGACGTTGCGCCGGAAGATGAAACCGGCATCCGCGCATCAGTGCATTATCTCAATCGCCTCATCACGCGCGAAATCGAGCGCGGCATCGCGCCGCGGAACATCGTGCTTGCCGGGTTTTCGCAGGGCGGCAACATCGCCCTGAATTGCGCCTTACGCTATCCGGAAGCGCTGGCTGGCGCGCTGATTTTGTCTTCGTATCTGGGGTTAAAAGATAAGCTGGCGCAAGAAGCCAGCGCGGCCAATCGCAAGCTTCCCATCTTCATGGCGCAGGGCACACAAGACGAAATCGTGTCTTACGCTTTTGCGCGCGCCACGCGCGATACGCTCAGCGCTTTAGGCTACCAGGTGGAATGGCGGGAATATCCGATGACGCACACAGTATGCACAGACGAAGTGACTGATATTGGCGCATGGTTAAGCGCCGCCTTATCCAGCGCTTAGTTCGATGCGGCGTGCTTGGCCAATACTTCAAACGAAGCACGCAACCAATCGTCGCCGCGCTCTAAGGCGTGTTTCAATCGGATGTGATAAACCATCCCTTTCACGGTGAACCACAGTTCGCGTCCACTGGCGAATTCAGCGCTTTGCAAGATCAATACATCCGACTGAGCGGGCTGCCCTGTACCCTTGAGAAAAAGGGCAGGAATCGGAAATACCACACCCACCGGATCGATGCCATCAATGGTGAGCGGGCGGACTTCAGTTTTTTCCGCACGCAGAAATAGCGCCAGCGGGCGCTCTGAAATCACTTCGATCCCGACGTATTGCTGATTCGGCTGGGTACGGCGCAGACGACGGATCACACCAATATTCCAATGCCCCTTTTTTTCCGGCTTTAGCCCCACGAGCTTGCCAAGACGAAGCCAATCGTCGGTCTGGTCGTTAATGTGCGCGCCATAACCGGCTTCGCTTTCGTTTTCCATCACCCAGCGCTCATGCACGACCCTATGCGCGATTTTTTCACCTTTGCCTTGCGCGACTTTGGTTTGGGTACGTTGGGTGACAAATCCATAGAGATGCACATCCACCATTTCCTCATAACTCAATCCATCCGATACCTCGGATTGAGCACACCGTGCAGAGACATTGTCGGCGTATACATTGACGCAAATATCGTTCAAGCCACGCACTACCTCTATCGATTTCATCGCGTGCTTGCGTTCGAATACGCGCTGCACCCGCTTGATGCCGGTCGGCGCCCAGAAATACGCAATGCGATCGAGCAGCTCCAAGCACGCCGGCAGCTTGCAATCCTCGGTCAAACCAAGCTTCGCCGGTATCGCACCGGCACTAAGTTGGCCGCGTAAATGATCGAGCTTTTCCTTCAGACCATAGGTGTCCCAGTAACGCTGTGTTTCGTTCGGCTCAACCCGGCGTATGCGGCGCGCGCCGTGATTCTCGTTCAAGCTGACGTAGAACACATGCCGCGCTGGTTTGAATTCGCGCTCCAAATGCACGCCGCTCACCAGAATGGGCAACCAACTCTCTATCAAATGAATCTGGCGCGGCGTCAGGCTGCCGGTATTGAGCGTTTCCAACATCAGCGCTTGCAAGTACAGCCGGGTGATGCTCGTTTCCGCGTCATCCTCCGCGTACAGCTTGAGGGCATGCGTATCGAATTCTTCGTACTCCGCGAAATGATATAAATTATGGATACGCTTCCAAAGCTTGGTATTGGCCTGCGTATAGCGGTAGTAGCTCCACTTCGCATCGAGCCCAAAATAGTTCAAGGCGCGCGCCGTCAATAAGGGCAGGGTGGACGCGATTTTGCTGCCGCCTGGATTGCCGATATATTCCATGATATGCGTGTGATAGGCGCGCAGAATCTCTTGATAGTAATTGGCCACGGCATTCCATAACCGGCTTTCCACCACCCGCGACATGCGCGGGTTTTGCAGGTATTGGCCGCGCAACCGGGCGAGCAATGCCTGCGCGCCCTCGTCGAGCGTCGTCAGCACTGCTAAGCGTTCCTTGGTGGTGGCTTGATTTTGGTCGCTGTATTCCGCGATCTGGCGCGCGATTTCATCAAGGGCTTCGACACTATCACCCATCGGCAGATCTTCTAGCCAACGCGAAATAGTATGCAGATCCGTCAATGGATGCTGCGGTTTACGTCCGAGACTGGTAGCGAGGAATTTCAACATTTTTATCGGGAAGGTTGCAATCAATACTGCTTATTCGAGCAGAATTCATGCCAGCGCCGAAAGAGATCCCCGAAATAGCCCTAACTCCCGTATACCGGCACGCTGCACCCGCGCGACGCATCCCTGCAGCGTAATATCTGGCGATTTCTCGTCGAATCCCGTTGAAAATAAACGCAAGCTATCGTTACCATGCTTCCCCGGCTTACTTTGGCACCGATCTCCAGCAGGTAAGCCGCGCCAGCGTCAGCAAACCCATGAGGACGATAATTGCCAGGCCGAACCCTTGGGCCAGGAAAATCACCGGCACTGCGGCTTTGTGTGCCGCGGTAAAAGCGCCGACCAAGGTGAGCATGGCGATGCCCTCGCTGAAATTTTGCACCGCAATCGCATGACCGGCGCCGACTGTTTTATGGCCACACTCCTGCAATAAGGCATTCAAAGGCACGACGAAAAATCCGCCGCTCGCGCCGATCGCCACCAACAGCACAGCCGCCACATACAAACTGGTGGTGCCGGCGAATACCCACACTAAGACACCGAGCAACAAACCGGCGATCAAAGCCCGATTCACCGTTTTTAAGTTGACCAAGCGCGCCGCCAGCGCCGCACCCAAGGCGATGCCGATTGCCACCACGCCATTCAAATTGGCGGGCGTGTGAATATTATCGATAACAAGCGCCACTGGCACCCACGCCACCAGCATGAAGCGCAGTGTGCTGCCGGTGCCCCAAAACAAACTGGTGCCCAGCAAAGTAAAGCGCGCCTCCGGGTGGCGATAAAGTTGCTTCAGCGCGCTCCAAAAATCGCGCACTAATACCGGGAAATTGAACGACGTAAGCGGATGCGCGGCGGGTAGCCTGGGGATGCGCATATTCGCCAGTGCCGCGAATCCATACAACGCTACCACGGTCACCAGCGCCCACTGTACCGACACATCGGCCAGCCACCCGCCTAAGAGCGCGCCCAGTAGAATCGCGACAATGGTCGAGCCTTCCATCAAGCTATTGGCTTTCACCAATTGTTCCGGCGCCACCAGTTCGCTCAAGATGCCATATTTCGCCGGGGAATAAGCCGCCGCGCCCATGCCGACGACGCCATAAGCCAAGAGCGGATGCAGGCCCAGAAACATCGCGCCAGCACCCAGCAATTTGATCCCATTTGCGATTAGCATCACGCGTCCTTTTGAATACGCATCGGCGAAGGGCCCGACGAAAGGAGCGAGAAATATAAACGCGCCGGCGAAAAACTCTTGCAACATGGAAGCAAAATAATCGGGAAAGCCATGGACTTTGATCAGGCCGATCGCGGCGAACAAAAGCGCGTTGTCAGCGGCAGCAGATAAAAACTGCGCCGCCAATACCGCGATCATGGCGCCGGAAAAGAGCTGCTTATTGTTAGTGTGAGATGGAGGTACATACCGGCTCATGCCTGCTCCGCCATTTTCTTCAACAACACATAATCTGTCTTGCCGGTGCCGAGTGCCGGCAAGGCCTCCACCGCCACAATCTTTTTCGGTACCGCCAATTCCGGCTTGCCGCTGGCGCGCGCCGCTTGCAGCAAGCGGTCGCGATTCAGTTCCACGTCGGTGGTATACAGCACGAGCGCTTCTCCGCGCTGAGGATCGGGCTGAGTCACCGCAGCGTGCTCATACTGGGGTGAAACGAGGCTCGCAATTTTTTCCACCGCCTCCAGCGACACCATTTCACCGGCAATTTTGGCGAAGCGCTTCACCCGGCCCTTGATGGTGACGAAACCCTCGCTGTCGATCTCAACCACATCGCCGGTGTTGTACCAGCCCGCGCCGATATTCGATCGCGGGGGAACCAGTTCGCCTGGATGATCGTACAAATAGTAGCCCGACATGACATTGGGTCCGCGCACATGCAAGATGCCGCCGCCGTCGATACCGGGCACGGGTTCAAGACGATGCTCGATGCCCGGTAGCAATTGCCCGACGCTGCCCGCTCGATGCGCCATTGGCGTGTTAACTGCCAGCACCGGCGCGCACTCGGTAGCACCATAACCTTCGAGAATGCGGATGCCAAATTTCTCGACCCAAATCTTGCGCACTTCCTCATTCAATTTTTCTGCACCCGCCACCACATAACGCAAACGGTAGAAATCGTAAGGATTGGCATGCTTGGCGTAGTGACCGAGAAAAGTACTGGTGCCAAACAGCACCGTGCAATTGCGATCGTAGATCACTTCGGGAATGAGTTTGTAGTGGAGTGGCGAAGGATAAAGAAACAATTTCGTACCAGTGACCAAGGGCAAGATCGCCCCCGCCGTCAACCCAAAGGCGTGGAAGATCGGCAGCACGCTCATGAATTTATCGTTGGGTGAGAAATCGATCACGGCGCGAATCTGGGCGACATTGGAGAGCAGTGCGCCATGCGAGAGAACCACGCCCTTCGGTTTGCCTTCCGAACCGGAAGTGAACAACACGATCGCCGGCGCATCTGGCGTGCTTTTGCGTGACGCTAAACGCGGAAACCATTGCGCGAACAAAATCAGCCACAGTTTATCGAACAGCCCGAAGCTGGGCTGTAAATCCTCCAGATACACCCAGCGCACGGTGGGCATTGCCGCCACCACTTCCGTCAGTTTGGCGCTCTCTAAAAACTGACGCGACGTCATCACCACTTTAACTTGCGCGGTCGCGCAAGCGTCGAGCATGCCCTGTGCACCAGCCGTGTAGTTGAGCATGGCGGGTATGCGCCGCATGGCGCCCATGCCGAAGATCAAGCACACGGTCGTGGCCAGATTCGGCAGCAGTATCCCAATGCGCTCGCCCTCGCCCGCAAGACGGCTAGTCATACGCCCCAGCGCTAAGGTGGTACGCAAAATTTCCCCATAGGACAGTTCGATTTGACGCATATCCTCCATTATTTTGACGCCGCGGCCATGAATGCGCACGGCATCCACCAGCGCTTCAAACAGCGAGCATTGTGGGACAGAAGCAAACAACATGTTCTGCATAATTTTGCGCATGGCGTCACCCGCCAACTTGCGCCGTGCTTTCGCGCTCGGCGCTTGCAGCATCGGAATATGGGTTTCTGGCATCACGGTTAAGCTGATGCGAGGAAACCATTGCTGCGGGCTCTCGCCCGACACGCGGCTGAAATACGAACGTGCGGCGCCATCAACGCGCACCGGCACGATAGTGGCGCCGGTGCGCGCCGCAACGAACGCCGGGCCATCGTAGACTTTCATCAAACTGCCGGTGACGGTGATGCGGCCTTCGGGAAAAATCACGACGGGCCGCCCCGATTCAATCAACTTCACCACCCGCTTCATCGCCATCGGGTTGGCGGGATCGACCGCGAGATAATCCACCAAAGACAACATCAGGCGAAAACCCCGGTGCTTGGCGATACTGGTATGCACTATGAAAACTGGATCCAGCGGTAGATACAGTCCCAGCAATAAGCCATCGAGAAAAGATTCGTGGTTGGCGATGATGAGCAAACGCTCAGCGTGTAAGGCTTCGAATCGGCCATGCACTTCAATCCGGAACAGCCAACGGCACACGACGCGTAATAGCGCTTTCAACATGCGTTCCTCACGTATTCTCATCCACATAATCCAACACATTCGCCAGCGCCGTGTGCAAACGCGGCGTATCGATCCAGAAATACACTTCCTTGCCTATTTTTTCGCTTTGCAGCACGCCCGCCGCGCGCAAAATTTTCACATGGTGCGATACCGTGGATTGTGCCAGCGGGCAGGCGGCGGCGATTTGCCCCGCGTTGAGTTTTTCGCCGCGTGCGAACAGCAACAGAATGCGCTGCCGCCGCTCGTCGCCGAGCGCGGTGAATATTTTTGACATGCCAGTCCAGGCTTTGGGCAAGGCGCGCGCGTAGCTAGATTTCATATCGATACATTTAATATTATCGATATGTTTTTGTCAACAACAGCGGAGAGGGATAAAAAATTACTATCGGGGCGACGACTACTCCGGCCAGTGGCGGATATAGCGCTTGAGCAAGCGGTTTTCGAGTTTGGCGTCGGACAAGCACGCCTTGGCCACGTCGTGGAAGGAAATCACACCGAGCAGTTTATCGCCGTCCATCACCACCAGGTGGCTCATGCGGCTTTCGGTAATGACGCCGCGCACATAATCCACGGTATCGGTCGGACTGCCGATAATGGGTTCGACGCTCATTACCTCGCTAACCTTGAGCGCCTGAAAATCGCAGCCGCGCTGGGCGATGGTTTTTAGCATATCGCGTTCGGTGATCAGCCCAACCATGACGCCGTTCGCCATCACCACCAGCGATCCGACATCGTGCGCAACCATCTGCGCCACTGCTTCGGTAAGCAATTGCTCGGGGCCGATACTGCAGATCTGACTGTCGGCTTTGACTGACAGGATTTCGCTAATCAGCATGGCGGGCTCCTCGCATGGCAGGCTAAATCAAATTGAGTGGTGCCGGTGAACGGAATCGAACTGTTGACCTTCGCATTACGAATGCGCTGCTCTACCAACTGAGCTACACCGGCAAGGCGGGGAATTATAGAGGTTTACACGGGGAGGAGCAACGAACGAACTAGGCGTTGCTGGGGCGAATGCGAACGATCACGTCGACACCTTCTGTCACCATGCCCGCGGGCAAGGCCGGCAGACCTTGAATTTGCACGTCGCCGGCATCGATGTCGATGAGTTCACCGGTTTCCAGATTGAAGAAATGATGGTGCGGCCCGGTGTTGGGGTCGTAGAACACCTTGCTCGGGTCGACAATCACCTCGCGAATCAAATTGTGCTGCTTGAACAAATTGAGCGTGTTGTACACCGTGGCCTTAGAGGTCTCACTATGCCGATCATTCACAATCGTCATGATCTGATCGGCGGACAAATGTTCTTGGCGGGCGAACAGCGCATAGGCAATCTCGATCCGCTGATGGGTCGGATTGATGTCATGCGCGCGCAGCAAGTCTGCCATGTTGTCACGGGTATAGTTCTGTTTTTCCATAGAATAATCCTAACCTAGAATTTGGACTTTGTCTAATCCATTTCAAACTACCAAGCCTTTGACTGGGTTTATCGAACGCGCGCGATAAGACTTTAGACCGGCCAGCGGTAAGGCCGCAGATCGAACGCACTGGGCCGCCCTAGCACCAAATCCGCCATCAATTCTGCGCTGACCGGGGCCAGCGTGACCCCGTAGCGATAATGTCCGCTATTAATGAATAAGTTTTCGATCAGCGGATGCCGGCTGATGAGGGGAATATTGTCCGGCGTGCCGGGGCGCAGCCCGGCCCAATGCCCGGCAATGGGGGCGTCCTTAAGCCACGGCAGCAGTTCGACAGCGCGTTGTGCTAGCGATTCGCGCGCAGCGGCTGTCACCTGCTTATCGAACCCAACATCTTCCAAGGTACTGCCGACCAGCACATGGCCATCATCGCGCGGAATAATATAAAGCCCATCGCGATAAAGCATGTGGCGCAAGCGCCCCGGCGCGGTTTTATACAGCACGATTTGGCCGCGCACCGGCTTCACGGGAAGATGCGCGCCCCACTCCCCAAGCACTTCGCCGCTCCACGCCCCGGCGGCGACAATAAACACCTCCGCCGCCATTACGCCGTGTGGTGTCTGCACGCCGGTGATGCGCGATCCGGCCGTTTGCCAAGCGTCTATCTGCGTCGCTTCGCGTATCTCCACCCCGCGCAAGGCCAACATCCGGCGCAAGGCGTACAGTAAACGCGGGTTGCGCACTTGCGCGACTTGTTGCATCCAGAGCGCCGGGGTATCGAAGGCCAGCATCGGTTCAATGGAATGCGCCGCCAATTCCGTCAGCGGCTCGCCGCTAGCGCGCGCCCATGCCAGTGCTTTTTCCAAATCATAGGGCGGCAACACTAGCAAGCCGGAGG
>JANYAU010000043.1 GCA_025361165.1 Betaproteobacteria bacterium | reverse complement strand
CACCAAATTTCTTGGATAAGATGGTGGTGATCGCCGCCGTTAGCGTCGTCTTACCATGGTCCACATGTCCTATCGTCCCTACGTTCACATGCGGCTTGGTGCGCTCAAATTTGCCTTTTGCCATGATCCGGTTCCTCTGTCCTTATCTCGTTAAATCTGGTAAACCCAAACCCGTGGTGCCCATGACGTGGATTGAACACGTGGCCTCTCCCTTACCAAGGGAGTGCTCTACCACTGAGCTACATGGGCGAAACTTTGCATAACCCAACACACCCGAATCGTGGAGCGGGTGAAGGGAATCGAACCCTCGTCTTAAGCTTGGAAGGCTTCAGCTCTACCATTAAGCTACACCCGCGTTACCGGTTGGCCGTAATTGCCTGAATTCTAATGCTCGGGCCGAATCCTGGTGGAGGGGGTAGGATTCGAACCTACGTAGGCGTAAGCCAACAGATTTACAGTCTGCCCCCTTTAGCCACTCGGGCACCCCTCCAGCGAAACCGCTAATTATGCATTTTTGATGCCAGGGTGTCAAATACGGAGTTGAAATTGCAGCGAATATCGGTTTTCAGGCGCTCGCGGGCCGGAATTTTGTGATCACCACAAAATTTGCTATCGTTCGCCAGTGCTTACCGACGCTATCGATCTTTCTCAACTCCGGCGCGTACTCGTTATTAAATTGCGTCATCACGGCGATGTGTTGCTTACGTCGCCGGTTTTCAGCGTCCTCAAAAATCACGCCCCGCATCTCAAAATCGACGCCTTGGTGTACCGCGATACAGCCGAAATGCTAAGCCAGCACCCGGCCATCGACGAGGTTCACTGCATCGATCGCGCTTGGAAGCAAGCCGGCCTGCTCACTCAGGCGCGGCATGAATGGGCTTTACTCGCCGTCTTGCGTCGCCAACATTATGACATGGTGATTCACTTAAGCGAACACCCGCGTGGCGCCTGGATCAAACGTCTGAGCGGAGCACGCTATGGGGTGGCACGGGAAATCAGCGGCCGCAGCCAGGGGTGGTGGAAAAACAGTTTCACTCATTTTTTCCCTTGGGCGCGCGGCAATACCCGGCACACGGTGGAAATCCATCTCGATGCCTTGCGCCGGATCGGTGTGCAACCGAGCCTGGATGAGCGGCGATTGAGCTTGGAGCCCGGCAGTGACGCCAAGCGCTTCATCAGCGACACCCTGGCCCATCACGGGCTAAGCGCGCAAGGCTTTATTCATCTACACCCTACCTCGCGCTGGCTGTTCAAATGTTGGGCCGAAGACAAAGTCTGCGCCTTGATTCAAGCGCTGCAAGCGCAAGGCCATGCGATTGTCGTCACTAGCGCGCCAGATACACACGAACTGGCGATGTTGGAACGCATCGTGCGCCCGCTGGCGCAGCCGGTGATCAACCTCGGTGGCAAGCTCAATCTCAAACAACTCGCAGCGCTCACCGCGCAAGCCAAACTCTTCATCGGCGTCGATTCCGCGCCTATGCACATCGCGGCCGCCATGCACACGCCGGTGGTGGCGCTGTTCGGGCCAAGCGGCGACAAGGAATGGGGGCCGTGGATGGTGCCGCAGCGCGTGATCACCTCGGCGCACCCCTGCCGCCCTTGCGGCCAGGACGGCTGCGGCGGCGGCAAGATCAGTGAGTGTCTGACCTTGCTTCCCGTCAGCGATGTATTAGAAGCGGCGCAATCCCTGCTCGCCACATGAAACCGCTCAAGCTTGCACTGATCCGCCAGCGCTATACCCCGTTCGGCGGTGCCGAACGCTTTGTCGCGCGCGCCATGCAGGCGCTGCAAGCGCAGGGCGCGGCGGTGACCATCGTGACGCGCCAGTGGAATGCGGCCACACCGCACGATGCGCTGATCTGCAATCCGTTTTATCTCGGCAGCGTGTGGCGCGATTGGAGCTTCGCGCGCGGCGTGTGCCGCACGCTGGCCCAGCACCCTTTCGATCTAGTGCAGTCGCACGAGCGCATTGCCTGCTGCGACATTTATCGCGCCGGCGATGGCGTGCACCGCGAATGGCTCGCGCAACGGTCGCGCGTATTGAATCCATTGCAGCGCTTAGGTGTGATGTTCAACCCCTATCATCGATATGTGCTCGCGGCAGAAAAAAAACTCTTCGCCAGCCCGCAACTCAAGGCCGTGATTTGCAATTCGCGCATGGTGAAAGAAGAAATCATGCGCCACTTCCAGATGCCGCAAGAAAAACTCCACGTCATCTACAGCGGTGTGGATTTGGAAACCTTCCATCCGCGCTTAAAAGAGGCGCATCGCCAATCGGTGCGCGCGCAAATTGGCATCCCCGGCGACGCAACACTTTTTCTTTTCGTGGGCTCCGGCTTTGAGCGCAAAGGCCTCGCCGCTTTGCTGCACGCCTTAGCGTCCCTGCCCCCGACGGCGCATCTCGCCGTGCTGGGCTACGATCGCCGCGCGCAGCACTATCAGCGCTTGGCGGCGCAACTCGGCATTGTTGACCGCGCGCATTTCTTGGGCCCGCAAGCCGACGTCAAGCCCTATTACGGCGCGGCCGATGCGCTGGCACTGCCCACGCTCTACGACCCCTTTCCCAACGCCGCGCTCGAAGCCTTGGCTTGCGGCTTGCCGGTCATCACCAGCACCAAAAGCGGCGCGGCGGAACTCATTCGAGAAGGCGAAAACGGCTTCGTGTGCGATGCACTAGATCACCGCGCCCTCGCGCAAGCCCTGCGCGCCTTGCTCAATGGCCACGCCGAAAACTTGGCCGGTGCTGCGCGCGCTACGGTGGCGGGGCTATCGCTGGAGGCAATGACCGAGCAACTGGGCACGCTTTACCACACCCTAAGCCACTAGCCTTTCCGCTATAATGCGCAAGCATTTTCACGCCGTGCGTTGAACAAAGAAAGTGCACGCCCACCATGACCTCCTTATCTCAATCTACCGACACCCGCGCCGCCATGAACAGCAAGACGCTTTATCTGCGTCTGCTGCGCTATGTGCTGCCGCACTGGCGCATGTTCGGGCTGTCGATATTCGGCACAATCGTGGTGGCCGCGACCGAACCGGCGCTCGCCGCGTTGCTCAAACCCATGCTCGATGGCGGTTTTGTGGCCAAAGACCCGACCCTCATCTGGCTCATCCCGGTCCTCTTGGTGGTCGTTGCCTTGTTGCGCGGGGTAGGGGGTTTTACCAGCGCCTATGCGATTAGCTGGGTAGCAAATCGCTTAGTCATGGATTTACGCGACGCCATGTTCCGTAAATTAGTGTCGCTGCCCACCCGTTATTACGACAACAGTTCTTCCGGCAATTTAATCGCGACTATCGCCTTCAATGTATCCCAAGTTACAGACGCCGGGACCAACTCGGTCACGGTGTCAGTGCGCGATAGCGTCACCATCGCCGGCTTGTTGGGCTACATGCTGTATTTGAACTGGAAGCTGACGCTGATCACACTGGTGATCGCGCCGGGCATCGTGTTCATCGTGCGCCAATTCAGCCGACGGCTACGCCAGACCAGCCGCGAAATTCAGCGCTGCATGGGGCATCTCACGCATGTGCTGGAGGAAGCCATCGAGGCCCATAAAGTGGTCAAAATTTTCGGCGGCCAGCGTTATGAGTCACAGCGCTTCTTCGACGCCATCAACCGCACGCGGCACTTCAGCATGAAGCAGAAGGCCGCGTCCGCCGGCAATGAGTCGCTCATCTTTTTTATTGTCTCCATCGCGCTGGCGATCATTGTGTATATCGCCTTCATCCAATCGGCGGCGAATGAAACCACGGTGGGCGGTTTCGTCGCCTTCATCACCGCGATGCTGATGCTGTCTTCGCCATTGAAACGGCTCACCGGCGTAAACGAACAATTGCAACGCGGCTTAGCGGCAGCCGAAGTGGTGTTCGATCTCATCGATCAACCGTCAGAGCCAGACGACGGGACGCAAGCACTGGACAAGGTGCGCGGCGAAGTCACCTATGAGCATGTCGCCTTCGATTACGGCGATGCGAGCCGCCCCGCGCTCAACGATATTCACTTTACGATTAGCCCCGGCGAAACCATTGCCTTGGTCGGCCCCTCCGGCAGCGGTAAAACCACGCTGGTGAATTTGTTGCCGCGCTTCTACGCCCCGAGTGGCGGACGCATTCTGGTAGATGGCCACGACATCCGCAGCATTTCGCTCGAAGCGCTGCGCGCCAATATCGCCCTGGTGAGCCAAGACGTGGTGTTATTCAACGACACGGTCGCAGCCAACATTGCCTACGGCCTGCGCACCGGCGCGGCCGAGGCCGACATTATCGCCGCGGCGGAAGCAGCACATGCCATGGAATTCATCCGTGAGATGCCCGTGGGCCTCGCCACCCTGGTCGGCGAAAACGGCGTGCGGCTATCCGGCGGCCAGCGTCAGCGCCTGGCTATCGCCCGCGCGATTCTGAAAGACGCGCCGATTTTAATTTTGGATGAAGCGACCTCCGCGCTGGATAGCCAGTCCGAACGCCATGTACAAGCAGCGCTGGAAACGCTGATGCAAAACCGCACCACTATCGTCATCGCGCATCGCCTCTCCACCATCGAGAAGGCCAACCGCATCATCGTCTTGGATAAAGGCCGCATCGTGGAAACCGGCAGCCACACCGAATTGCTGACGCATAACGGCATCTACGCAAATTTGTACCGCATCCAATCCGCCTTGGGAAAAGACCTAATCGATGCCTGAGTCCGCGCCGATTGCGCCCATTGAATCGGACGCACGTATCCTGGTCATCAATGTGGCACGCATCGGCGACACCCTGATGCTCACCCCGATTCTGCGCGCCCTCAAACAGGCCGCGCCGCACGGTGAGCTTGCCTGCATCGCTCACCCCAGCCGCGCGGCGGTGTTGCAACACTTACCGTTCCTCGATCGCTTAATGCCGATGACTAAGCTTTCCGCACCATTCAGAGGTTGGTTCGTGCGCGGGCGCTGGGATTATGCCTTGGTGTATGGCAACGATGGTGCGCTAGTACGCTATGCGCTGCGCATCGCACACCGGGTGGTTGCGTTCCAGCAAGCCCTGCCGGCGCTGAACGCACAACTGTTTCGCCCCGTTGTGCGGCCGCATACCGCATTGCACGGCGTAGCCGAGCGCGCGCTACTGGCCCAGGCACTTGGTGTCGAAGTCGCCGATCCGTGCCTGGTCTACACCGTCACCACCGGTGAGCAAGGTGTGGCGCACGCCTGGCGCGTGCG
>JANYAU010000132.1 GCA_025361165.1 Betaproteobacteria bacterium | reverse complement strand
CCCGCTGCGCTCAAACTGGCGTAGCGGTTCTCAAGGTCAAATAGGCTCGTTTGCATGTTCGAAGTGTAGCGGGATCGGGGAATTTATAGAAGTGCCCATAAGCGTCCGATGTATGTCGCGCCAAACGATGCATTGAGTCCGACCGGCCTGTCCAACCGTCTAGCATTCCGCGGGCTGCCGACTTCCTACGTCGTCAGTGACAAGGGCGCCATCGAGAAAATCTTTGTCGGCCCTCAGCAGTGGAAGAAGGGCGACATTTAAAGCATTGCACGGCTCGAAACGAGTTGCGCGTTCAGTCATTATTTAGGAGGAATATCAAGTGCCAATCTCTCGACGTGATTTTATGAAAGGATCGCTTGCCGCTGGTTTGGCCGGTGCGGGCGGAATGTTGAGTTCCGGATCAAGCTTTGCCGCACGCCATAATCCGATAGGCGAAGCACAGGCCGAGTTTTTTAAGAAATTTGAAGGCAATGTTTTGGCGATACCGGGCAAGTATAACGGCACGGTGCAGGCGCTGGATCTCGCTGTTCCGGAAACGCTGGCCTGGTTCAATTATGGCGTGGCGGGGGTCAATATGCCGATCCCGCATCATATCGCCGCCATGCCCTCGGCTGATCCTTACAAAGGCTTCGATTTTTACCAAACCATGCAGCCGCCGATGTCGCCCTACGTCAACGAAAACTCTCCGGAGTGGCGCGATCGCGGCGACTTCAAAATGTTCAAGATGCGCTTCGACGGCTCGGGCAAGCAAAACTCGATTACGGTGGTGAACGACATTGCCGCGACCACGGGCATGGCGCTCGGCGTGCATGTCTCGATCGGTGTGGGCGAGAATGCGAACAAATACGTGGCCTTCGCCGATGGGCAGAAAGACATGGTGCTGATTACGACGATTGATGACAACCCGAAGATCATCAAGGCGATGCGCGTGGACTATGACCCGATTGCACGCCAAGTCAATGTCAGCCATGTGTTCCCCGATCCCGCCACCGGCAAGTTCGATTTCCAAGGCCGCAAGGGTATGAAAACCTCGCATGAAGCGATGCTGGGCGAGGAACTGATGCCGGCTGATCCGACCGCGGTATTCGTGGATGCGTTTACCTGGCATCCCACGCTGCCGCTGGGTGCGATCCTGGTGCGTCGCCTAGGGTGCTGTGCGATTATCGATACCCGTACCTGGGAGGTCAAAGCGCTGCTCTCGACCGCGAAAGGTTCGCCGGACAACTTCCCGCTGGTTAAGCAGCAAGGCTTCACTTGGACGTTTGCCGTACCATCGGTGCTCACTCCTTTGCATGAAGCAGGCTTCTTGCCGAGCGGCGAACACTTTGTCGCATGCAACAATGTGCTGCAGAACAACATCGCCGTTTACCGGGCAACCGATCCGAATCCGCTCAAGTGGAAAAAAGAAGCGTTTGTCGAAGGCTTCGGCAACAAGTACTTGCCGCTGCATATGGGCAATGTGCCGGATTCGCGTTGGGCCTACTTCACCATGTGGGCGCGTAAGCCGAACAATGGCTATATCGCCAAGGTGGACACCAAGTCCTGGCAGGTGGTTCACAAGTGGGACACGGGACCCGATCCCCATACTTGCGATTGCACGGTGGATGGTAAGTACATGACCACCGTATATAGCGGGAATCAGGGCGGGCAGTCGGGCTTGGTGGTGCTCAATGTCGATACCGACAAAATCGAAGCACGTCTCCCCAGCGCCGCCGGCCATCACGACCATGTGGTGGTGCCCAAGGACTGGGAAGGCATGAAGTCCTCGCGCAGCACCTCTGTTTAATCTCCCCTGCGTGCCGCAGTCCGCTTGGGCGGCGGCACGTTTTTTTTGGAGCGAGAAATGCAAGTTATAAAATTCGATTTCACGCGCTGCTTGCAGCGACTGCTGCTAGCCGCCGGTTTTGTTTTGGCAGGCCTGCCGTCGGCCGTGTTGGCGCATAGTAATGAATACCTGGAAACCCTCACCGGTGCGCATGGCGGCAAGCTGCGCATGGTCGAGCAATACCATTTCGAAATGGTGCTGGCCAACGGCGAATTACGCATGTGGGTGACCGACCACGGCGACAAGCCGCAGTCCACGACGGGTGCGACCGGCAACATAAAACTGGTAACCGAAGCTGGCGTCGTCAACGTCAATCTCACGCCAAGCGGCGCGAATGGGCTCGCGGGCAAGGACCCGAAGATTCGCGCAAATAGTCAGGCCAAGGCGGTCGCTACCGTGACGATGAAAGGGCAGAAGCCACTTCAGACACGCTTTGCGTTTGAAGCCACCAAGAAGTAAGCGAACCGCAACGGCTGGAGGCTAGATGAATACGCGCCACCTCCTATTTGTTTCCATGCTCGGAATGTCGGTAGGTATTGGCTGGGCGCAGGAGCTTGCCGGGAAAAGCGCGGCCGCGCAATTGCTGCGCACCAATGCGTGTCAAAATTGCAATCTGACTCAAGTGAATTTGGCTGGCATTAATCTCATCGGCGCGAACCTGGCCGGCGCCAATTTGAGCGGCGCTAACTTGGCGAGCGCAGTGTTGCTTGGGGCGGATATGCGCAACGCTATTCTGAACGGCGCCAATTTATCACACGCCAATATCAGTGGCGTCAATCTAAGCGGCAGCCAACTCGCCAAGACTAATTTAGACGACGCAGTGGCGAGTCGAGCCAATTTGTATCAAGCCAGCGCGACCGGCGCGAGTTTCCGGCATGCGAAATTGGAGTATGTGAATTTCGAAGGAGCAGAGTTAAAAGGAGTGAACTTCGAAGGCGCGGACTTTTACGAAGCGAGCTTTCTTTTTGCCGAGCTTGCCAATGCGAACTTTGAAGGCGCCGATTTGAGTGCCGCCGATTTTTCCGATGCGAATATGCTGGATGTGCGAACCGGCCTCAAGACGACCTGCCCGAATTTTCAAGCAGGGCCATGTAAGTTCAAATAACCATGCTGCGATTGATCGGCAGCCAACGCGCTCAGGTCCGGCGGGGTAGACATCAGGCCGCGACCCCGTATTTTCTTGCCACTTCGTGCGCCAGCTGGTTGATGGCGAGCAGTTTTGGATGGCTTGCGTTTTTGCCACGCGCTACCTCGAGATAGCGCTGTGCGGCGGCCATATGGTTTTCGTTCCAGCCGCGTTTATCGATATGCACCAGCAACGCTTGCGCGGCATTGAGCACGATTTGTATGTTCTCCGGCATTTTTGTCGCGGCTTCAGTCAGTAATTGCACCGACCCATCCAAATCGCCTTGTTGCGCTTTAAGCACGCCCTGGTTGTTGATCTGGATGATGGCTTTGACGCTGCCGTCCACCAGCGCGCTGCCTTCTTCGCCCTTGCCTATCGATTCGAATAGTTGCTTCGCCTTTTGGATCAGCGCGGCGCTATCGTGATTGTTGCACACCAGGGTATCAATTAAGCCTTTGGCTTCTGTTTCCTTATTGTGCGCGAAACAGGCCTTGGCTAGGTCGAGCGTGAGGTCATCTTCAAGCTTTAGCGCATGCGCTTGTTGCACCTCCAATGCGGTATCCAGCGCCTTGATCGATGCATCTTCGTCGCCCGTCTTTTTATAGATTAGGCTTTCCATGATAGATGTTGTGAACGTCACGTCGGGCGAGTTGTTGAATGAGGCACGCGCGTCGCGTAGCGTATGCAGAGCGTCATTGAACTTGCCGCGTTCCATTTGCACCCGCGACAAATTCGCGTAATCGTCCGCGGCGCGGAAAAACGAAGTCTTGCCGCGCTCCACCACGCGCCCAAACGCCTCCTCTGCCGACGCCAGATCATTATTGCGCATGGCGAGTTGCCCCATTTCCTTCTGGCGATGCAGCGTGTAGGGCGAGGCTGCTGCGGCGCGCTCCAGCACGTGTTGCGCCTGTTCGTTTTTCTCCTGTGCTTCGCATACCTTGGATAACAAATCGTATGCAGCCATGTATTCCGGCGCTTCTTCGATAACCTCGTTCAATAACGTTTCGGCTTCAAGATGGCGGCCTTTGTAATGCAACATAGTCGCCAATCCCATCCGAGCCCACGGCACCGCGCGCATGCCCACGACTTGTTGATAAATTTTTTGCGCCTCGTCGAAATTGCCCTGCGCCACATACAGCTCGGCAAGTAGCCGCAAGAAATCGATGAGGTATTTTTTGTTGTGCTGAGCCAGATCAGCGCAGGCGCGGATGGCTTCCGCCAATTTATCTTCCGCGATCAGCCGATAGATAGGCGCGAACGCGAGTTTTTTCAACATCACTCGCCCCAGCCGGCTTCTCAGCACTTCGGGGGAAAACGGCTTGATCAAATAATCGTCCGGCGCGAGTTCAACTGCGGAGACGACTCTTTCGTACACACTTTCGGCGGTGACCATAATGAAAATGGTCGAGAGGCTAATGAGATTTTCATGCCGCAATTGCTCTAAGAGTTGCTGGCCGTCCGAGCCGTCGCCCAAGAAATAGTCGCAAATAATGATGTCGAAGGGTTTGGTCTGAAGCCGTCGGATCGCGTCGTTCGCGGTGTTTGCCATTTCCACATGCACCACACCGAAGCCGCTGAGGATCCCGCGCATGGACGAGCGCATGCCTGCGTGAGCGTCAATGATCAGAACCCGTTTTTCCTCGAAATTGATGTCCATGATCCGGGCTAAATAGTTACTGCGCAGCAGGTGAGGATCACCCCTGTCATGCTTGTTATCGGCAGAAATGGCGTGGAGTTTTAGGGGGTACCTAGATACGGTGTGGCTATTGGGGCATCAAGCCGCGATTTTTCTTAGGCTAAGGGGTGGCACATAATGCGTGATGCTGGCGCATACAACATCAAGCCGCCGCTCTCTGCAATTGCGGGTAAATTTTTATGCTACGTGTAGCTCCTGGCCAATTCGATATAGTGCTTGGCCGAGTAGTCGAAGTAGGCTAACTCTTCAGCGGTAAGCAGCCGCAGTTGCTTCGCTGGGCGGCCAAGGTAGAGATAGCCGCTTTGCAGCGTTTTTCCTTCCGGCACCAGGCTGCCCGCGCCCAGCAGCACGCGCGGTTCGAGCACGGCTTTATCCATCACGATCGAACCCATACCGATCAGGCATTCGTCGCCGATGGTGCAGCCGTGCAGGATCACGCTGTGACCGACGGTGACGCGGTCACCGATGATGAGCGGCGCGCCGAGCCTATCCCATTCGCTTTTGTGCGAGACATGCAGCACGGATAGGTCTTGAATATTGGTGCCGGTGCCGATAGTGATCGCGTTTACGTCGCCGCGGATCACGGCGTTGCACCACACCGACGCATCCGCGCCTAAGCACACCTCGCCGATGATTTGCGCGCTGGGGTGGACGTACGTGCTGGCGTGGATGGTGGGTGGGATGCCGTGATGCGGGATGATATTCATTGTGTCCGGTTTCGAGTTTAGCGAGGTGTGGCTAGTATAATGGCGCATTGATTTCCCCGAAAGAAGACCATGAACCCCTTATTGGATTATGCCGGCTTGCCACGGTTTGCCGAGGTCAAAGCAGAACATGTCACCCCCGCTATCGAAGCTTTGCTGATCGCGAATCGCACCCTGGTGGAAAAGTTGAGCGCCGATGCGGGCGCGTCTAGTTGGGCTGCTTTCGTCGCGCCGCTGGAGGATGCCAACGAGCACTTATCGCGCGCCTGGTCGCAGGTGTCGCACTTGAATGCGGTGGTGAATAGCCCCGAACTGCGCGAGGTGTACAACGCCAACTTGCCTAAGATCACCGAGTTCTACGCTGCGCTGTCGCAAAATCTGAAGCTGTACGACAAATTCAAAGTGCTCAAGGCGTCGGCTGAGTTTGCGCAACTATCCGCGGCGCAGAAAAAAATTGTCGATAACGAGTTGCGCGATTTTCGTTTGGGCGGCGCGGAGCTGGCGGAGGAGCAGAAAGAACGCTTCAAAGCCATCCAGGAAGAGCTCGCGTCGGCTGCGGCCAAGTTCGAGGAAAATTTGCTCGATACCACCAACGATTATGCGAAATATGTGGAGCGCGCAGAAGAAGTCGCGGGCCTGCCTGCCGATGTGTTGCAAGCGGCGCAAGAAGCGGCTACCGCCGATGGCAAACCCGGTTGGAAATTCACGCTGCACGGCCCGTCTTACATGCCGGTGATGCAATACGCGGATCATCGCCCTTTGCGCGAAGAGATTTATCGCGCCTATACCACGCGTGCTTCCGAATTCGGCAAGCCGGAGTGGGACAACACGCCCTTAATCAAACAGATTCTCGGCTTACGTCAAGAGGCCGCGCATTTGCTCGGTTTCAAGAGCTACGCTGAAGTGTCGCTGGCGACCAAAATGGCGCAGACCCCGAGCGAGGTAAAGGCGTTTCTGCATGCCTTGGGGCAGCGCGCCAAACCCTTCGCCGAGAAAGATGTGGCCGAAGTGCGCGCGTTCGCCGCGGAAAAATTTGGCCTGCGGGAACTCGAAGCCTGGGACATCGGCTACTACTCGGAGAAGCTGCGCGAAGCGCGCTATGGTTTCTCCGACGAAGAGGTGAAGCAATATTTCCCTGAGACATCGGTATTGCCCGGCATGTTCAAAGTGGTGGAGACGATTTACGGTTTGAAAATCCACGAAACCCATGCACCCCTGTGGCACCCGGATGTACGCTTCTTCGCCCTCACTGATCATACCGGCCAACTGGTAGGTCAGTTTTATCTCGATCTGTACGCGCGCAGAAACAAGCGGGGCGGGGCGTGGATGGACGACGCCATTACCCGGCGCCGCAAGCAGGAATCGATTCAGACACCGGTGGCTTATCTCACCTGCAATTTCTCCGCGCCGGTGGGCGGCAGGCCTGCGCTGTTTACCCACGATGAGGTGATCACGCTGTTCCACGAGTTCGGCCACGGCTTGCATCACCTGCTGACCAAGATCGAGGATTTGGGCGTCTCCGGCATTAACGGCGTGGAATGGGATGCGGTGGAATTGCCCTCGCAATTCATGGAAAACTTCTGCTGGGAATGGGATGTGGTGCGCCATATGACTAAGCATGTCGACAGCGGCGAGACCTTGCCGCGTGCACTGTTCGACAAAATGCTGCTGGCTAAAAATTTCCAGAGCGGGATGCAGACTATGCGCCAAATAGAATTTTCATTGTTCGATATGCATCTGCATGACGATTTCGATCCCGCGCACAACCCGCTCGATTTGCTGCAACGCGTGCGCGATCAAGTGGCGGTGCTACGCCCACCCGCATATAACCGTTTCCCCAACAACTTCTCGCACATTTTCGCCGGCGGTTATGCCGCGGGCTATTACAGCTACAAATGGGCCGAAGTATTATCTGCCGACGCCTACAGTTTGTTCGAAGAAAACGGTGTGTTGAATGCGGAAGTCGGGCATCGTTTTTGGAGCGAGATCTTAGGCCGAGGCGGTAGCCGCCCGGCGCTGGAATCCTTCGTCGCTTTCCGCGGGCGCGAGCCGGCGATTGACGCGCTGCTGCGGCACTCCGGTATGGTAGAAGCATGAAAAATTCTTGATTTGGCTAGTTACGTGTGATATTACATAAATAAACTCACGTAACGAACTGAGCCAATGAGGATTTCCCCCTTAATTTTTATGCTGTTCTGGGCTTTGCCCGGGTGGGCTGATACTGCCACCGTGGTAAACGGTACGCGCGTTAATTTACGCAGCGGAAAGACCGATACCTACCGGGTAATCAAGGCTTTGGAGCCGGGCACCGAGCTTGCGGTGCTGCACGAAGAGCGCACATATGCGCAAGTGAAAACGGCCGAGGGCGATGTGGGCTGGTTGCCGTTGCGGATGATTAAAATCACACCTACTTCCCCTCCCAAACCGCAGGCCCAACCCGATCCGACGATTCAGGCGCTGCAAGCGCAAGTCGCTGCGGCGCAAGCGGAACTCAAGCAAAGCCGCAGCCAGCAAGTCGGGCTACCGCTGTGGATCACGGTGAGCGCGGGGCTGGGCGGGCTGGTGTTGGGTATACTGCTTGGCATGAGCGGTTTGCAAGCTTATTATCGGAAAAGACTTCATGGACTGCGCATTTAATATGAAAAAACTGATACCTCTTGCATTGCTATGTGTTGCGTTCAGCGCTCAGGCGGAGATGTACCGCTGGGTAGATCAGGAAGGCCGCGTGCATTACACCGATCAGCCACCGCCGCCCAGCGCGAAAAAAGTCGAAGAGAAAAAATTCGGCGGCAATATTATCCAGGGCGACAAGCTGCCCTATAGTACGCAACAGGCAGTGAAGAGCTTCCCGGTAACGCTCTATACCGGCGATTGTGGTGAGGCCTGCACGCAGGCGAAAGCGTATCTGGCCAAGCGCGGCATTCCTTACGCCGAGCGCCTGCCCGGTAAGAATCCGGCCGATGCGGACTTGTTTAAGAAAGTTTCAAAAGAAAATCTTATCCCGCTATTGTTGATAGGAAATAGCATTACTTTAAAAGGCTTCACCGAATCCGAATGGGCTAGCGCATTGGACCAGGCGGGTTACCCCAAGACCAATCCTTTTACGCCTAGCCAACAACCCAAACCGGCTGAGCCGGGCAAACCGCCTGCCACGTCGCCCGCGAGTGGCGCGCAACCCAGCCCGCCGCCCGCGAAGCAAGAAGACAGCGGCGCACGCAAGGGCTATTAATTTTTTTTGATTAGTATTCGGGGTAGCGCAGGCTCGATGCGCGCTCCTTTCTTGAAGAGTAAATCCCATTAAATGATGATCGCGACTTGGAACGTCAACTCGCTCAAGGTGCGCTTGCCGCAAGTGCTGGAATGGCTCGCGCATTACCAGCCTGATGTGCTGTGCCTGCAAGAGACCAAAACCGAGGACGTCAATTTCCAATTGGCGGAATTGACTGCTGCGGGCTATCAGTGTGCATTTTCCGGCCAGAAGACCTATAACGGCGTAGCGATTTTGAGCAAGCAGCCGCTGCAAGAAATCAGCTATGGCATTCCGGGCTGCGTGGATACGCAAAAGCGTGTCCTGGCCGCGACCGTAAACGGCGTGCGCATCGTCAACGTGTATGTGCCGAACGGTCAGAGCGTGGATTCGGATAAATATCAATACAAATTGGGCTGGTTGAAAGAACTGACCGCTTGGCTCGAAGTCGAACTAAAAACCTATCCCAATCTCGCGTTGCTGGGCGATTACAATATCGCGCCGGAAGCGCGTGATGTGCACGACCCGAAAGCGTGGGAAGGGCAAGTGCTGTTTTCGGAGCCCGAGCGCGCGGCGTTTCAAGCGCTATTGAATCTTGGACTCCAAGATAGCTTTCGCTTGTTCGAACAGCCGGAAAAAATGTTTTCGTGGTGGGATTACCGCATGCATGCATTTCGCCGCAACATGGGGTTGCGCATTGACCATATCCTGCTGTCCGCAGCGCTGGCGTCGGCGTGCAAAGCGGCGCATATCGACAAAGAAGCGCGCAAGGCAGAGCGCCCCTCTGACCATGCGCCGGTGATAACTGAATTGAATTTGAAAGTATAAAAATGAAAACGCAAACTGAGTTAGGCGGCAAAAAAATTCGTGTGTGGGATTTACCCACACGCGTGTTTCATTGGAGCATCGTGGTGCTGTTCATCTTCAGTTGGGTCAGCGCCGAAATCGGCGGTACCGCGATGCAGTATCACCTGTGGTCGGGTTATGCGATATTGAGCTTGGTGATATTTCGTGTGCTGTGGGGCGTGGTGGGGAGCGAGACTACGCGTTTTGCGCATTTTGTGCGCGGCCCTAGAACCGTGATGGCGCACGCGCGTGCGTTTTTTAAAGCGGGATATCAATCGACGGCGCTTGGTCATAATGCACTGGGCGGATGGAGTGTGCTAGCGATGTTGTTCGCGCTGGCGCTCCAGACAACCACCGGACTCTTCGCCAACGACGATCTCACAACGGAGGGGCCGCTCTATCACTTGGTGAGTAAGGCCACTAGCGATTTGATCAGCGAGATACATAGTAGTGCATTCTATGTATTGTTGGCTCTGGTAGTGATGCATATCTCAGCCATTGTGTTTTATCGTGTGGTTCATCGCGAGAATCTACTCACCCCTATGCTTACTGGCGATAAAGTCGTACCTCAGGGAACCCCTGCCCTGAGACAGGCCAGTGTGTGGCTGGCGCTGGTGTTAGCGTTGGCTGCGGGTGGGGTGGTTTATTGGATCGTGACTAAGCTTTAGCGTCGTTGTAAAGCATAAAAAAACCGCGCCCGAGAGCACGTTTTGCGATGGGTGCCGGGCAGGCCGGCGTTTACGCGCGGGGCGGGAGCAAGGGCAGCCATGCCGCCGCGGGCGCGACGCCGTACCATGTCCAGCTGCCCGCTGCTTGCAAAGTGATGCGCTGAATGCGTTGGCGCACGTCTTCTTCGCGCAGATTGAGAAACAGCGCGATGTCGGTGTAATCGTCCGGCAATCCGGCGTCGAACCAGTTATTCGCGGAATGCCGCGCCAAGCGGCAGGCAAGCGACACATTCTTCGCGCGCGGCTGCTTGGCATTTTCTTCGCCCATCAGCAGTTGCAATAATTTCGGCAGATGCCAGTGTTCAGCCAGCGCGAGCTGCAATTCAAGCCCACGGAAACCCAATACGCGCTGCTGTGCTTCCGCACTGCGCAAGCCATGATTGACGCGCATCAGCTCGCGGATTTCCAGCATCAACTGCGGCGCGAAACAACCCATCAGTATTTCCGCCAAATCGCGTAATAATGCGGCGAGCACGACTTCATCGGATTCGATATCGTTGCGCAGCACTGCCCAGTCTTGAGCATAGAGCGCAGCATGCCGCGCGCGGCTCATGCTGCGCATCACATTGCTTAATGCCTCCGGGTGACTCTTAAGGGTCGTTTCCACGGTTGGCAAGCGCGCGAAGTGGCGAAAGAAGGGGGTGGTGCCGAGCATGATCAGCGCGCGCGCGATGGTGGTGATCTCCATCGCTTGGCGCTTGCTGTGGTGGAAATGTAGATAACGCAGCACCTTCAGCGTCATCAGCGGATCGTGCATGATCGCATCCGCCAGTTCGCGGCCGTTTAGATTGTCTTCGTTCTGTTTAAAGCGGACGAGTTCGTGCTGAGTGCGGGCAAGCACCGGAATATCCGCCTGGTCGAAGTACGAGACCCAGGCGGCGACATCTTTGAGTGGCTGCGTAATCATGGTTTCAGTTTAGATTAGCGGCGGATAACTGGCTGACTTTATAGCGGTTGCCAGGTAGGGACGAGGCACGCCTCGCCCGCGCTATGGGGCCGGATGCACTCAAATCAGAGGCAGGCTTACCGTGACAATCACTCCAGCACCATCTTTGCGATTTTCTGCGCGCACTTCGCCGCCATGGTATTCGGCAATCAAGCGCACGATGTAGAGCCCAAAACCCAGATGCGGTTCGCTGCCGGTATTGTGCGGCCGCATCGACACCATGGATTGGAATAGTTGCTCCGCCATTTCCGCCGGTAGCGGCGGCCCTTCGTTTGAGACCGTCAGCACCGCGTGCTGCGCATCGCGCGCCACGGCGATGTCGATCGAGCTGTCCGCGCGATGAAAATCCACAGCGTTAGAAACCAGCTTATCCAGCATCTGCGCGATGAGATCGGGCACGCCATGGAGCACAATCGGCTCGGAAGGAATACGCAAATTGAACGTCGCACCCGGGTAGGCACTGCGATAGCCATCGACACAACCGGCGACCACTTGCGTGAGATCGAAGCGCTCGCGTTCCGCGCTTTGCAGCACCTGCTCCAATTGCCGTGCCTCGGTCATACGGGTGAGAATGGTAGTTAGCCGCTGCACGCCTTCTTGCGCCCGCGCCATATACACTTTGGCTTCGTTGGGCACCGCTTGTTGCGCCAGGTTATCGAGTGAGGAACGCACGACAGCAATCGGCGTGCGCAGTTCGTGCGATAAGCGCGAGGCCATATTTTCCAGGTAATGGTTGTATTGACCGAGCCGCTCCAGCACGCTGGAAAAGCCACGCGATAAATCACCGAGTTCATCATTTACGCGCGCACTCTGCTTGAGACCGCCAACAATACGGCCTTTGGCATCGATCGCGGCTTCGGCTTCGTCGCGCAATTTGCGTATCCGGTAGGATAAGCGCGAAGCGAACAGCAGCAACACCAAGGTGACGATAAAAAATACCGCCAACACGCTGGTAAAAAGTTTTTCCAGCGCTTGATTGCGGATCGTCAGCATGGCGTTGGTGGTTTCTTCCACCACCGCCGCGCCGATGACTTGATCCTTGACCCAAATCGGATAGGCGCTGGACACGATGACCGCATGCTTATCCATCGTTGCGCGCCGCGTGGTTTGCGGTACGCCGTGCAGCGCGCTTTCCAACTCTTGGGTTTCGATGCGTGTGGTGCGCGCGCTGTCGTCGGTAAAGTCGTCGGTAGGTTGTTTGAGGATGCGCGCATACAGCGGGCGCAGCGTATGTGCTTCGATACGCTCGATGAGCGTGGGCCGCGCAGACGGCGCCAAGGCTTGCCGCGCGCGTTTCAGGCTGCCTACTTCGGCGATGACGCGCTGACTCTTATCCACCACGCGAATCCGGCTGGTGGCGCGCCCCAAGCCTTGGACGACTTGCTGAATTTCGGGCGAGGGCACGATCAAACGCCCCATGCCTTCACGCTGATCGAGCGGAGAAGTCGCCGCCCAGGTACTGACGCCGCTTTCCGGCTGCGCGACATCGGCGACGCCGAAGGCGAGCTTCTCGCCCAGCAGCGAGAGCGGTATGGCCAATTCCACGTTGTAGCCGCGCGCGGTTTCGCGCCACACTGCGCTGATGCGCGGCTCAGGTTGCGCCAGCATGAGTTGGCCGTCTTGGTATTGCAGCTTATACGCGACGCCGCTGCCGGGGCGCAGCGGGCTGACCGCGAAGCGCTTGAATTCGCCCTCGGGGGTAGTGAGCGCGAACTCGATATGATCGGCTTGCGCGATGAAGGCTTGCTGCGGCCCACGGTAATTCACTTGCGCATCGGTGACCTCGAGCAAGGCATAGACATAGGTCCCGTATTGGCCGATGCGCAGCTTGAGGGCGGCTGCACTGGCAGGTTCGGTGCCGAGCGGCGGAGTATAAGTGTGCGCAACGATCGAGGCCGGCCAACCGTTCGCCGTGGCATCGACGTCGATCGGCGCCAGCAAGGCGAACAAATACAAATCGCCCGGTTCGTTCCAAGGCGAGGCATGGCCGGGTTGCGGCTCGAATAACTGCGGTCTGTCGTGCAGGGCGGTCGCCACCGCTTGCGCCGTGGCCGCGACCGATTGCTCCAGGCCCTGGCGCAGAAAGCGTTCCATTTCCTGCACGAAGGACAGCCCGACCCAAGGCACGGCGAGCAGCGTGAGCGCGACCAGCAAGAGTTTGGCGCGGATACCGAAGCGCAGGCGCAGCGCAGGTTTCATGCGCTTTTCCAGCGGTAGCCCATGCCGTATAGCGTCTCAATCGAGTCAAAATCGGCATCAGTGGCCGCGAATTTTTTTCGGATACGCTTGATGTGCGAGGTGATGGTGGCGTCATCGACCGTGAGCTTGGCCTCACTCATGAGGTGGTCGCGATCTTTCAAATGGCCGGGAAATTTTGCTAGCGCATGCACCATCCAAAACTCGGTGAGCGTCAGTGCCACCGGCTGACCATTCCAACTTACGGCCATGCGCTTTAAATCCAATTGCAAATGGCCGCGCGTGAGTAGCTCATCGGCGTCGGCATGCGCAGCCACCGCATCCATGCGCCGGAACAAGGCGGCAATGCGCGCCAGCAAATGCGGCAGGCTGACATCCTTGGTGAGGTAGTCGTCGGCCCCTATGCGTAAGCCGGCAACGGTATCGAAATCGCTGTCGCGCGCAGTGAGAAAAATAATTGCCAGCGTTTGCGACTTGGCGCGCAGATCGCGGCACAGCGTAAAGCCACCATCGATTTCGTCGTCCAAGCCGATGTCGATGATGGCCAGGTCCGGCAGTCGCGTTTGCATACCGGCCGTCGCCTCGCGCCGGTTAGCGTAGGCGGCAACTTCGTAACCTTGCCGGCGCAGCGCCTCGGCATAGTTGGCCCGAATCGCGGGCTCGTCTTCCACAATCGCAATTGATCTTCCCATGGCGGCGAATATACACGATCCACTGCTACGCGCGCAGGAGCCAAACCACCTGCCAGAACTTTGCCACAATTCATCCGCGGCCTGCCCGCACTGTGCCTGATTTGACAGCTTAAATACCTACCTGAGCAAACACACCAGGAGCGATAACATGCAAGCTCAATCCAAAGCATTTTTTAGCAGGAATATTTACGGCGATTTCACCCGTTTCATGCTGGCGAGTCTCGCCGCTGGCGTGACGGCTGCGGTACTGCTGAGTTCGGCGGTAGTCGCACTATCCAGTCATGTGCCAGGTTCAGGCGACGCCTCGATTACCAGCGATAAGGGCCAGCGCGTGCGCGTCCTCTCGGCCGGCTTGCCCAGCACGGAAGCGGCTAATGATTAAGCGGCTCATTGCGATTGCGCTAATTTTCGGGGTGGCGACGGTGGCTTGGATGATTTTAGGCGGAAGCATTTTTACGCGCACCTACGATAGCGACAATCATTTGAAACAAGGCGTGACTGGTTCGTGGGGTGGCGCGCAAGCGCAAACTGCACCCAACGCGGTCTACACCGTAAAACAGAGCGAGCGGGTCGAGACCGAGGAAAAGGGCAAGACCGTCGTCAAGTTCGTGGATAAGTCCACCGACTACGCCATCCCCTTGGAAGCAAGTCAGATAAAAACCGCTTTGGATCTCGCGCATCGACAAAAAGGCTTGCTGTGGTATGCGACCTACAAAGTCGATTTTACCGCGCAGTATCGCTTCGTGAACGATAGCGGCAAGCCGCGCGACATCACCATTTATTTTCCTTTTCCAGATAAGCAAGCGGTATACGACGACTTCATATTCCGCGTACCCGGCAAGGAATGGAAAACGACGCCCAACTCGGGAAACGGCGTCGCCAGCGCCACGGTGAATATGGCCCCAGGTGAAACGATATGGGTAGAAGTCGGCTATCGTTCACAAGGTCTCGATACTTGGCGTTACCAATTTGGCGCTGGGGTGGGCGAGGTAAAAAACTTCCAGCTCACGATGAATACTAATTTCCGGGATATTGATTACCCCGCGGATGGGCTGGCGCCCGGCAACAAAGAAAAAACCGGTGATGGCTGGCGGCTCGTTTGGGATTACAAGCGCTTAGTGTCTGGCGCGGATATCGGCATGGTAATGCCACAGAAACTACAACCCGGGCCACTCGCGGGTCAAATTGCGTTGTTCGCACCGGTGTCGCTGCTGTTTTTCATGGTAGTGATGCTGGTGATCGGTGTGATGAAAAAGATTGACCTTCACCCTATGCATTTTGCTTTTCTGTCGGCGGCATTCTTTGCATTTCATTTATTGCTGGCCTACCTCGCCGATCAACTCGATTTCTTTTGGGCGTTCGGGCTATCCGCTGGTGTGTCGGTCTTTCTGGTAGTGAGCTACTTGCGGCTGATCTTCGGCAACCGCTTTGCCTTCGGCTATGCAGGCTTGGCGCAAGTCGTCTATCTAGTGTTGTTTTCCTATGCCTTTTTCTTCAAAGGGCTAACCGGCTTAACCATCACCGTTGGTGCGATATTGACCTTGTTTGTGTTGATGCAAGTGACGGCGAAGGTGAATTGGAAGCAAGTATTTAAGCAGTATAACGCTAATGCGAGTTAGTGATTTCAGCGCCCGGGCCATGTGGCCTGGCCGCCTTTTTTGAGGAGAGATTCATGGTGCTAGCCTATTTTATTTTCCGGATTGCGATGCCGCGCTATTTCACCAAGAAGCGTGACGCAGATGAGTCGTGGATGCTCGGGGCAGAAGCGTGGGTGCCGGTGGGTTTAGCTCGGCGCTAGGCTCCCAATCCGATCGGCGACGTTCTCACAAATTGGAGCTATCGGCTGGCGCGCACGAGCATTTCAATCTCGAACATTGAAGATGGGTTGCGGTATGATTTTGCGCTCAAGGGTATCTACTTTTTTCGGCAGATTCCTTCCGGGTACGCCGAGCCAAACAGCCCGCCGATGCGCTTCGATAAGAGGTGTCGATGGTCGGCAAACCAGCCGTAAGCTCGTTCCAACAGTGGACAGGGAATGATTTGCAGTGGCCAGTAAATCCACCACCAGCCCACTGCGCGATAGGATTGAAGTAGCGTCTCTGTTCCCTTGATCAAGCGGCCATCCGCAGTGACTGCGTGCAAGCGCCCCATTAAATCTTGCATTAGCACCCCGTACACACTGGGGTCAAACCCCGAAGTTTGAATGTTGACGAAGCCCAAACGGCCGTGTCTATCGCTGCGGGCGAGCTTACGTTTTTCCCAAGTACAAATTGGGCATGCGCCGTCGTAGAGTAGGGTTAATTCAGCTTGTCGCATCGTATTCTCCTTCACCCATGTTTGAGAACCATCAGAAAAAACACGCTTAATATGGCGATGAACGCCGGTACACCCAGCCAAAACCAGATTCGCGCGTAATGCCAGTAGCGCGCTGGCAGTGGTTGACGATTCATCTCAGCCGTCACGGCCATGTCCCGCATACGAAGCTGTAGCCACACGACGGGTACCCAGCATGCGCCTGCTATTCCATATAGAACCAAGGAAGCGCTGACCCAGCCATGCCACGGATAGCCCGCGGCCTGCACTAGCCATGCGCCGGAGAGCGGCTGAAATATCACCGTAGGCGTAGTGAATAACCAATCCGCTAACACGACTTGTTTTGCCACACTGGCGATTACTTGCGTATTGCGGGTGCGATTGGCGCTCCACATGAAATAGGCGGTGCCCAAGCCCGTGCCGAATAGCAGTGTGGCCGAGAGAATGTGCAGTGTCTTTATGAGGCTAAAATCCATATCAATTGCGCGCCTCTGTTGCTGCTAGGCTAAGAAGCAACGCGGCAATGGGCAGGTTTTTTATGAGTGGCCCGAAGGGGTCAAGCCATAGCCCCGGTACGGCTAACGTCAATGCGCCGGTATAAAACGCTATGACGCCAAGTTGCAACAGCCAGAGCCAGCGTCCCGGTTTGAATAAGGTCGCTAAGCCCAAGGAAATATTTAGCCCGCACGCGCCGATAAAGGCGAGCATTGCTATCTCGGGCGCAAGGCCAAGCCTTCCTCACGCGCGTAAACCCAACTCACCGTGCCAGCGGCGAGCCACATTGTCGCGATGCCCATCAGAAGCAATGGCCGCAGCCATGCCCATTGTGCGTATAGCCGTTGTGTATCCGCATTTCGCGGCGCAAGGAAATCTCCCAAGGGGCGTGGTGCGTAGCCGAGGACTGTTGTGATGGCTTGTGCCGAAGCGGTGTTGCCTTGCAATAACATGTTCAAGGTTTCGGTGCTTAGCGCGCCGGCGCGGATTACGTCGCCAACGCGTGCCACCGCGCGCATGAGCGTGAGTGGGGTTTTGACTGCGCGTGCTTGCCCGAGATTGAGCGCTGTCCGGTAGGTCGACAGCATCTCGTGCATCGTCACCGGTGTGGGGCCAACCGCCGCAATCGTTTGTTTGATTGCACAGCCTCGTTCAAGAAGTTGAATTACAAACGCGGTGAGGTCATCGATGTGGAGGGGTTGCATGCGCTGCTCGCCATCCCCCACCAACGGTATAAGCGGCATGCTTGCCAAGCGTAGAAACAGGCGCGTACTGGCGCCACCCGAACCAAAAACGACTGAGGGTTGCACAATCGTCCAGTCCAAGTTGCACGCGCGAAGTGCATCGTCCGCCGCTTTCTTACTGCGGTGATAGTGGCTTACGGCTTGCTCGTCTGCACCGAGTGCGGAGATTTGAATCACGCGTTTGACGCCAGCTATTTCACAAGCGCGGAACAATGATTGTGGCGTAAGATGATGCAATTCAGCAAAAGACGCGCCGCGAGTTTCACGCAAGATACCGACGGCATTGATGACGGCATCAATGCCGTCCAGGCGTGGGAGCCAGGTGCGCTCGTCGGTATCACGCATGAAATCGACAGCCATGACTTCGACGTTCGATGGCAGCCGCTTTGCGCTGATACGATGGACACAGGCAAGCACTTGGTGCCCGTTTCGCAGTAAGCCAGTGATGAGGGCTGCGCCAATAAAGCCGGTGGCGCCGGTGACTAAGATTCTCATGCAGCCGCCGCTTGGTGGGGGAGTAGTGCCGGCTGTTCTAGCCTGCGATTCACGGTTTTGAATAAGCTACGTCCCACCAACGCGAAGGCGATGAACTGACCGAGGAGGATCGTGAATAAAATGCGCTGGAGTGCGTTTGTAGTGTAACAAGTTATATCCGGGCTGAAGAACACCGCAATCGTCAGCGGCGCAATCACGAGCATCAACAACGTATAACGCGACCAAAAATCCGTGCTGCCCGGCCGATCGCAGAGTTGTTTTAACATTTCCCCTAACGCGGTATTGAGCCACCACCACAGGATGCCGCTGGTGAGGACGCTGCCCGCGATGCTAACAATAAGAGCGGTTTCATTCGACATTGGGTATCCCCTTTCGATAATTCTGTAATTTCTGTTGCAAGAGAAATATGTGCGTAAAAAATTTAACGCATCAGCTTACGTGCTTTCAGGCCGGTCTTTAGCCAAGCCATCAAGCCCGCGTCGGGTAGTTGGTGCACTTCGTCATAGACGCTGGTTAGTAACTCCATAAATGCTAAGGTATTTTGCATACGCTCGCGAACGGCTTTGGGGGTTTCGTTACCGGCCTCCGTGGTACAAGCACGCAGGAGGGTTAGGGTCGGATCGATCTCACGTTTTTTGCGTTCTTCCACCACCACGCGGAAAATTTCACGTACATCATGGTGCGCCTCAAAGTGATCGCGCCGGTCACCCGTGATATGTACCATTTTAACCAGGCCCCAACTTTGCAGTTCGCGTAAGCTGGTGCTTACGTTAGAGCGTGCGACTTGCAGCACATCGGCAATTTCTTCAGCAGTGAGTGGCGCCTCGCTCAGATATAAAAGCGCGTGGATTTGTGACACCGTACGATTCACTCCCCAACGGCCACCCATTTCACCCCAATGCAATACAAAACGTTCCATTACCGGCGTTAGTTTCATTTCCTTAATTTCCTTAATTTCTGTTATTTCAGAAATTAGTAAAATATAAGAAATCTGTCAAGCAAAATTCAGAAGAAATAACGCGACTTGCGCTACCAGGATTGAATTTAAAGAAAATTTATTTTAAGGGGAGCGCGCCATCAACGTAGTACCAACGCCCAGCGACGCGCTCAAAAGAGCTTACTTCAGGCAAGCGGTGTGCCTTGCCGTCAATCTTGTAACGTGCGACGAATTCGACGATTGCGTGATGGTCATCGGTATTTTCGTGCCGCAATATTTTCAAACCTAACCACTTCGCGCCCGCTTGTTGCGACAAGTTGAAATTCGTAGCTAAGGTATCTGGGTACCAGGTGGATTTGAGGTAAGCCTCGTCGGCCAGCGCATACGCGGTATAGCGCGAGCGCATGAGTGCTTCGGCCGTGGGCGGCGTGGCGGATCGCGCGAGATAGGGTTCGCAACATGCGCTGAATAAGCGTCCGCTGCAACAGGGGCAGGCAGATGAAAGTGGCGCCATCGCGCCTTGCGGCTTAAGGATAATAAACGAGCAGCTTGTAGCCTACTGCATCCAAGTTCACCAATTCCAGCGTGAGCTTGATCGGCATTTCTTCTTGCGCAGGCATGCCGCTATCGGGCTTGGTGCGTTGTGGCAGATATTCGCTGGGTAAAAATTGACGCCGTGCGAGTGGCTGGTTAGCGCTATCGGTCAGAGTGAGTTCTAATTTCGGGTAGGCCTGGCGATACGGCGCGAGGTTACGCAGCGTCGCGTTGAGGGTAACGACATGCGGGTGATCGGGAACGGTTTGTAGTTCGGTAGCGTCGAGTTTGATCAGGTCGGGGTTTGCCAGCAAGGCGACTTTGCAGCGCAGTGCTTGGCATAGCGTGGTGAGCAAGGGCATGGCATCGGGATAGTAGGCGGCGATGGGGTTACGCAAGAAATAAACCGACTGACCAGCTAGCACGAGTAACAAGACCAAAATGCCCGCGCCCCAGCCGAGGACGTGCCAGCGCGCGCGCTTTTCTTGCGTAGAGAGTTGCAGTTGCAGATGATTCAGTTTTTCATGCAGCTCAGGGGTGATTTTTAGTCCGGGCTTGGCGCTATGTTCCGCTTCTTCGATCAAGTCCGGATGGGTGCTGGCTGCAATCTCGCGATTGATTTCTTCCGCGGCGCGATCGATCTGTTCATCGGTCGGCAAAGGAAATGTGGCGGAGGCCGGCTCGGAAATCGTCATCGGCCGCACGTCATATACTTCGATGTGTTCCGTCGCCGAAGGCGCTTCTACTATCTCATCTTCGTCCTCGTCTTCGTCATCCATCGGCGCCATCAGGCTCACGGTTTCTATCGGCGTGACCAGGGTTTCGAAAGCATTGAACACATAAGCGCATTTGCCGCAGCGCACTTTGCCGGCATGGGCCTCGAGCTGTTCCGGCTTGACCCGGAACACGGCGTGACAAGAGGGGCAAGTCGTCTGCATGGCGCTCATCGTTTCTCGCCGGTCAAACACGCCCAACCCTCATCGCGGATGGCGGGATGCATGGCGAACCATTCACCGTACAAGGCGCGCATCTCCTCCGCTTGTTCGGCGAGAATGCCGGACAGCACGATTTGGCCGTGCGGCCGCACCCGCGCCGCCAGCATGGGCGCCAGGACTTTCAGCGGATTGGATAGGATGTTTGCGATCACCACGGCATATTGTGCCTGAGGTAGGCCGTCCGGCAAATAGAATCGCGCGGCGGTGGTATTGCGTGCGGCGTTGTCGGCAGCCGATTTTACCGCTTGCGCGTCGATATCCACACCGGCGACTTCGCCCGCGCCGAGTTTTTTTGCGGCGATGGCAAGAATGCCTGATCCGCAGCCGTAATCCAGCACCGATTCGCCACCGCGCACATTTTTATCCAGCCATTGCAAACATAAACGTGTGGTTGGATGACTACCGGTGCCGAAAGCCAAGCCGGGGTCGAGCACCAAGATAATCGCTTGCGGATCGGGGCCGGTATGCCATGAAGGAACAATCCACAGCCGCTGCGAAATTCGGATCGGATCGAATTGCGCTTGGGTGAGGCGTACCCAGTCTTGTTCTGGCAAGGCTTCGATGTGGAAGGTGGGCAGCGCTAAACCTAGCTCGTGCGCGGCTTGTTGTACGATGGGGGCGAGATCGATGGCCTCGGGAAACAGCGCGCTGAGCAAGCTGTCGTGCCAAGTTTCTTGCGCCATGCCCGGTTCGCCGAAAATCGCTTGCTCGGCCGTGGTGCCGGCGTGGGCGTCCTCGATACTGACTGACAATGCGCCTAATTCCATCAGCGCGTCGCTTAAGCGATCGGCGGTTTGGTGATCGGCGGGAATTTTGAGAACTTGCCAGGCCATGGGCGCTTCCGCCCTCAACCTTTGTTTTTTAGTGCTTCGAGCTTGTGGGTGAGGTAATGAATCGATGCCCCGCCTTCCACAAATGCGCTATCGGTCATCAAATCCTGGTGCAGCGGGATATTAGTCTTAATCCCTTCCACCACCATCTCGGACAAAGCGATGCGCATGCGCGCGATGGCCTGGGCGCGCGTATCGCCGTAAGCGATGAGCTTGCCGATCATGGAATCGTAGTAGGGCGGCACATAGTAATTTTGATACACGTGCGAATCGACGCGGATGCCGGGGCCGCCCGGTGCGTGATATTGGGTGATGCGGCCAGGTGACGGCACCGATGTGTAAGGGTCTTCGGCATTGATGCGGCATTCGATGGCATGGCCGCGGAATTCGAGTTCTTTTTGCTTATAGCGCAGCGGCTCACCGGCGGCGACGCGGATTTGTTCTTGAATGATGTCGATGCCGGTAATCAATTCGGTGACCGGATGCTCCACCTGCACCCGGGTATTCATTTCGATGAAGAAGAACTCGCCGTCCTCATACAGAAATTCAAACGTGCCGACGCCGCGATATTTTATTTTGCGGCAGGCCGCGGCGCAACGTTCGCCGATTTTGTTGCGCAGTTTTGTCTCAAGCAGCGGGGCCGGCGCTTCTTCAATGATCTTTTGGTGGCGGCGCTGCATCGAGCAATCGCGCTCGCCGAGATGGATGGCATTGCCATGTTCGTCGGCCAGGATTTGAATCTCGATATGGCGCGGGTTCTGGAGAAACTTCTCCATATACACTTCAGGATTGCCGAACGCGGTTTGCGCTTCGGCCTTGGTTAGGGAAACGGCGTTGAGCAGATTCGATTCAGTGTGCACCACGCGCATGCCGCGCCCGCCACCACCACCGGAGGCTTTAATAATGACTGGATAGCCGGTTTCTGCGCCCATGCGCAGAATTTGATCGGGGTCGTCTGGCAATGCGCCTTCGGAGCCGGGCACGCAGGGCACGCCGGCTTCGAGCATGGCGCGCTTGGCGTTTACCTTGTCGCCCATCAGGCGAATGCTTTCCGAGCGCGGGCCGATGAATACGAAGCCGCTCGATTCCACGCGCTCGGCGAAATCGGCGTTCTCCGACAGAAAGCCATAGCCGGGATGAATCGCTTCCGCGTCGGTCACTTCCGCCGCGGCGATAATCGCCGGCACATTGAGATAACTCAGATTACTTTGCGCCGGGCCGATGCACACCGATTCATCGGCGAGCTTGACGTACTTCGCTTCGGAGTCGGCTTCGGAATGTACGGCAACGGTCTTGATGCCCATTTCGCGGCAGGCGCGCTGCACGCGGAGGGCGATTTCGCCACGATTGGCGATGAGAATCTTCTCGAACATAGAAAACCTTCTTTAGCCGATGATAAACAGTGGCTCGCCGTATTCTACCGGCTGACCATTTTCTACTAGAACGGCTTTGATCACGCCGCCGTGATCGGCTTCGATTTCATTGAGTAGTTTCATCGCCTCGATAATGCACAGCGTATCGCCGGGGTTCACGCTCTGACCCACTTCCACGAACACCTTAGTGCCAGGTGACGGCGAGCGGTAGAAGGTGCCTACCATCGGTGATTTGACTGCATGGCCTTCCGGCTCGGGCGGGGGGGCGGGCGTGACGGATACCGCCGCAGGTGCGCTCGGCGCCATCATCATGGGTTGCATGGGAGAGGAGGCGTAGACCACATTTTGTCCCGCGGTATGGTGCGTGATGCGGACTTTTTCTTCGCCTTCGGTAATCTCGAGTTCGGCAATACCGGACTCTTCAACGAGATCAATGAGCTTCTTCAGCTTACGTAAATCCATAGCGATTTTCCTTCAGGCTTATTTTGAAAGCGCGTAATCGAGCGCGAGTTCGTACCCCAGGGGGCCGAGTCCGCTGATCACACCTACCGCCAGGTCGGAGAAATACGAGTGATGGCGGAAAGGTTCGCGCGCGAACACATTGGAGAGATGTACTTCAATATACGGGATGCCGACCGCTGCAATGGCGTCTCGCAAGGAGACGCTGGTGTGGGTGAACGCCGCTGGGTTGATGAGAATGAAGTCGACGCCGTCTTTAGCTGCCCGGTGAATGCGATCCACCAGTTCCGCTTCGGCGTTACTTTGGAAAGATTCCAGCCGCGCACCGGCGCCGGATGCGCGTTTCTTAAGCCGGGCGTCGATCTGCGCCAGCGTGTCGCGGCCATAATGCTCCGGTTCCCGAGTGCCCAGCAGATTCAGGTTAGGGCCGTGGAGAACCAGAATATTCTTTTTGTTTTTGGCGCTGGCACTCGCTTTAGCGGTGCCCGTTTTGGCCGCTTTGGGGGCGGTGGCTTGTGTCAGCATGGGCGCAAGTTTGCCGCAAATAGCCGGATTTTGTCCAGTAGATTGGCGAAATTAGCCGAAATTTGTGGGTTGACAACGACGCTTTTTTGTCCTGTCAGAGTAGGGGGAGCAGGGCTTTTTCGAGTTCTTTTTTGCGCACCGCACCCACGCCCAAATAAGCGACTTTACCCTGGCGATCGATGATGGCCGTGAACGGGATGCCCTTGCTGGTATTGCCCAGTTTGGCGGCCAAGTCGTAGGCATCCATTCCGCCCAGCAGTAAGGGATAGTGGATGCCAAAGGTTTTGGCGAAATCAAGGACTTGGCCGCGCTCATCCAAGGCAATGCCGACAATGGCCACACCCTTGTCGCGGAAGGCGGCATCGGCTTGAACAAAATCGGGGATTTCTTCCCGGCAGGGCGGGCACCAAGTGGCCCAAAAGTTCAGCACCAGAACCTTGCCGCGCCAGTTGCCAAGTTGCTGCATTTTGCCGTCAAGATCGGTGAATTTGATCGCATAAAGCCGATTTTGGCTAATTTCAGGCGTACCCGGCGTGGTTTTCCATAAACCGAAGCCAAGACCTATCGCCAGGGCGAGCAAGGCAGCGCTCGCAAGCAACCAGCCGCTACGCATTACTTCAGCACGTTATCGAGGGTTTGCAGGAATTTCTCCGGCGGTTCATAGCCGATCACGCGGTATTTTTGCTCCACGCCGTTGTGATCAAAGAAAATCATGCCCGGTGGACCGAACAGGCGGAAGCGTTTCAATAATGCCTTGTCCGCATCGGTGTTGGCGGTCACATCCGCTTGCAGTAGCACCGTGTCCTTAAGCCGCGCTTGCACTTTGGGATCATTGAAGGTGAAGCGTTCCATCTCCTTGCACGAGACGCACCAGTCGGCATAGAAATCGAGCATCACCGTTTTGCCTTTGGCGGCGGCGATGCGGGCATCCAGTTCTTGCACCGACTTCACGCGTTCGAACTTCAGCCCATGCTCGGCGCTTGCGACTGCGCCTCCCGTAGCGGCGCCGCGGAAACCAGCGAGCGGTTGCAATAGATCGCGGCTACCGGAAAGTGCGCCGATTGCCAGCGCTAAGCCAGTCACTAGCGCGATTACGCCCACGCCTTTCCAGAATTTCTTAAAGCCGCTCGCATTCGCCGGCAATGAGTCGAGTGCATGCAGGTAAATCGCGGAGATAATCAACAGCGCTGACCACAGTAGCATCGGCACCAGGGGTGTGACGACCGGCGAGATCAGCCAAATTGCGACGCCGAGTAACAGTACGCCGAAGAAGCCTTTTACCGCATTCATCCACGCACCGGCGCGCGGCAGGAGCGAGCCGCCGCCGATACCCATTGCGAGCAACGGCACGCCCATGCCCAGCGCCATGGCGAATAAGGCCCAGCCGCCTTTCCAGCCGTCGCCGGTCTGACTGATAAACAGCAGCGTACCGGCGAGCGGCGCCGCCACGCAGGGGCCGATGATCAGCGCGGATAAGATACCCATGCCGAATACGCCGCTCAGCTTGCCGCCATGCATTTTGTTGCTGCTTTCGGTCAAGCGGCTTTGGATGAAGTTGGGCATTTGTAATTCGAAGAAGCCGAACATCGAAAATGCAAGAATCACGAACATGAGGGCGAAGCTGCCGAGCACCCAGGGGTTTTGCAGTGCTGTAGAAAGCAGTGCGCCGGATTTACCCGCGATCACGCCGGCGATAGCGTAGGTGACCGCCATGCCCAATACATAGGCCGCAGCTAGCGTGAAACCCTTAAGCTTGGTGATGTGCTGGCCTTGCCCCGCAATAATGCCAGAGAGAATCGGGATCATCGGGAACACGCATGGCGTGAGCGATAGGCCCAGCCCGATCACAAAAAAGGTAGCGATAATGAGCCATATGCTGCCGGTTTTGAGAATGCGCAGAATTTTGGATTCTTCATCTTCGGGTGCAGTTGCAGTTGCAGTCGCTGCGGGTATGGCCGTGAGCTTGCTTGCTTCCGGCACCGTCGGCGTCGCATTTTCCGGTGTCGCTGCCGCTGCAGCAATCTGCGCTACGCCACTACGCAAATTTATATTAAAGCGCTTATTGAGCGGCGGATAACACACACCGACTTTCTCGTTGCAACCTTGATAGTCCACACGCAGGGCGATTTTCTGCGCCGAATCGGTGTCGCGCTTCAAAGCGATTTCCGCTGTGACCGCATGGTGGTAGACCTCGGTTTTACCGAACGTGGGGTCTGATTTTTCCTCGCCCTTGGGCAGTTTTACCCCGGCGATCGCAACGCCTTTGGCGTTGAGCAGCGCAACTTTGATTTTGTCGCGGTAGAGATAAACGTTGGCGCTCGGCGTGAGCGTCAGCAGCAGCGTGTTGGCGTCTTTCGTGCTGACGACGACCTTGAAGGCTTGTTCCGGCGGTAACAGTTCGTCGCCTGCGCCGCTTAAACTCACACCGAAGTCTTTTAGCGCCGCGAGTGCCCCACCGATTTTGGTGACGGGCGCAGCCGCCGCGGCGGAAACCAAGGTCAGCTTCGCAGTTTGCGTGAGGGGCGGGTAGCACACGCCCACGTCGGCGCAACCTTGCGAGGTCGCTTTCAAAGTCACGGCTTGCGGGCTGTTGCTGCCACGATTTAGCGGCAGTTTGATCGTGAGCAAGCCACGATGGGTTTCCACTTTACCGAAAAAATCGTCTTGTTTTACTTTGCCTGGTGGAATCTGTGGTGTCCCTAGCGTGATTTCTTTCGGTTCGATTTCAAACTTAAATTTTTGGTGATACAGGTAATAGCCATCGGCAATTTGGTAGCGCACCTCGATCGTATTAGCGTCGAGCGCGGTGGCCGAAAACGCAAAGGCTTTTTCCGGTTCGAGCAAATCGCCCTCTTCGACCGCATGGCCAAATAGTGGGGCAAGGAGCAAGAACGCAATAAAACCAAGGAGGAGTTTTTTCATGTGTAAGCTCGCTGTGTGATGCCGGAATACTACCCAGGCTATATTTTTTGTTAAAAAGTGGTTTCTGTCTTGAGCCACTCAAGATAGGCAGGTAATCCGGCCGAGAGTGAGACTGCAATGATTTCCGGAAGTTCGTACGGGTGATTGGCGCGGATCGCCGATTCCAATGCCGGATAGCGTTCAAGCGTGGTTTTAATCAGTACGGGTATTTCAGTTGCCGTTTCCACGATGCCCTGCCATCGGTACACTGAGGTACATGGCGCGAGCAGATTGACACACGCGGCCAGACGCTGCTCGACCAGCAACTGCGCCAGCTTTTCCGCGCTCTCGCGGTTGGGTAGGTTGGAAATAACCAGAATCGCCTCCATATAAGGTGGACTATGCTTCCTTGGCTGTTTTTCGCAATTTTACTCGGTTTTCCCCTGCTCGAACTGTGGGTCGCGGTGTTATTGGCACAGAAAATCGGTTGGTGGCTACTGCTCTGGTTCATTAGTACTACGCTGCTCGGGGTGACATTGATACGCGAAGAGCGCTTTGCCGTGGTCGGGCGCGTGATGGGCGCTTTACAACAAGGGCAGGATCCGTTTCAAGCGATCTTCACCTCAGGGCGGCTAATGCTCGCAGGGCTGTTATTGATCTTACCGGGCGTCGTGTCGGATGGGATCGCGCTGTTGATTTTGATTTGGCCGCGCCGCGTGCCAAGACCCCCGGTGAAACGGACCGATGTCATTGAAGGCGAGTATCGGCGCGAGGATTGATCCGTGCGCTTGACTGTTCCGGCAACAGCACGTTGCGCTTTAAATCATTTTATGGCGTCTGCACTCCAACCGCCCCCCATTGCTTTGAGCAAAGCCACACTCGCGACTAGCCGCCGACTCGTCAAATCTAAGCTGCTGCGTTCGGCGGATAAAGAAGTGGCTTGCGCGATCACGACATTTAAGTAGCTGACGGTGCCAGCTTGATATTGATTGTTCACAATCGCCGCCGACTCGGCGGCGGAGCGTGCCGCTTGATCTTGCACTTGCGCTTCCTGTTCTAGGATGCGCAGCGTGGCAAGATTATCCTCGACTTCTTGAAACCCGGTAAGCACGGTCTGGCGATAAGTTGCTACGCTTTTATCAAAGGCGGCGATGGCCTGCTGTTTTTGCGCCGAGCGCGCGCCGCCATCGAATAGCGTTGCCACGAGTGCGGGACCCAGCGACCAAAAACGGTTGGGCAGGGTTAATAGATTGGCGAAACTCGGCCCCTGATATCCGCCGGAAGCGCTCAGCGTCAAGCTGGGAAAATACGCCGCTTGCGCCACGCCGATTTGGGCATTGGCCGCGGCGACACGCCGCTCCGCTGCGGCAATATCGGGCCGGCGTTCGAGTAGCGCGGAGGGTAGGTCTGCGGGAATGCGCGGGACAGACGGCACGCTAGTGGACGCCGCCAGCGTAAATTCTGCCGGCGGCTTACCCAGTAGAATCGCAATGGCATGTTCCAATTGCGCGTGTTGCACGCCAAGATCGATCAACTGCGCTTGCGTTGATTTCAGTTGGGTATCGGCTTGCGTAACATCGATACGCGCAGCCACACCCGCGGCATAACGGTTTTGGGTAATGGTTTGCGAGCGGGTGTAAGCCGTCGCGGTTTGTTCCAGTAAGCGCGCTTGCGCTTCGTTCACTCGCAGTTGCAAATACGCTTGGACTAAGGCGGCTTGCGCGCTGAGCAGCGCGGACTGCAAATCTGCCGCACTTGCTTGGGCGCTCGACTCGTTGACTTCCACCGTGTGCCGAATGCCGCCCCACAAGTCTAACTCCCAGCTGGCGCTAAGCGAGGCGCGGTCGGTGTTGCTCACAGCGCCAGTTGTTTTCGTATTGCTCGCTGCTTGTCCGCGGTTGGCGGAAACGCCACCGGTGACAGTCGGAAAAAGCCCCGCTTGGGATTGCTGAATCAAGGCCAGCGCCTGCCGGTATTGTGCTTCGGCGATTTTGATATTTTGGTTGGAGATGGCAACTTGCTCGACCAAGCTGTTTAAGTAGGCATCGCCATAAAACGCCCACCATTTATCGCGCGCGATTTCATCCTGAGGCTCGGCGATTTTCCAATTTACGCCTTCCTTGTAGGTGGCCGGCGTTGCCATGCTCGGGCGAACGTAGTCGGGCCCTACCGTGCAACCCGCCAGCGTGGCGAATAACAGGATGATCGTGGCGCGTACCACAGCGCAATTTTTGTGCTTGTTCATCTTGCGGCTCCTGGAATCAGCGTGGCTATGGCTGCGTATCGTAAACCGGGTTGGCAGGCAACGCTGGTGCGATTGCGCGCCCGCTGCGTAAGCACCAGCGCCGGAAACGGTCGAGGTAAAGGTACACCACCGGCGTGGTGTAAAGCGTTAATAGCTGGCTCAATAGCAAGCCGCCAATAATCGAAATACCCAAAGGCTGGCGCAACTCGAAACCGTCACCGGAACCCAAGGCCAGTGGCAAGGCGCCAAATAGCGCCGCCAGTGTCGTCATGAGAATCGGGCGAAAGCGCAGTATGCTTGCATGGTAAATGGCGTCGCGCGGACTCATGCCGTCTTTCCGTTGCGCATCCAATGCCACGTCAATCATCATAATGGCGTTCTTTTTCACAATGCCTATCAGCAAAATAATGCCTATCAGCGCGATGATGCTGAAATCCAAGTTAAACAAACGCAGCGCCAGCAGTGCGCCCACCCCCGCGGAAGGCAGGGTGGAAAGAATCGTTAGCGGATGAACGTAGCTCTCATAAAGCATCCCCAGCACAATATAGACAGCGAGCAATGCGCCCAGGATCAGCCAAGGCTGATTGTCGAGCGAGGCCTGAAAGGTTTTGGCAGTACCTTGGAAGCTGCCGTGGACACTGGTGGGCGCGCCGTTGTTACGCATCGCCGTCTCGATGGCTTGCGTCGCTTGCGAAAGCGAGACGCCTAGCGGCAGATTGAAGGAGATCGTCGACGCTGCGAATTGTCCCTGGTGATTGACCGCAAGTGGCGTAGCGCTCGGTGCGTAGTGGCTGAACGCAGCGAGCGGCACTTGCACGCCGCCGGGGGCAATAATGTAGATATTTTTTAGTGTTTCCGGGCTTTGTCCATATTGCGGCGCTGCTTCCATCACCACGCGATATTGGTTCAAAGGATTATAAATAGTCGACACCTGACGTTGCCCGAAAAAATCATTTAGGGTGGCGTCGATAAGTTTGGTGCTAATGCCCAGCCGCGCGGCGGCATCGCGATCGATGATCAAGGCGGTTTGCAAACCTTTATCTTGTTGGTCGGTGTTGACGTCGGTGAGAATCGGCAATTGACTCAAACTTTGGCGGATGCGCGGTTCCCAGGTGCGCAGCTCGTCCAGCGTGTCTGCCTGCAGCGTATATTGATACTGCGCGTTGCTGGCCCGCCCGCCCATGCGGATGTCTTGCACCGGTTGCAGAAACAGATTTGCGCCCGCGACGTGGGCGAGTTTGCCGCGCAGCCGCCCGATGACTTGATCTGCCGATAAAGAACGCTCCGCCAGCGGCTTAAGCGCGACAAACATGAAGCCGCTATTTTGTTGGCCGCCGCCGGTGAAACCAACCACGGTGTCTACTGCCGGATCGCGCCTGACCACGTCGACGAACTGGCTGAGCTTATCGCGCATCGATTGAAATGAGCTGCTCTGGTCGGCTTGGATGAAACCGATCAGCCGCCCGGTGTCTTGTTGCGGAAAAAAGCCCTTGGGAATGATGATGTAGAGATAGATGTTGAGCGCAATGGTTGCGAGCAACAACAACATCATGATGCGGCCATGGGCGAGCGCCCAATGCAGCGAGCGTTCATAAGTGCGCGACACGGACGCGAAACTCCGTTCGGCGGCGCCTTGCCAACGCCCCGGCGGGGCAAGCGAACGCGGCCGTAATAAGCGCGCGGCCAGCATCGGCGTCACGGTCAGCGAAACAACTAAAGAGACGAGTACCGCTGCCGCAAGGGTGACGGCAAATTCGTGAAACAATCTGCCGATGATGCCGCCCATTAAAAGCAAGGGAATGAATACCGCGATCAGCGACAAGCTCATGGATAAAACGGTAAAGCCCACTTCGCGCGTGCCTTGCAACGCCGCTTGGGCGGGTGGCATGCCGTTTTCGATGTGGCGCGAGATGTTTTCCAATACCACGACCGCGTCGTCGACGACGAATCCGGTCGCTACGGCCAAGGCCATGAGCGACAGATTGTTTAAACTAAAACCCGATAAATACATCACGGTAAACGTGCCTATCAGTGACATGGGCACCGCGATACTCGGAATCAATGCGGCGCGGCTATTGCGCAAAAATAAAAATACCACCAGCACCACCAGGATTACCGAAGCCATGAGGGCGCGTTCCACTTCGTGTAGTGCAGCGCGGATGGTCGGCGTGCGATCCATCGCCAGCGACAAATCGATGGCGCCGGGAATCGATGCGCGCAATTGCGGCAGTAAGCGTTTTACCCGGTCCACCGTCTCAATAATGTTGGCGCCCGGTTGCCGGTTTAAAATCACCAGTACGGCAGGTTTGCCATTGGCTAGCCCAGCATTATGTAAGTCCTGTACCGAGTCATTGACTTCGGCGATATCGCTGAGCCGCACTGCCGTGCCATTGCGGTAGGCCAGAATGATCGGTAAATACTCGGCAGCCTTGCTGGCTTGATCGTTGCCGAGGATCTGCCAATGCCGCACCCCGTCTTCGAGTGCGCCTTTAGGCCGGTTGACGTTGTTGGCAACGATGGCGTTGCGCACATCTTCTGCGCCGAGATTGTATTTGCTCATCGCGTTGGGGTTGAGTTCGACCCGCACCGCGGGCAGCGAACTGCCGCCCACCGTGACTTGGCCGATGCCTGCTACCTGCGCCAGTTTCTGCGCCAGGATAGTCGATGCCGCATCGTACATCTGGCCGCGCGTCATGGATTCAGACGTCAGCGAAAGCACCATGATCGGCGCGTCGGCCGGATTGACTTTGCGGTAAGTGGGATTGCTCGGCAAACCGCTGGGAAGCAAACTGCGCGCCGCGTTAATCGCGGCCTGTACATCGCGCGCTGCGCCATCGATGTTGCGTTCCAGATCGAATTGCAAAGTGATGCGCGTCGAGCCGAGCGAGCTGGATGAAGTCATTTCAGTCACGCCGGCGATGCGGCCCAGCGAGCGTTCGAGCGGCGTGGCCACGGTGGAAGCCATGGTGTCTGGGCTGGCGCCGGGTAGGGATGCTTGAATGGAGATCGTCGGGAAATCGACTTGTGGCAGAGGTGCCACGGGTAGTAGCGTGAAGGCCAAGACGCCGGAAAGAATCAAGCCCAAAGCCAGCAGCGTGGTTGCGACCGGACGCGTGATAAAAGCGGCGGAGAAATTCATGGCGGCAGCTTAAGGGGCGGTAAAACCGAGCGCGCGCCGGGTCGCAGTCCAGCGCGCCAATCGGTCAAAAGCCAGGTAAATGACCGGTGTGGTAAATAGAGTGAGTACCTGACTGACCAGCAGGCCGCCAACCATGGTAATGCCCAGAGGATTACGCAACTCAGAGCCAACGCCGTTGCCGAGCATTAACGGTAGCGCCGCTAACAACGCCGCCAGCGTCGTCATCAAAATCGGGCGCAGTCTGAGCAAGCACGCTTCATAGATTGCTTCGCGCGGCGCTTTGCCCTGCTCGCGTTCGGCTTGCAAGGCGAAATCGATCATCATAATCGCGTTCTTCTTGACGATGCCGATCAACAAAATAATGCCGATGATGGCCATTACGCCGAGCGCAGTGTGCGTAAGCATTAAGGCCAGTAAGGCGCCGACGCCGGCGGAAGGCAGGGTGGAAAGAATCGTGATGGGATGGATATAACTCTCATACAACACACCCAGCACAATATACATAGTGACTATCGCCGCCAGCAGCAAAAACAAGGTATTGCTGAGCGAGGCTTGGAACGCCAGCGCAGCGCCCTGAAAACTGGTTTGGATGCTGGCGGGTAGCTGGAGTGTTTGTTCGGCGTCGCGAATCGCCTTGACTGCATCGCCCAGCGCCGCACCGGGAGCAAGATTGAAGGACAGGGTGGCCGCGGGAAACTGGCCGATATGGTTGATCGCGAGCGGCGTGGTTTTTTCCGTCACGCGCGCGATAGAAAGTAGTGGGATATGGCTGCCATTACTCGCTATGAGATAGATATTATTCAGCGCCTCCAGTCCCTGTTGAAACGCCGGCTGAATTTCGAGCACCACCCGGTACAAATTCGATTGCGTGAAGATGGTCGAGATCAAGCGTTGACCGAAGGCGTTATACAGCGCGTTATCGATTGCCGCGGGCGTGATTCCCAGCCGCGCAGCGGTGTCGCGATCGATTTCAAGGTAAGCCTGCAGCCCTTGGTCTTGTAAATCGCTGGTGACGTCTGTCAATTGTGGCAGTTGGCGTAAACGTTCCACCAGCTTCGGCACCCATGCCGACAATTCGGCCGGGTTGGCGTCTTGCACGCTGAACTGATATTGCGTGCGACTTACCCGGTCTTCGATGGTCAAGTCTTGTACCGCTTGCATATACATCGTAATGCCCGGCACCTGCGCCAGTTGCGATTGCAGCCGGCGGATCACCCCCGCCGCATCCACATTGCGTTCTGCTTTGGGTTTGAGATTGATTTGCATGCGGCCGCTATTGAGCGTGGTGTTGACGCCGTCGACGCCAATGAAGGAAGACAGACTTTCTACCGCCGGATCTTGCAGCACCACGTCGGCCAAGGCTTGTTGCCGCTCCGCCATCGCCGCAAATGAGCTGGACTGCGCGGCTTCGGTAATGCCTTGGATCACGCCGGTATCCTGCACCGGAAAGAAGCCCTTGGGTATCAGCACATACAAGAGTACCGTGAGGCCGAGTAGCATCACTGCGACCCACAAGGTGGCGCGCTGGCGATCCAGCACCCAATTTAAGGCCACGCCATAGCGCGCAATGAGCGCATCGAAAAATGCGCCGCTGCGGCGATAAAACGCACCGTGTTCGGTACTGGATGAGCGGCGCAATAGCTTGCTCGACATCATCGGCGTCAGCGTCAGCGAGACCAGCGCCGAGATCAGGATCGCTACCGCCAACGTGATCGCGAATTCGCGAAACAAGCGGCCGATAACGTCGCCCATGAAGAGCAAGGGAATCAGCACCGCAATCAAGGAAACCGTGAGCGAGATGATGGTGAATCCAATTTGCCGCGCACCTTTCAAAGCCGCTTGCAGCGGTGGCTCGCCCCTTTCGACATAGCGCGAAATATTTTCGACCATCACGATCGCGTCATCCACCACAAACCCGGTGGCAATGGTCATGGCCATCAAGGTCAAATTATTGATGCTGAACCCGGCGAGGTGCATGACGCCAAACGTGCCGACTAAGGAAAGCGGGACGGCCACCGCGGGGATCAGTGTCGCGGAAGCGCTGCGCAGAAAAAGAAAAATCACCATCACCACCAGCGCAATTGACACCATCAACTCGATTTGCACATCTTTGATCGAGGCGCGGATGGTGCTGGTGCGATCGGTGAGCAACGCCACCTCGACGGATGCCGGCATCGCCGCTTGTAATTGCGGCAACATTTTTTTAATGCGATCGACGGTTTCGATGACATTCGCGCCGGGTTGGCGTTGCACATTCAAAATCACCGCCGGCGTGGTGTTGGCCCATGCCGCCAAACGCGTGTTCTCCGCGCCGTCGATGACATCTGCCACATCGCTGAGCCGGATCGGTGAGCCATTACGGTAGGCAATAATCAGTTGGCGATATTCGTCCGCTGATTTCAACTGATCATTGGCGTCGAGCGTAGACGCGCGTAGCGGCCCATCGAAACTGCCTTTCGCCATATTCACATTGGCGTTGCCGATACTGGTGCGGACGTCATCCAAGTTCAAGCCGCTTGCCGACAGCGCAGTGGGATTCACTTGTATGCGCACCGCCGGGCGTTGGCCGCCACCGATGCTGACCAGGCCTACGCCGGATAACTGCGACAACTTTTGGGCTAAACGCGTGTCGATCAAATCCTCGACTTGGGGTAAGGGCAAGGTTGCGGAAGTGATGGCCAAAGTGAGGATGGGCGCATCCGCCGGATTCACCTTGCTATAAATCGGCGGCATCGGTAGATCTTGCGGCAAGAAGGAGGTCGCTGCATTGATCGCCGCTTGCACTTCTTGTTCGGCCACGTCCAAGCTGAGTTCGAGTCCGAACTGGAGGGTGATGACCGAGGCTCCGCCCGAGCTGGTAGACAACATTTGATTCAAGCCCGGCATTTGCCCGAACTGCCGCTCCAACGGCGCGGTAATGGAGGAAGTGGTGACGTCCGGACTCGCGCCGGGGTAGAGCGTGGTCACTTGTATGGTCGGATAATCGACTTCCGGCAGCGCGGAAACCGGCAAGAAACGGTAAGCAATAATACCCGCCAACAGAATCGCGACCATCAACAGCGAGGTCGCGACTGGCCGCTGGATAAACGGCCCGGATGGATTCATGGATTGCCCTTGCGGCTCGCGCCCGGACCAGCGTTGTTCGGGTCGCCGCGAACTCTGGCGCGTTTGCGATTACTCTCGCCACCGGGCTTAGTCGGTGCCACCACTTCTACTTTCGCGCCTTGCCGCAGCTTATCGGCGCCATCGATGACGATTTGTTCTCCGGGCCTTAAGCCTTTTTCTATCGCCACCTGGTCGGCGCTCACTTGACCCAAGGTAACCGGCCGCAGTTCGACCGAACGACCGTCTTTCACGACATAAACAAAAGTGCCCGGTGTACCGCGCTGAATTGCCGCCGTCGGCGCCAGTGTCACACCATGCCGGGTTTCGACCCGTAAATGAATATTCACGAACTGGTTGGGGAACAGGGTGTTTTCTTGGTTGCCGAACTCGGCTTTGAGTTTTACCGTTCCCGTGGCGGGATCGATTTGGTTATCCACCGTCAGCAAGCTACCGGCGGCTAATTTTTTTTGTCCGGCACGATCCCATGCCTCGACGGCCAATTTTTTCCCGGCCTGTAACTGCGCCGCTACCGCGGGCAGATTATCGGAGGGAATCGAGAACACCGCGGCGATGGGTTGAGTCTGCGTAATCACCACCAGGCCATTTGCATCGCTGGCGTGCACAATGTTTCCGGCGTCGATTTGGCGCAAACCCAAGCGCCCGGAAATGGGTGCAGCGACCTTGGCATAAGTGAGTTGCAATTTGGCCGTGGCGACTTGCGCCTGATCCGCTTGCACCGTCCCTTGGTATTGGCGCACGAGTGCAGCTTGTGCATCGACTTGTTGTTTCGCGATCGAATCCTGGGCGAGTAAGCCTTGATACCGGCTTAAATCGAGTTTTGCATTGAGGAGTTGCGCTTCGTCGCGCGCAAGCTGCCCCTGCATTTGATCGAACTGGGCTTGAAACGGGCGCGGATCGATCTCAGCCAATACCTCGCCCGCCTTGACCATCTGCCCCTCGCGGAATGTCAGCCGGATCAATTGCCCATCGACGCGGCTTCTGACCGTAACTGTGTTGCTGGCGCTCACAGTACCCAAAGCATTCAGCACGATATCCATATCCCCAAGCGTGACTGGCGCTGCTTGCACGGGTGTGGCCCGGTTAGGGTCGCCGCGCTTACCCTTGGTTTGCGCGTTGACTGCGGCGGGGTCGTGTTGCCGGGTGGAGTAGACGACGATGCCGATTACAGCAAGCGCTATCAGCAAGGTGATCCATAGCGTGTTTTTTTTAGTCATCAAGGTATACCTTTTTCGCTGCTTTTGTGTGCAGCGCTCAGCCGAAAATTCGATGTGTCGCGGCACTTAATAGTTCATTTTGAAAAGCGTCGGGACGCGTTGCGTCCTAACACGCGCACCCGGCGATCAACTCAAGGGTAATTCCAGTATCGCCTCCAAGCCGCCCTCTGAATGGTTCCGAAGATAAAGTGTCCCGCCGTGTTTTTCGGCGATGTTGCGCGCGATCGTGAGGCCGATTCCGGTGCCGCCGGTATCGCGCGAGCGCGAATTCTCGAGCCGAAAAAAAGGCGTGAATACGGATTGCAATTGATTTTCGGGGATGCCCGGCCCACCGTCGCGCACGCGCACGACCACATGCTCAGTCCCGAGGCTAACAGTGACCTGCGCGTATGCGCCATACTTTACCGCATTGTCGATTAAGTTCGTCAGACAACGCCGCATAGCGCTGGGCCGTGCGCTAATGGACGCGCCGGTCACGCCGTGCAAGCTGACGTTTTGCCCGGCATCCACTGCATCGGCGCACACACTATCCAGGATCGAATCGAAATCTGTGCGCTGGGTGGGTTCGAGCGAATGCATGCTGTGTGCAAGGTCGAGCCCATCGCGGATCGTGTCTTGCATGGCGGAGAGATCGTCCGCCAGTTTGCCGCGCAACGTCAGATCAGACACTTTTTCTATGCGTAGGCGCATACGCGTGAGCGGCGTTTGCAGATCATGTGAAATGGCCGCGAGCATTTGCGTGCGCTCCTGAAGATAGCGGCGCAGTTGTTCTTGCATGGTATTAAAGGCGGATGCCGCATAGCGTACTTCGCTGGGACCGCGTATTGGCAGCGGCGGGCGTTCGATATTGGCGCCCAACTCGGTCGCCGCTTGCGCTAACTGCCGCAGCGGTTGGGTTGCCATGCGGGCCACTGCATAGGCCAGCAGGCCGAGCGAAGCAGCGAACAAGGTAGCGTAAATGCGCCAGCGCGGCCTGGCCAATGTGGCAGGCCGGTCACGCCGGGGCTGTAAAATAAGATGCAGCGGCGTGCCGTCGCCCAAGGTAAGAAATACTGAGCGGCAAAGGGGTTCGACGGAATTTATCCTGGGCCGTGTCTCGCACGGTGTTTGGCTCGCGGTGAGGGGGCGATCGGGGCCGAGTCGGTCGCGTAAAGCAGCAGCGAGCGCGCTATCCGCTACGCCATTATTCGTTTCAGTCGGTTTGATCTCCACGCCGAGACCGTCCCGATTGGCGACGCCAAGAATAGGCGTGCGCGCTGTTGCCGGCAGCGCGTCGAGCGTACGCACCAGTTGTTCGATACGTTCGGCGGCGTGCAGGGTACGCATCTGCGTGACAAATTCCTGCCGGTCGCGTTCCGCGAGGAACAGCGTCAGCGAGGCGGAAGCGAGGATGCCGCCGACCAGCAGCAGAAACACACGCCCCACCATTGAAGTAAAAAAAGTTTTCAGCTTAGCTCTCCGTCGTCACTGTTGCCGCGAGTACATAGCCTTCATTGCGCACGGTCTTGAGCAGCAGGGGCGCTTTGGCATCATCACCCAATTTTTGGCGCAGGCGGCTCACTTGCAAATCAATGGAACGATCAAAGGGATCGGCGTCGCGGCCTTTAGTGAGATTCAACAACTGATCGCGGTTTAAGACGCGGTGGGGATGATCCAGAAAAACTTGCAGCAAGCGAAATTCCGCGCCCGAAAGCATCACCACCATGCCTTGCGGACTGAGCAGGTGACGCGCGACTAAATCAAAATGCCAACCGGCGAAGGCCATGCGTTTGGCTAGGGGAAGCGCCAGGCTCGGCGGCAATGCTTGGGTGCGACGTAAGACATTACGAATGCGCGCAGTGAGTTCGCGCGGCTCGAAAGGCTTGGCCACGTAGTCGTCGGCGCCCATCTCCAGGCCGAGAATGCGATCCAGCGGTTCGCCGCGCGCTGTGAGCATAATCACCGGCAAGTTGGAGCTGGCGCGCAAGGTACGGCACAGGGTGAGGCCATCTTCTCCCGGCAGTGTCAGATCGAGCACGATGAGATCGACGTGGCTGCTATCCAGAATCCGCCGCATACCCGCGCCGTCGGCCGCCGCCAGGGCGCGAAAGCCATTGCTTTCCAAATATTCGGCGAGCAAGGTTCGAATCTCGCGATCGTCGTCGACAATCAAAATCGAGGGCAGGGTATCCATACGGCGATTATCCTAAAACCGAAGCAAGAGGGGCGTGCCCAATTGTAGCGGCAGGTATCAAAGCGTGAAATAGACAAATAAGGATACAAAATCAACATACGCCAGATACGCGCGAATGCTGCAATGGTCAGCGTGCAAATCGCACTTAACTTTGGAGCATTCTGTATGAACAACTTTCGTAAACTTGCGCTAATTGGCATGGCGACCGCCGGTATTGCTGCTATCGCGCTACCGGTTTTCGCCAAGCAAAGCGAGTGTCACGCCCAACATCGCGATGCCGCGAAAATGAGCGCCATGATACAAAAGCGCCAGACTGAGTTGCATGCCAAACTGAAGCTTAATGCGGAACAAGAATCCGCATGGAAAGCTTTTAGCGAAAAGATGACACCCGCAGGTAATTGGGGTAAGCCGGATCGTGCGGAACTATCGTCTTTGCATGCGCCGCAACGGATGGAGAAGATGTTGGCCCAAATGCGGGAGCGTGAAGCGCGCATGGGAGCACGAGTCAGTGCCGTGCAGACGTTCTACGCGGTATTAACACCGGAACAGCAGAAGGTGTTTGACGATCAGTTTGCGCGACACGATCGACATTAAGCGTTGCCGAGCCGGGAAGAATATTCTCGGCTTGCGTGGCCACGCTTTTGTTTAGCGCGTTCCCGCATCCACATCGGGGTAGGTCAGCTTCACGCGCAACTCCCGTTTCATGCGCTGATTCGAAACCCGCCGCGATTCGTTGAGGAAGGACAGTAAATTTTCCGGCAGCTGGGTTTGGGCTTCGGCACGGGTGATGCGTTTGGGTTTGGGCAAGTTGTGGCGCGTGGCCAAGAGGTCGAACCAGTCGCCCATTTTGATGTTGGAATCGTCCGCGGCGTTGTACACCCGTCCCGGCTTGCCGCGATAAATGGCGGCGGCGGCCATGCGCGCTAAATCCTCGGCGTGCACGTGATTGGTATAACTGTCTTCGGCTGCGATCAATGTCGGCGTGCCGTTTTTCAAGCGTTGCAAGGGTAGACGATTTTGGGCGTAGATGCCCGGCACGCGCAAAATCGAAACCGTAATCCCACGCCTAATCCCCCACTCGCGCAATTGGCTTTCTGCCGACAAACGGCGCTTAGCGCGTGGCGTCGCGGGCTGCGTGCGATGGGTTTCATCCACCCAGTTTCCGGCGCAATGACCATACACGCCAGTGGTGCTGATGTAGACCAGGCGCTGTGGTAACATCTCGCCCTTGTCCAGGGCGGCGAGTAAGCGGTGGGTGCGCTGATCGATATCGCCGCTGTTTTGCGGCGGTGCGAAATGCATCACGCAGTGCGCCAGCCCCGCCAGTTTCGTGAGGCTTTCCGGCTGGTCGAGATCGCCGACAATGGGCGTGATGCCAAGGCAGCGCAAATCTTGGGCGCGGGCCGGGCTACGCGTCAGCGCATAAATGTGGAAGGCGGGCAGCAGCCGCGCCACCGTACGCAAGGCCACGTCGCCACAACCGATGATCAGTAATCGCCGCATAGCGTAAAAACTTCTAGGATGGACCTAGGATTATAAGGAATAGTCATGCCGTTTCAAATCACCATTCAGCCGAGCGGTCATACTTATACCGCAGAAGCCGACGAAACCGTGCTGGAAGGCGCGTTACGCGAGGGTTTTACGCTGCCCTATGGTTGCCGCAATGGCGCTTGCGGTTCGTGCAAGGGCAAGATCGTCGCCGGGCAAGTGGATTACGGCGACCATCAGGACACGACCCTCACAGAAGAAGAGAAAGCCCAGGGGCTGGCCTTATTTTGTTGTGCTACGCCGTTGAGTGATCTGGTGATCGAATGCCGCGAAGTGGGTGCGGCCAAGGATATTCAGATCAAAACCATCCCGTGCCGGGTGCAGAAACTGGAAAAAGCCTCGCACGACGTCGTGGTGATG
>JANYAU010000041.1 GCA_025361165.1 Betaproteobacteria bacterium | reverse complement strand
ATGACCCCTTACTGTACTTACTGTGCTTGCTGCGTGCCTTGCTGCATGTACCGGTTAGCCCTTTGTAAGCAGAATGTTGACACCCAGCGTTCGTTTCTCGTCTGAACCACCTTTGTCAAAGTAGCGGGCGTAACCGCAGCGAATCCGAACGGTGGATCGCGGCAAAAGTATATTCATGTATTTTGTAAGTCCGGAATGCAATTGATTCTGAAGCGTGAGCCGCAAAATCCTTACGATAAGAATGCTGTCGCGGTCTGGATTTTGGCTCGAGCATTCATTTTTTTCACCAGCGAAGTTCAGATCGGGTATCTAAACGCGGAGGTGGCTGAGGAAATCGCTCGCTACATTGACAAAGGTGGTTCAGACGAGAAACGAACGCTGGGTGTCAACATTCTGCTTACAAAGGGCTAACCGGTACATGCAGCAAGGCACGCAGCAAGCACAGTAAGTACAGTAAGGGGTCATGGGAAAGCCGTGCTAAACCGGTTTATTACCCAGTTCGCTTGCTGGTTACCTCAAGGTTAAACAAAAACCCATTTACACTAAAATTTAGGGCACCTCCCGATAAATCCCAAGTGCGATCACCAGAGCGGATTGAGGATTGAGGTGTTCTGGCAAGCACTCGCCGGGTGAGCGGCGGCCATTGGCTGGGGCGAGGCATGCCTCGCTCCTACTACTGCATCATTCAATTGTTTTTTTAAGAATAACGCCCATGTATGACACACTGCCGATCAACAACACCGATGTTCCTGAATCCTATGTGGGTGCATGGCGCAAACGCTCGAACGCCGAGCGTGCCTTCTGGCTGCAAAGCCACCGCTTGCATGCCAGTCTGACTATTCCCGCGAATCGTCCGGATTTTTCAGGGCGGCAATCGTGGGCAGATTTAAGCGATGCCGAATTAATGTGCCTTGCGCACCAGGGCGGTGTCGCGGGCGCGTGTATCGCGCAGGGAGACATCCTGCACCGCCGCCGCCAGATCGATTATCTACCGCGCCGCGGCGAGCCTTATCTGCGACGCATGCAACGCGATGGTATGCGGCTCGCGGATGCAACGCTGGATGGCCGCGATGCCTGTGTCTGGGATTTAATGGCGGATGCGCAGCAAGAAATCGTGGCGCTACGCTTTCAAGATGCAGGCATTGGGCAAGACAGCGACGATCAACGCAAAGGCTATCTGTTGGTCATCGGCGATTATTTTTTGTTTGTGCGCGATCGTGTGGTGTTTACGCAGCAAGCAGAGTCACTGGCGGTACTGGCCGAATGTAAGGGGCTGGATCGCGCGCAACTCATCGAATTGCTGGATTTTGAAATTTCGTTTGGCACGCGCCCCGCGGGCGATGCACCGTGGCTGATTCGGCTTTCGACGATTCCCTACCGCGAGGGGCAGCCGCTGCTGGGCAACTCTACGCTGCACGGGATCGCGAGCGCAGCCCAATCCGGGCCGCATCCACTACGCTGGGGTACGAAAAACTATTTGCGCTATTGGTCACTCGACGAATGGCACCAGGTATAGCAAGCCTACTGCCCTAGTGTTCTTTCACCAGATAGATGCGATTGCGGCCTTGGCGCTTTGCTACATACATGGCTTGATCGGCAGCCTTGAGCAGTTCGGTGAACGAGGGGCGCGACAGACGCGACTCGGATTCGGCGATGCCGACACTCATGGTGATCACGACCGGCCGGCCATCTATAACGATCGGTTTGGACAAGACCGCGTCCCGGATTGCCTCCGCACGCTGCTGCGCCGTTGCCGCCAAACAATGGCGCATGACGATCAAGAATTCGTCACCGCCATAGCGCACCACGAAATCGCCTTCTCTGGTTTCGCCGTCGATCACCGCGGCGACGTGACTCAGCACTTGGTCACCGCCCGCATGCCCGTAGGTGTCGTTGATCTCTTTAAAATTATCCAGGTCGAACAACAGAACTTGCACGGGCGAATAGCTATCTGGATTCGACTGTTCCATATCCGATACGCGCTGCCACAAGGCGCGCCGGTTGTTGAGTTTGGTTAAGTCGTCGATAAACACTTGGGTCGCGAGCTTAGCATTCGCCTCGAGCAAGCCCTTGGTAGCGTAATCCACTTGATGTTTGAGTTCAAAATTCAAGTTGTCGCGCAATTTGATAGCGGAGCGAATTTCCCGTGCCATATGTGCGCTGCTGTGCTGCAGCATGTCCAGCTCGCGCGGCGCCAGCTTCCCCAGTTCATGGAAATCAGCTTGGTAAGCGGTTAGCGGTAAGCGCTTGACCATATTGGCCAACACTACAATCGGATGCGTCACCCAGCAAGAAACCGCTACGGCTAATAACAAAGCGACTAGCAAGCTGCCTGCGGCAACCCAAGCCGCTTTACGCAGCGTTGCATAAGCGCGTTGCTGAAATTCGGCGAGCGGCTGGGGCGTGATCACGACCCAGTTGAACTCGGGCACGGCAGCGTATCCCGCCACCATGTCTTGCTTGATAAAAGGTGAATAGAAGGTGGCAACACCCGTTTCACCGCGCATACCGGCTTGGATGATGGGCCAATCGGCCAAGCTGCGCATTTCATCTACCCAGCGACCATTCGGGTGCAGAACTAAGCGGCCGTATTGATCCGTAATCGCCGCATGACCGTGCTCACCGAATTTAATGCGGCGGCCCAGTTCCATGATCGGTTTGAGATTCAGCAAACCGATCACGTAGCCGCTCGGCACCGGCTGCAGGAAGAGCACTGTCGGCGCGCCGGTATACGGGTTATGCATCACGCCGCTATGCGTCTCTCGCTTCAATGCGAAAAGCGGCTGAGCTTGGGCCAGGAGCGCTGCATCGCCTGTGGCAGAATAATACGCTGCCGTTTCTGGCCAGCGCCGGATAATGCCGTCCCGCGATAGAAAGAGTACGGTATCAAAATTATTTTGGCGCGCTGCCACCGCCACCATCAAATTCGGGTCGTCAGCGTGCGTGATCAGCACATTGAAAATTGCTAGCGTCTGACGCGCACTAGCGAGATAGGTATGGATGGGCGTCGCAAGATTCTGCGATAAAATTTGGTTCTTGTCTTGCGCCTCTTGTAGCGTATGGCTCTTCACACCGGAGTACATCCACCCCGCGAGTATCAGGATGGGTAAAGCACACACCACTACAAACGCGGTGATCAGAATCTGTCTAAGAGAAGGGCGATACATGAGGGCATGGCTCCCACGGCGTCATTCAATGTGCCGAGTTATTAGGGGCACCATGCTGCAAAAACGATGCCTATTGCTACGGAGCCAGGTACGGCTAATGACTTAGCCTAAATGGGGCGTTTTAATTGGCGAAAATAGCCAGGGATATCAGGAGAATATCTTACGGTGTGTGTTGCAAGCTATAAACCGGGGGAAATGCAAAGCGCTCAGCGGTGTCAAAAACACATCGGCTTGTCGCATTTTGCGTCACCTGCGAGGCAGTATCGGTACGAGTACCAAGACTAATCTAGTCGAGCCAGGCGCGCAGATAATACAATCGAAATCCTTCTGAAGAACGCGATGGACCGATGACGATCGCGGGAAACAAACCTTTTTCCCGATCTCCCGCGTCGCGTGCGTCTTGTTCCGACACTTTGACATACACGCAGTTCTCGGAGAAACGTTTACGGTTACGGCCAGGTGCGTAAATGACCGCATAGCGTTCATTCACTACCTCGTTTTGTTCCAGGTGGAGACCTTTCATGGGGAAAGATTCCGTTCTCTATAAGATAGATTCATTATGGCAACGCTGACATCGCGCAGCAAGCACAAGCTCAACGCTGCACACACTGTGCGCTGCCTGCATCGTGGAAAATACTCCCCGCCACAGGAAGAAATTCCCACGCATAGCTGTGCGCACCCAAAGTCAATTTCAGCACGCCCCAACTGTCGCCGTGCCATACCTCGCTCAGTAAATGGCGTTGCCCTAAGCTATAGTGTTGCGCACCACCGGTACCGGCAACGAAAGATCGAATACCGCGCACCGCATCGCGCTCACCCATTTCATTCATCGGCGTAAAGCGTTCGTAATCGTGATCGTGCCCGGCCAGCACCACACTCACGCCCTGCTGATACAACAAGGCCCAGATCGCTTGTAGCCGCACATCATCGCCATGCGGCCCGGAAGAAAAGCGCGGGTGATGCCAGTACGCAAGGACACAGGCCTGGCGATGCTGCTGCAAATCCGCCGCGAGCCAAACCATTTGCGGCGAGCCGGGTTCCAGTTCGCGATTGCTGTTGAGCGACACGATGTGCCATTGGCCGATATCGAAACTGTAATAACCTTTGTTGCGATCACCGGCGCGCGCGCCAAAATAATCGAAGTACCCTTTGGCGCCAGGCGTGCGGTAGTCGTGGTTGCCGGGCGCAGGATAAGTGCGCGCTTTAAATGCACCCCAGGTCGGCTCATAACAACGTGCAAATTCTTCTGGCGTGCCACTGGGGTAGGCCAGATCGCCTACCGCCAGCACCGCATACGGTAGCGATTTGATGAGCTGTGCGGTCAGTTGCGCGCCCGGCACATCGCATTGTGCGACATCGCCTGCGATCAATACGACGGGGGCAGGCTGGTCCGCATACGCGGCGCCGCAGAGCAACCAAAAGCAAGAAAACAAAAAAGAGAAGCGGGATGCCGTCACAGGCTAAGGTTATGCGGTGCCGGCGTTGCTGTCGGTGGGCGTATGGTAATAGTCGCTTTCTTCCGCAAATTCGCGCAGCTCATCGCCAAGTAGCTTCATGCGGTGTTCGGCGGTCGCCACTTCGGCGCAAGATTCACAAAACGGATCGGCGCAAGGTTGATGCGTGAATAACCAAAATTGGATCGCGCCCGCAAACAGGCCGGAGGCGACATCCCAGGGGTCGGCATCTTTATTCTGGTCTAAAATCTGGTTGCCCAATTCGACCACCGACATCGCGGCTTGATCGAAGGGCGAGGATTCGTCGTCGGGCGTATTCATCGGGATGATCCTCGGCATGGGGTGAAAAAAAATGCGCCGCGCTATGCGCGTGAGGGTTCAAACGTGGCGTCTAAATTCAGGTCGTCGCAATAATCAAAGAACTCTCCGCGCAGAGTGGGGATGTGCGTGGGGCCGGGCACGCCCACTTCCATCTGCACCGAAAACATTTGCGTGCCGGTATGCGGCGCAGGATAGGTGTCGGTGGCGAGTTCTTCGATATTGATGCCATAGCGCGCGAAGAATTTCGCCAGGTTATGCACAATACCGGGATGATCCAGTGCGACCACTTCCACATGATAAGGCAGTACCGGCTGGCTCAACTCGCGCGCGCGGGTACGCTTCGCCACCATGCTGAGGCCCAATTGCACGCCCAGCGCTTCGAGTTGGCTCTCTAATTTTGACAGCGCATTCCACGGCCCCGACACCAGCACTAGGATGGCGAATTGGCCACCCAGCACTGACATGCGGCTTTGCTCCATATTGCAGCCGGTCTCGGTAATTTTGCTGGAGAACCGCTCGACGAGGCCCACTTGGTCCTCGCCGGCGGCGGTGATAACTAAATAATCGTTGGTCGCCGTCTGCATCCGCTTATCCTTGAGTGAGCGCCCATTATACCTGGGGATGCGCCCGCTCCAGTTTGGAATGCAGCTTGTTCAGCGCATGCAAATAGGCCTTGGCCGAGGCCACCACGATATCGGTATCCGCGCCCTGACCATTGACGATGCGCCCGCCGCGCGACAGGCGCACAGTGACTTCCCCTTGCGCATCAGTGCCGCTGGTGATGTTGTTCACCGAATACAGCAACAATTCCGCGCCGCTATTGACGATGATTTCGATCGCCTTGAACGAGGCATCGACCGGGCCGCCGCCTGTCGCGCGCGCCTGTTTCTCCGCGCCCTGCTCCGCCAGCACGATGTTCGCATGCGGCGTTTCGCCGGTTTCGGAACAGACTTTGAGCGACACCAGTTTGTATACTTCTTGCTCTTGCGCCTGTGCTTCGTCGCTCACCAAAGCCTGCAAATCGTCGTCGAAAATTTCGTGCTTCTTATCGGCCAACTCTTTAAAGCGCGCGAACGCCGCGTTCACCGCCTCTTCCGATTCCAACTCGATGCCGATCTCCTGCAAGCGCGTGCGAAACGCGTTGCGGCCGGAGTGTTTTCCCAACACCATTTTGTTGGCGCTCCAGCCCACGTCTTCGGCGCGCATGATTTCATACGTTTGGCGATGCTTGAGCACGCCATCCTGATGGATGCCCGATTCGTGTGCGAACGCATTGGCGCCGACGATGGCCTTGTTCGGTTGCACCGCGAAGCCGGTAATGCCCGACACCAAACGCGAGGCAGACACGATTTGCGTGGTATCGATCCCGGTGTCGCAGGTAAACACATCTTGGCGCGTGCGCACCGTCATCACGATTTCTTCCAGCGCGGCATTCCCGGCCCGCTCGCCGAGGCCGTTGATGGTGCACTCCACTTGGCGCGCGCCATTGAGCACAGCGGACAGCGAATTCGCCACCGCGAGCCCCAAGTCGTTGTGACAATGCACCGAGAACACGGCCTTGTCCGAATTCGGCACGCGTTCGCGCAAATTGCGGATCAACTCGCCGAATTGCTGCGGCATGTTGTAGCCGACGGTATCGGGGATGTTTACCGTAGTGGCGCCGGCGGCAATCACCGCTTCCAGCACGCGGCACAGAAAATCCAACTCGGAGCGGCCCGCATCCTCGGGCGAAAACTCCACGTTGTCGGTCCACTTGCGCGCCCAGTGCACCGCCTTCACCGCTTGCTCGACGACTTGATCCGGCGTCATGCGTAGCTTCTTTTCCATGTGGATCGGGCTGGTCGCAAGAAAGGTATGAATGCGGCCGGAGGCGGCGCCTTGAATCGCTTCGCCCGCGCGGTCGATATCGCGCTCCAAGGCACGCGCCAGGCCGCAGACGGTGCTGTCCTTAATCACGCTGGCGACCGCTTTCACCGATTCGAAATCGCCATTGGAAGCGGCTGGGAAGCCGGCTTCGATGATGTCCACTTTCATGCGCTCCAATTGCTTCGCGATGCGGACTTTTTCTTCTTTGGTCATGGATGCGCCGGGACTCTGCTCGCCGTCGCGCAAGGTGGTGTCAAAAATAATTAAATGGTCTTTCATGGTCAGCTCCATGTGTTTCGCGCCATGCATAGCAGCACGAAAAAATTCAATTAGACCGGCAGTCTAGCCGATCCGCTCAAAACAACAACAGGGGGTGAGGTAGAAGTGTTAGCGCGCGACGCGCAGCAGCAGACTGGCCAGCAGAACGTTGGCCAGGTAGGAAACAAATTGATTACGGGTAAAAGCGAACATGAGGTGAATATATCGGTTTTTTTCAGGTCATGCAAGCAGCACTATTCGACCGGCGGCTTGGTGCGTTTCTTCCGGAAGCTAAATGCCCACATCACATAACCCGACAAAGCATAGGCGACGAAGGATAGGAACAACACTTGCGGCGGCTTGTAGGTAAGCAAAGCGAAACCAAGAATAATCAACAGCAGCGCCACAAAGGGGATGCTCTTTTTCATATTGATCTCTTTGAAACTGTAGTAGCGAATATTGGACACCATGGTGAGGCCGGCAAAAATCGTCACCCCCCAGGCTAGCCAGGAGACGTCTTTGCCTACAATACCGTAATCGTCAAGCACCCACACCAAGCCCGCTACCACTGCCGCCGCCGAGGGACTGGGTAAGCCTTGGAAATAGCGCTTATCTGCGACATCGAGCCGGGTATTGAAACGCGCCAGACGCAAGGCCGCGCCGACGCAAAAAATAAACGCGCCGATCCAGCCCAGCTTGCCCATGCCTTGCAAGGCCCAAACGTAGACTACCAGTGCCGGCGCCACACCGAACGAGACCATATCCGACAGGCTATCAAATTCAGCGCCGAATGGGCTTTGGGTATGGGTAGCCCGCGCCACGCGGCCATCTAGACCATCCAACACCATAGCGACAAAAATGGCAGCCGAGGCCTGGTCATAATGCCCGCCCATGGCCTGTACAATGGCATAAAAGCCGGCAAACAAAGCGGAGGTCGTGATCAAGTTGGGCAGCAAATAAATGCCCTTCTTGCGCAGATTTTGGTCAATCAAGGGTTTGTGAGGATATTGCATGGCGTTGGGATTAAATCACATCATGCCGGTCTTGGCCAGGCACGGCTAAGACAGCCGCGCCAGAACGCTGGCCCCCGCCGATACCTTGTCACCAATTGCCACGGCGGCGTGGGCCGCGGGCGGCAGGTAAACGTCGAGCCGGGAGCCGAAGCGGATGAAGCCATAGCGCTCACCCACTTGGAGTTTTTGCCTCGGCTTGGCATAACACAAAATGCGGCGCGCAATCAGACCAGCGACTTGCACGACGGTAATCGACACACCGGAATCGAGTTGCATCAGCATCGCGTTGCGCTCATTTTCCAGTGAGGCTTTAGAGAGCGCCGCATTAAGAAACGCGCCGGGGAAATAACGTATTTCCTCCACTACGCCCGTCACCGGGCTGCGCTGCGAGTGCGCGTTGAACACGTTCATAAAGACGCTAATTTTTAACGCCGGCGTATTGCGATACGGATCGGTGGTTTGCTCCACGACGACCACCCGGCCATCGGCAGGCGAGATCACCGCATTGGCATCGGTGCTGTGCGGCGTGCGTGGCGGGTCGCGGAAAAATTGCAGCACGAACACGCTAAATAGCCACATTGGGAGTGCCGCCCACTTACCCACAAGTAAATGGAGCAGTAACGCAATAAGCAAAGAGCCAGCAAGAAAGGGCCAGCCCTCACGGGCAATAATGGGATGGGGATATTTTTTCAAATGCGGATACCTAGACAAAGGCACAGAGAGGTTGAGATTGCCTCAACGCCTCCGTGCCTTCGCGCTTACGATATTTAGTTCTTGCTTTGATCAACCAATTTGTTCTTGGAAATCCACGGCATCATGGAGCGCAGCTTTGCGCCCACGATTTCGATCGGGTGCTCGGCGTTCAAACGCCGGCGCGCGGTCATCTCGGGGTAATTCAAGCGGCCTTCGAGGATGAAGTTTTTGGCGTACTGGCCATTCTGAATATTGGCCAGCGCTTCGCGCATCGCTTGCTTGGATTGTTCGTTGATGACTTTGGGGCCGGTCACGTATTCACCATATTCGGCGTTATTGGAGATGGAGTAATTCATATTGGCGATACCGCCTTCGTACATGAGATCCACGATCAACTTCAACTCGTGCAAGCATTCGAAATACGCCATCTCCGGCGCGTAGCCGCCTTCCACCAGCGTCTCGAATCCCATTTTCACCAATTCCACCGCACCGCCGCATAACACGGCTTGCTCGCCAAACAAATCGGTCTCGCATTCTTCGCGGAAATTCGTCTCGATCACGCCGCCCTTGGTGCCGCCGTTGGCGCAGGAATAAGACAGCGCAATTTTCAGTGCCTTGCCCGAGGTATCTTGATGTACCGCGATCAACGAAGGTACGCCGCCGCCTGCCTTATAGGTAGAACGCACCAAGTGGCCCGGGCCCTTCGGCGCAATCATGATCACGTCTAAATCGGCACGCGGTGTAATCTGACCGAAATGAATATTGAAACCGTGGGCGAATGCCAGCACGCCGCCTTTTTTGATGTTGGGTTCAATCTCTTGCTCGTACACGGCGGGTTGTAACTCATCTGGCACCAGAATCATGACGACATCGGCTTCTTTAACCGCGACGCCGACTTCTTTGACGCTCACGCCAGCCTTCTTTGCCTTATCCCAGGAAGCGCCGCCTTTGCGCAAACCCACGGTGACTTTTACGCCGGAGTCTTGCAGATTCAGCGCATGAGCGTGCCCTTGCGAGCCGTAGCCGATGATGGCGACCTTTTTCTTTTTGATAATCGAAAGATCGGCGTCTTTGTCGTAATAAACTTTCATGATTTTCCTTTCAGATGAATGAGGCGTGAGCAATGTGGCGTGAGGGGAAACCACCTCGCGCACGACACAGCTCACTAAACTTTTAGAATTCTTTCGCCGCGCCCGATACCGCACGCGCCGGTGCGTACCGTTTCCAGAATCACGCTCGTATCGAGCGCTTCCAAAAAGGCATCGAGCTTAGCGCCATTGCCGGTCAACTCGATGGTGTAAGTGCTATCAGCCACGTCGATAATGCGCCCGCGGAAGATGTCAGACATGCGTTTCAATTCCTCGCGCGATTCACCTTGCGCTTTCACTTTCACCAGCATTAATTCGCGCTCAAGGTGCGAACCTTCGTTGAGATCAACCACTTTCACCACTTCGATCAGCTTGTTGAGCTGTTTGACGATCTGCTCGATCACGTCTTCCGAACCACGGGTAACGATGGTCATGCGCGACATGGAAGCATCTTCGGTCGGCGCCACCGTCAGCGATTCGATGTTGTAACCACGCGCCGAAAACAAGCCCGACACGCGCGACAATGCGCCCGATTCGTTTTCCAGTAAGACTGAAATGATATGTCGCATGGGCATTACAACTCTTCCGCCAAAATCATTTCCGATAAGCCTTTTCCGCCGGGCACCATCGGAAACACGTTCTCGGTTTGGTCGGTGAGGAAATCCATGAACACCAATTGATCTTTCAGCTTGAACGCTTCTTTGAGCGCGTCCTCGACATCGGACGGCTTTTCGATGCGCATGCCGACATGACCGTAGGCTTCCGCCAGCTTCACGAAATCCGGCAGCGCATCCATATACGATTCCGAATAGCGATTGCCGTGAAAAAATTGCTGCCACTGACGCACCATCCCCATATAGCGATTATTGAGGGTGATGACTTTGATCGGGAGGTGATATTGCTTGCAGGTGGAGAGCTCCTGAATGCACATCTGGATGCTCGCCTCGCCGGTGACACACGCCACATTCGCTTTCGGGAACGCCATTTTCACGCCCATTGCGGCAGGCAAGCCGAAACCCATGGTGCCCAAGCCGCCGGAGTTGATCCAGCGCCGCGGTTTGTCGAACTTGTAATACTGTGCCGCCCACATTTGATGCTGGCCGACGTCGGACGTGACATAGGCGTCGCCCTTGGTGACTTCGTAGAGCTTTTCGATCACGAATTGCGGCTTGATGATTTTGGACGAGCGGTCATAGTTGAGACAATTCTTCGAGCGCCACAATTCGATCTGCGTCCACCAAGTCTTGAGCGCCGTTTGATCGCCCTTGTCCTTCGATGCTTGCAGTTGCTTGATCAACTCGTCCAACACCTGCCCGACATCGCCGACGATGGGCACATCCACTTTCACCCGCTTGGCAATGGAGGAGGGATCGATATCGATATGAATGATCTGACGCTTTTCCTGACTAAAATGTTCGGTGTTGCCGATCACGCGATCGTCAAAACGCGCGCCCACCGCGAGTAATACATCGCAATGCTGCATCGCCATATTGGCTTCATAAGTGCCATGCATGCCGAGCATGCCCAGATGCAGGCGGTCGGTCTCCGGATACCCGCCCAAGCCCATCAGCGTGCTAGTGCAGGGCACGCCCAATAGCTTGACGAGCTTAGCCAGCTGAGCCGAGGCTTCGGACAAAATCACGCCGCCACCACTGTAGACAAACGGCCGCTTGGCGGAAAGCAGCATCTTCACTGCCTTCTTGATTTGCATCGGGTGGCCCTTGGTCACCGGATTGTAGGAACGCAGCGACACAGTCTTGGGATAATCGAATTTGGTTTTGTGCGTGGTGATGTCTTTGGGGATATCCACCACCACGGGGCCGGGGCGACCGGTAGACGCAATATGGAATGCCTTCTTGATGGTGGAGGCGAGATCCCTCACATCTTTCACCAGAAAATTATGCTTCACGCAGGGGCGGGTAATGCCCACCATATCCACTTCTTGGAACGCATCCAGGCCGATAGCGGCCGTCGGCACTTGGCCGCTGATGATGACCAGCGGGATCGAATCCATATAGGCAGTGGCAATGCCCGTCACGGCATTGGTGGCGCCAGGGCCGCTAGTTACCAGGGCGACGCCGACTCGACCGGTCGCGCGCGCATAACCATCGGCCGCATGCACTGCCGCCTGCTCGTGGCGCACCAGCACATGTTTGACTTTGTTCTGCTTGAAAATCTCGTCGTAAATGTAGAGCACCGCGCCGCCAGGATAGCCGAAGGCGAACTCCACACCCTCCTCCTGCAAACACCGCACCGTGATCTCTGCGCCGGTTAATTCCATAAAAAGCCTTGCACCCTGAATATCGCGAAAAGAACGTGAAACAGTAACGTTTGCGCCGTGTTTGGTCAAGAGGCAGATGCCAAAAACATTTGATTTCCCCGCAAGTTACGTTAAGCAACTCGACTATGAACCAGGTTGCCGCGCCCGCGAATCCGCTGCAAAAGGGTGGGTACTTTGCTAACATGACGCAGCTTAAACGACCGAAAGCCCTACCTGGCTACCCACCACGAATTATCCGAGTTTCTGAAAACCGTTGAGCGCCGTGCGTTCAAGCAGGCTTATTTCGCCGTGCGCAATGAAGAATCCGCCCTCGACATCGTGCAGGATTCCATGCTCAAGCTGGCGGAAAAATATGCCGCTAAGCCAAGTGAAGAACTGCCGCTGCTGTTCCAACGCATTTTGCAAAACACTATACGCGATTACTATCGGCGGCAAAAAGTGCGCAATATGTGGACAACGCTGCTTTCCGCGCTGTCCCCCAGTCATGAAGACGAAGATTTTGATCCACTGGAAACTCTGGAGGCCGCGGATGGATCAAACAACAAGAATAATCCTTCAGATCAGTTAGCTAGAATGCAACTTATTGGAATAATTGAAAAAGCCATTGAAACATTACCGGCACGTCAACGCGAAGCGTTCTTGCTGCGTTACTGGGAGGAAATGGACGTAGCTCAGACCGCAGAGGTCATGGGCTGCTCGGAAGGGAGCGTGAAGACCCACTGCTCACGCGCTACGCACGCCCTGGCCGAAGTGTTAAAGGCGAAAGGAGTTGAACTATGAATGACCGTGAATTCGCTAACAAAATCAAGCAAGACCTGAATTATGGCATGGGCCGGCTAGAGGCGCGGGTAACCGAGCGTCTAAAGCTGGCGCGCGAGCGTGCCCTGGAGGTGTTGCCGTCACAGGCGGTGCCGACCAGCGCCTATGCCTTTGCCGATCATCTCGGGCAAACACAACACACGCATCATTTTTCCACTCGCAAGTGGCTGCCGTTAACCATGCTCGTCCTCGCTTTGATTGGCGCCGTCTATTGGCAACAACAAGTAAGCAATCGGGACGACGACATCGATGCCGCTTTACTTTCTAGCGACTTACCGCTTAACGCTTATATCGATCACGACTTCCATTCATGGCTCGATCACTCGTCACAGCGCTAAAGACGCTACTGCTGTTGGCGTTCTTTGCTCTGCCGGCGTACGCCGCCGACAAGGCGAACGCCAAACCGGAACCCAAAGCACCTTCCTGGCAACAACTCTCTACTCCGCAAAAACAGGTTTTGAGAGAACTGGAGTCCCAGTGGGAGCAACAACCGGATCGTTTGCGGAATAACTTGGTGAAAATCGCAAACAAATACCCGAAAATGAAACCGGAAGAACAAGAGCGAGTGCGCCGGCGCATTACCCGCTGGGCAAGCCTCACGCCGGAACAACGGCAGGCCGCGCGCGAACGCTATAAGCAGATCAAAAAGCAACCACCAGAGAAACAAAAAGAGGTCAAGAAAAAATGGGAGCGCTATCAGTCGCAGCGGGGCCAGCCAGGTACAGACACCCCCCTACATGACGGTAGCAATACGCAAACTGTACCCGCCACCGCACCGCTCAAGAATTAACGCGCCTAGTCGCGCGCGGCTTCATCTAACGCCGTCAGAATCGTATTAAACGCCGCGTCTTTGTTTTCCACCATCGCCACGATATTGGCGACCGACAACACGCTCATTTGCGCGCCTCTCACCACCCAGCCCCGTGCGGGTGTCCAGCCGTTCATTTGCGAAAACAGTGAAAACACATCGCAATTACCCGAAATCATGCGCCGGTACCACAGCGCGAATTGCGCCAGCTTGCTTAGCATTTCCTCGGAAATCAGGCCGGCGGAATCGATGATCGTCCCGTCATCTTGATAGCGGCACACCGCCACCACGCCGTCGAGTACTAACAGGCGTCTCAACATCGCCGCCCCTTACGCGCCGTAGGCGGATAAGGCGGCGAATGCCGCTTCATAATCCGCATCGCGATTTTTCACGACTATCCCGTGATTGCGCCCAACCACCGCCGACCAATCCAAGCCGATGAGAGAAAAGCCTTGAATCGGCTCGAACCCCGTTTGACCGGTCAACGCCTCCCAGCCGCGCGCTTCCATGGTGGCGATCGCCATATTCGCGACACAGGTGTGCGCCAACAGGTCTAACACCTGGGGCGTCAACTCCGAGCCTTCTTTCACTTGGTGCGACTTTAAATCGCCCCTATCGTCGTACTGAAATGCCGCGAGCGCGCCAGGTACTTGCATCAAATTGTCTAAGTTCATCCCTTAATTACTCCTAAGCGTTACCTGCCTGCTAATAAAGTTTCTCGTTCACGTCGCCGCCCAGCTTGGCATACATATACACCAGCGGGTTCTCCTCAATATCTCCCACTTTGGCACGCATGATAGTCATGACATCGTTGAACACACCCGGCGCGTTTTGGCAGAAACAAAAATAGTTGCCCACCACGCATACGGACATTTCTTTTCCGCGCACCACCCAGCCTTGTACCGGCTTGCATCCGCAGTCTTCAGCAAAGGCGGAAAAGATCTCCGATTGCATATTGATCGAGAGCGTATTCGAGCGGCACAGAATCGAGGCCATACGCGCCAGTTCCGGAGAGAGATCCCCTTTGAATGAAAAGCGGTCGCCCCGATAAGCGTACTCGCCAGCAGCAATCACGCCGGGGATCGCCAAGAGCTGGGATATAATGCGCATCTTTTTTCCTTTTCCCTGCGTAGACGAAGGCGTGTCGCCTATCCGCTACGTTGAAATATGTGATCCCCATGATAGAGCTTAACGCAAAAAGTGCAACACCCGCGGCACCCACGCCCACCCTCGTGCGCCGCCTGTTCAGCATGCTTTATGAAGCCCTGGTGATGTTCGGCGTCCTGTTCACGGCAATCATGGTGTTCATGCTTTTCCGCGACCCCGCTGTGCCGGGCGCAAAACCCTTTTTTCAAGCCTATTTATTTCTGGTGCTGGCTTGGTATTTCACCTGGTTTTGGACCCACGGCGGGCAAACGGTGGCGATGCGAGCCTGGCGGTTCCGGGTAGAGCGGCGCGATGGCCAGCCCTTACGCTTTGCGCAAGCCTGCCTGCGCTTTGCGCTCGCGTGGCTGAGTGTGCTCAGTATTCTGTGGGCTTTCATCGACCGCGATAATCAATTCCTGCATGACCGGCTGGCCGGGACGCGGCTGGTTATGGTCTAGCCTGCAATTCCACCCAGGCGCGAGTGCTAGCGCCGTTCTAACCACCACAGCACGCCCGCCACCCCCACAAAAAACAACAGCGTCGGCGAAACCGCACTGAGCAAGGGTGACCAGTCGTGCAACACGCCCAGGTTGGCGAATACCCGGTTAAACAAGTGGTACGACAGTCCCAGCATAATGCCGGCGAACACTTTGCCGCTCACCGCGCCCATGCGCGCGTGCAAAAAGGCGAACGGCAGCGCCATCAACATCATCACTAACGTGGCAAAGGGGTAGACCAGCTTGTTCCACAGTGCGATCTCAAAACGCGAGGTTTTTTGCTTGTTGTCGCGCAAGTGCTGCATATAGAAATAGAGATTCCACACCGACATTTGCTCCGGCACCACGAGTAACACGCTTAACATGTCTGGGTTGAGCACCGAATTCCAGTACGCCTGCGGTAAGCGCGCAACGCTTACACTGCTACCCTCGAATCGTGTCTGCTCGACGTTACTCAGCAGCCAGCTATTCTCTTTCAGATATTTTCCTTCCTGCGCAAAACTAATAGAGCGCAGGCTGTAGTTGGGATCGAATTCGTAAATCTTGACGCCGACCAGCGTCGAATCCGGCAACACTTCTTTTACATTCACAAAGCTCGCACCGTCTTTTAGCCACAGGCCGGAGCGAAATTCTTGCGCCACTACCGTGCTCATCGCCCGAATTCGCAATTGCGTCGCAATCCGTTCGCTGGGCGGCGCGATGAATTCCCCGACCACGAAGGTCAACAACACAAACAACGAACCGGCGCGCAACAGCGACCATGTCATACGCGAAGCCGACACGCCGGACACGCGCATCACCGTGATTTCCGAATGCTGCGCAAGCTGCACCAGCGCGTACAAGGTGCCGATCAGCGCCGCAATCGGAAACAATTCATAGATATGTCCGGGGATTTGTAGCGTCACATACAGCAGCATCTGCAGCGGCTGATAATTTCCCTTGCCCAGGCTCTCCAACTCATGCAGCAGATCGAGAAAGCCGAACAGTACCAACAAGGCGGCAAACACCAACAGCGTGCCGCCATAGATCTCGTGCGCAAGATAACGATTCAGTACCTTCACTTACGCATCCAGTGCAGCAGCGGCGCCACCGTCTGCCGCCGGTAATAGAAAATCGTGGTGAGCACCAACATGATGAGGTGCACGCTCCATACCCCGGCCCAAGGCGCCACCTTGCCGGACTGCCCCCAGGCCTGGGCAATTGACAGCATATTGTTGTAAATCATATAAATCAGCAGGGCCGCAATGAGGTGAAAAGCGCGCCCCGAGCGTGGATTAAAAGCACTCAAAGGAATCGCCAGTAACACCAGCAGCACCGCACTCACCGGCATACTCAAACGCCATTGCAACTCGGCGCTTTTGTCGCGGCCGGATTCCCGCACCAAATCGGCCGTGGGGACTGCATTCATACTCGGCGCGCCGAGCTTGACCTCATACGGTTCGACCCGCACCATATAACGCTGGAATTGCATGATGCGATAATCCGCCTGCCCTGCGAGCCCCTCATAGCGACGGCCATTGTCCAACGCGATGAAGCGATCACCATTAGATGCAAGCAATTGTGAACCCTGCTTAGCCACCATGATTCCGAAGCGTCCGTTCTGCTCCGAACGCACGAAGATATTTTTTACCTTGGCATGGTCCGTGCCCAGGCTCTCCACGAAGTACACCCGGTCGGACTGTTTCGACTCCTTAAACACCCCCGGCGCGATCACAGAAATATCTTCGCGGCTTTCCAGTTGCTGGCGATATTCCGCGCTTTTGCGCAGCGCCCAGGGCGCAATAATTAAGCTGATAATCGCAATAAAGAGAATAATCGGGCCACTCACGGCCATCACCGGACGAATCCAAGTGGTAATACCCACGCCCGCGGTCTGCCACACCACCATCTCGTTGTCGTGCACCATGCGCGCCAGCGTGAGCAACACCGAGGTAAATAGCGTCACTGTAAGCAATACCGGCAGCACGCCTATCGTGCCGAAACCCAGAAACGCCATTACCGCCTCCGGCGCCAATACACCCGCCGCGGCTTGGCCGAGGTAGCGTACCCACTGCGTCACTGCGGTAATCGCCAGCAACACGGTGAACACCGCCGACATGGTGACGATGAGTTCATGAATGAGTGCGCGGCGATAAATCATAAAAGGAGATAACTTTGACTTTTAGGGCCGGAATCGCGAATAATTCCGAAACGATTCTGTTTTGCTAAGTATTTAATGAATAAAGGAGTTTGCAGCGTGGAATTTAGCATAAAAAGCGGTAGCCCGGAAAAACAACGTTCCGCCTGCGTAGTGGTCGGCGTGTTCGAAACACGCAAACTCACTCTGGCAGGTGAAATGATCGATCGCGTAGCCAAGGGTTATTTATCCGATATTCTGCGCCGCGGCGATCTGGAAGGGAAATGCGGCAGCACGCTGCTGTTGCACAACGTTCCCAGCACCCTGTGTGACCGCGTGCTGCTGGTCGGCCTGGGTAAAGAACGCGATTTTCGCGAGAACGAATACCGCCAGGCGCTCAAGGCCGCGATTAAAACACTGAACGAAACCGGCTCGCTGGAAGCGGTGATCTACCTCACCGAACTCAGCGTGAAAAAACGCGACGTTACTTGGCGCATCGAGCAAGCGGTAATCGTCGCAATGGAAACGGTCTACCGCTTCGATAAACTCAAGAGTAAGCAGGAGGACGTGCGCCGCCCGCTGCGCAAGCTGACTTTATCCGTGCAACGCCGCAACGAAATTCAGGAAGCGGAAAACGCCGTTATCAACGGCCAAGCCATCGCCCACGGCATGAACCTGGCGAAAGACTTAGGGAATTTGCCCGGCAATATTTGCACCCCCACTTATCTGGCCGAACAAGCCAAAGGTTTAGCTAAAACCTATGGCCTGAAAGTAGAAGTCTTCGACACCCCGGAGATCGAAAAACTCGGCATGGGCTCTTTCCTCTCGGTAGCCAAAGGCAGCCGCCAGCCGCCCAAGCTCATTGTGCTGCACCATAACGGCGGCGCGAAAAAAGTCCCGCCGGTGGTGCTGGTGGGCAAGGGCATCACCTTCGACGCCGGCGGTATCTCGCTCAAACCGGCGGCCGAGATGGATGAAATGAAATACGATATGTGTGGTGCGGCGAGCGTGTTGGGCGTATTCAAAGCCATCGCCCAGATGCAACTACCGCTGAATGTGGTCGGCATCATCCCTACTTGCGAAAATCTGCCCGATGGCGCAGCCAACAAGCCGGGCGACGTGGTCACATCGATGTCCGGCCAAACTATCGAAATTCTTAACACCGATGCCGAAGGGCGTTTGATTTTGTGCGACGCGCTGACCTATGCGGAGCGCTTCGAACCGCAAGCGGTGGTGGATATCGCCACCCTCACCGGCGCCTGCGTCATCGCACTGGGCCATCACGCCTCGGGACTGTTCAGCAACAACGATCCATTGGCGCGCGAGCTGCTGCACGCCGCCGACGCCGCCTACGACCGCGCCTGGCACATGCCGCTGTGGGAAGATTATCAGGAGCAATTGAAGAGCAACTTCGCCGACATGGCCAATATCGGCGGCCGCGCCGGCGGCTCGATCACTGCGGCGTGCTTCCTGTCACGCTACGCCAAGAAATACGACTGGGCACATCTCGACATCGCTGGCACGGCGTGGAAATCGGGCGTGGAAAAAGGCGCCACCGGCCGCCCCGTGCCCTTGCTCACACACTTCCTGATGAAGCGTGCACAGACCTGATGTTCGCCCCATGACCCGCATCGATTTTTACACCAAAGTGGACGACAAGCTGCGCTTCGCCGGCAAGCTGTGCGCGAAGGCGCTGTCGCAAAAGCTGCGGGTCAATGTGTATGCGCCGGATGCCGCGCTTGCCGAACGCTTTGACCGGCTATTGTGGACCGACAACGCCACCGGCTTCATCCCCCACTGTCGCGCCGGCGATCCGCTCGCCGCTGAAACACCGGTGCTGATTCATGAGCGCGAAGGTGAGTTGCTGCATGACGCGCTGCTGATCAACCTTGATGCCGCGTGGCCACCATTTTTTAGCCGTTTCGAGCGCGTCATCGAAATTGTGAGCACGGATACGCAAGACGCGACAGCGGCGCGCGAACGCTTCCGCTTTTACCGCGACCGCGGCTATGCCATGCAAACTCACGACATGGGCGCAAGCAAATGAGCGAGCCGCGCGAAGATGTGTTGGATAAGCTGGACGCACTGCTCAAAAAGTACGTCGCAAGCGAGCCCGACATCCCGGTACTCACCGACATCCTCGGGCAGCCGCTGGTCGATCTCAATCTCGTCCCGGTTCTCACCGAAGAAATCGACTTTACCTCACCTGCACTGCCGGCTACGCCCATTGAACTCGACCTGGTGCACAAGCCCGTGCCCGAGAACCCCGCGGCGCAGCACGCCGAAACCGAAACGATGCTAGCGCGGCTGGAAGCCGTCGAAGCCGAAGTCCAAGCCGATGTCGACGCGCGCATCGCCAAAGTGCAAGCCGTGCCCAAGCCAGCGCTCTCGATCGAAATTTCGCCCGATGCGCGCTATGTCGCGCTGCCGCTCACGCCAGCGGCGGAGCCGGTCTCCGCGCCCACCCTGCTACCGGAAGAAACTGTCAAAAAAATCGCCGCCTTGATCGAAGCCGATGTCGCGCGCATCCTCAAAACCAGCCTGCACCAAACTTTATCCGAAGAATTAAGCGGCATGCTCAGCAGCTCGCTCGATAAAGCGCTGTCCAGCATGCTGGATCAATTCATGATCCACATGGAAGACGTGGTGCGCACCTCGATCGCGGATGAATTGGAGAAACAACTTGCGCCATTCCGGCGGCCCACACCGACGAATAAATCTTAGCTTTACCGCTCTTCCTGGTTCATCACCTCTAACGCGCCGATTTAGCCGCCACCCCTTTCCGGTATAATTGCCGCCTTTCGTTTTAGATCGCTCCCCCCTATGCAATCCACGAATAGCGAACTCGCTAAAAGTTTCGAGCCGCACGAGATCGAGCGCCGCTGGTATGCCCAGTGGGAAGCGCGCGGCTATTTCGCCGCGGGGACTGCGCCCGACCGTGCCGCCTACTGCATCATGCTGCCCCCGCCCAATGTGACGGGTACGCTGCATATGGGGCATGCGTTTCAGCACACTTTGCAAGATGCCTTGATTCGCTACCACCGTATGCTGGGTGACAACACGCTGTGGCAACCGGGCACCGATCACGCCGGCATCGCCACCCAAATCGTGGTGGAACGCCAATTGGAACGCGAAGGCAAAACGCGGCACGATCTGGGGCGCGAAGATTTTGTCAAACGCGTGTGGGAATGGAAGCAGGAATCCGGCTCCACCATCACGCGTCAAATGCGCCGGCTTGGTACCTCGCCCGATTGGTCGCGCGAGCGCTTCACCATGGACGAGGGATTATCCCAAGCGGTCACCGAAGTGTTTGTGCGCCTGCATGAAGACGGCTTGATTTACCGCGGCAAGCGGCTGGTGAATTGGGACCCGGTGCTCGGCACGGCGGTATCCGATCTAGAAGTGGTCTCGGAAGAAGAAGACGGCTTTATGTGGCACATCCGTTATCCGCTTGAAGACGGCAGCGGCCATCTGGTGGTGGCCACGACACGACCGGAGACGATGCTGGGCGACGTCGCAGTGGCGGTGCATCCGGAGGATGCGCGTTATCAACACCTCATCGGCAAGCAGGTGCGGCTGCCGCTGGCGGAACGCACGATTCCCATCATCGCCGATGAGTATGTGGACCCGGCCTTCGGCACCGGTTGCGTGAAAATCACCTCGGCGCACGATTTCAACGACTGGCAAGTGGGTGCGCGGCACAAACTCCTGCCCATCGGCATCCTCACGCTCGATGCCAAAATTAACGATCTCGCACCCAGCGAATATCAAGGCCTAGACCGTTACGATGCGCGCGCACGCATCATTGAAGACTTGCAAGCACGCAATCTGTTGGAAGATACCAAAAAGCATAAGCTCACCGTGCCTAGAAGTGAGCGTACGCACGCCGTGATCGAGCCCATGCTCACCGACCAGTGGTTCGTCAACATGGCAAGCCTAGCCAAGCGCGGCCTGGAGGTGGTGGAAAACGGCGAGTTGAAATTCGTGCCCGAGAATTGGACCTCCACCTACAATCAGTGGTTGGACAACATTCAAGACTGGTGCATCTCGCGTCAACTGTGGTGGGGGCATCGCATCCCCGCCTGGTACGACGAAGACGGCCGCATCTACGTCGCGCGCACGCTGGCGCAAGCCCAGCAACAAGCGGGTAGCAAAACACTGACGCAAGACGAAGACGTGCTCGACACCTGGTTCTCCTCTGCCTTGTGGCCCTTCTCTACCTTGGGTTGGCCAAATGAAACACCAGAACTCAAACGCTATTTGCCCACCAGCGTGCTGGTGACCGGCTTCGACATCATTTTCTTTTGGGTGGCGCGCATGGTGATGATGTCGCTGTATTTCACCGGTGAAATACCCTTCCGGGAAGTCTATGTGACCGGATTGGTACGCGATGGGCAGGGCCAAAAGATGAGCAAATCCAAAGGCAATATTTTAGACCCCTTGGATTTGATCGACGGCATCAGCCTTGACCTGCTGGTGACTAAACGCACCAGCAATTTGATGAACCCGAAGCAAGCGCAATCCATCGTAAAAGCCACGCGCAAAGAATTCCCCGAGGGCATTCCCGCCTTCGGCACCGATGCACTGCGCTTCACTTTCGCCAGCCTCGCCACGCATGGCCGCGACATCAAATTCGATCTGCAACGCTGCGATGGTTATCGCAACTTTTGCAACAAGTTGTGGAACGCCACGCGCTTCGTGCTGATGAATTGCGAAGGCCACGACGTGGGCTTGGATGAAAATTTGCCGCTGCAATTTTCCGACATGGACAAATGGATCATTAGCCGCTTGCAACTCGCGGAACAAGAAGTGGCCGATGCTTTTGCGCAGTACCGCTTCGATCTCGCATCTCAAGCAATTTATCAATTCGTGTGGGACGAATATTGCGATTGGTATTTGGAACTGGCCAAGGTGCAACTGAACGCGGGCAATGAGGCCGAAAAACGCACCACGCGCCGCACCCTGGTGCGGGTGCTGGAAACCACGTTGCGGCTCGCCCATCCGCTGATTCCTTTCATCACCGAAGAACTCTGGCAAAAAGTTGCGCCACTCGCCGCAAAGCACGGGGAGAGCGTCATGCTCGCACCCTACCCGGTCGCGGAAATCAGTAAGATCGATTCGGCCGCGCTGGAAAAAGCCGCGCTGCTAAAAGCGCTGGTGAATGCTTGCCGCACCCTGCGTGGCGAGATGAATATTTCTCCGGCGCTGAAAGTACCGTTAGTGGCCTTGGGCGATACGGCGACGCTGGAAACATTTCGCCCTTACCTGATTGCCCTCGCCAAACTGTCCGAAATGCACATCGAAGCCGAAACACTGCCGCAAACCCAAGCCCCGGTACAAATCGTAGGCGATTATCGCTTGATGCTGAAAATCGAAATCGACATCGAAGCAGAGCGCGCCCGGATGGATAAAGAAATCGCGCGGCTACAGGGTGAAATCACCAAGGCCCATGGCAAACTCGGCAACGCCAGTTTTGTCGATAAGGCACCGGCGGTGGTGGTAGCGCAAGAGAAGGAGCGGCTGGCCGGATTTAGCGCAACGTTGGAAAAACTGACCGCGCAACGGGATAAGTTAGCCTAAAACAAGATTGCGCTCCTCCTAGCGGTATTTGCCGTGTTCCAAATGAGGGATAGGGTGAAGGTGAAATCAATCAAACAGCTACGCCCCCCTTTTTTATGTAATCACTCAATGATCCGGTACACTGTTAGGTGTGCAAGTAGTGTACCCAGCGGGGGGATAGTGCCACGCCGACCTTGCACCACTTAACTTTTTCGCTCTTTAGTCGAAATAAAATTCATCGGGCCTGCATCAGACATTGACAAGCCCATCCGAAAATCTCAACATCTAAGCAAATCGCGTTTTACGGGAGAACATCATGCCGCACCAACTGATTCAGATCAAAGATCAAGAAATTTCCATGCTGCGCGAGGAGATGGAAATATTGATGAGCGAGCGGCAAATGCTATTGCGGATCACCGGTGCCGCAGCAGCCTTCGTCGCCGAACTCGACACCAAGACCCTGCCTGCAAATACCTATGAAGCTGCCGAATTTCTGGCGGAATATTTGAATGAACTGACGGAAGAATCTCTGCGCGACGCGTTGGAAGCCGTCAAGGCCCACGCTATCGGCGAAGGCGCGAACGCTGCCACCGCCTAAGCTTCCTGTTTGCGGGAGCCATTCCAAAACCTATTGTTTATTGCACTACTTCGTCTTCGGCCGGTACTGGCACTGGCACCGCGCGCGGGGTGGCTTTCAGCGTCGGTGAAGCCAGGGTGCCGCCGAAGGTAAACGGCGTACGTATCGCTGTAGTGCGCGTACGCAACTCGCCGACTAAATTGCCCGATAAATTGCGTTCCGGACTAATATCTACATTACCCGCAGCACTAATAACCCCGCCTTGAAGCTTGATTTGCCGATACTGGTAGTGGCCATTCGCCAGATGCATCGCGCCCGTTAGCTCATTGAAATGCGTCTTGCCGCCGACATTTCCGCTACGGCTCGGTGCTTGAAGCGCATGCACTAAATCGATGCCTGAAAATTCGCCATTCTTCGCCCGGAATGTCGCTTGTAATTGCGGTGCGCCAAACAAATCTTCCAGTGCCGCGGATTGTGCCGCCACACGCACTTTCGCCTCCAGCTTGCCCTCGATCCTTATGTCGTGGGTAAAGAGCAGCAGGCTGGGCTCTATTGCCACTTGCCGCACGCCAATATCGGCGCTGAACTGCCATCCCTTACGCCAATCCATTTGCGCCGTGCCCGCCAAGGAACCACCGTAAAGTTGGCCCTCAATGCTGCTCGCCGTCAAACTTGTTCCCCGCACCAGTGCAGATACTTTCAGCGTATCGAATTGCAGCCGCGGCTCCAGCGGCAGCACAGAACTCACGGCGCTCAGATCAACGTGCAGCGCATCGCCTTGTGGTAAAAAATCGATCGTAATGCGCCGATCGGTACTCTTCATTTGCGCTTTGACGAAGCGCCCCTTATCCACTTCCATGTCCGCATCGAATGCAAATAGATCAAGCAAGCGATGGGCAAGTTTGGCGTCTTTGACCTGCAAATGTTGGAAATTAATCGGCGCCGCTTGCGCTTGATGCCGGCTCCAGACAGACAATGCGTTCACACTATCCTCGGACAAAGTCACCGATTCGAGTTCCACGCGGCGCATGACTTTCTTGTCGGCAAACCAAGACGAAAAGCTGGGAAATAAGCGCGCTTTAGCGATGCGTACCGAGGCCAAATCGCCAATCGTGACCCCCTCTAGCTTGAGATGCGGTGTAGGAAAAGCCGAAAACCGGATGTCCTGCACCACCACACGCTGGCCCAGTGACTCCGCCAATTGCCGCTCAAGCTCGGGGATATAAAAACTGAACGACACGAGATGGGCGATGCCGATAAGCAGCAGCAGCATCGCTGCGATACCGAGTGCGAGCGGCTTGATCCAACGCTTGTCGAAACGCGCCCGCTTGCGCCGTGTATTCATGAAAGGGAATGTTTGCGCACCCTGCGCCGCCGCCATCGCACGCGCTTGTGCTTCCTCACGCAAACGCGCTTCGTCTTCTTCCTCCTGCCGCGTTTCATCTTGCGCACGGCGCAGGGCTTCTTCGGTCTCGGCACGCGCTTTTGCTTCGGCTTCCTCACGCGCACGCTGGCGCTCGCCCTCCCGCGACTTGGCGGCCGCTTCCATTTTCGCGCGCTCAGCCACTAAGGTTTTCGCGGTGGCTTCCGCCACCGCCCGCGCTTGGCGTTCGGCTTCCAACTCGCGCTCAGCCGCTTCATGCACCCGGCGCGCCGCTTCTTCGCGTTGCTGTTCTTGCAATTGATGCTTAGCTGCTTCGGCTTCAAGCCGGATTGCTTCTTCCGCCTCGGCTACGGCGCGCGCTTCAGCTTCGGCACGCCGCTGCACTTCTTGTTCGAGCTTGGCTTGCGCCTCGACCACCAAGCGTTCCTGCGCTTCTTTTTCGGTCTTGGCGTGCGCTTCTGCTGCTTCGTGCGCTTTCTTTTCCGCTTCCTCCCGCGATTTGCGTTCGGCTTCTAATTTGGCTTGCGCTTGCCGCTCCGCTTCAAGCCGCGCTTCTTCTTCGGCACGCGCCCGCGCTTCGGCTTCGGCTCGCCGTTGTGCTTCTTGTTCGAGCTTGGCTTGCGCCTCGGACGCCAGACGTTCCTGCGCTTCTTTTTCGGTCTTGGCGTGCGCTTCTGCTGCTTCGTGCGCTTTCTTTTCCGCTTCCTCATGCGCTTTGCGTTCGGCTTCTAATTTGGCTTGCGCTTGCCGCTCCGCTTCAAGCCGCGCTTCGGCTTCGGCGCGCCGCTGCGCTTCTTGTTCGAGCTTGGCTTGCGCCTCGGCCGCCTGACGCTTCTGTACTTCTTTTTCAGTCTTGGCACGCGCTTCATTTGCTGCGTGCGCTTTCTTTTCCGCTTCTTCACGCGCTTTGCGTTCGGCTGCTAATTTAGCTTGCGCTTGCCGCTCCGCTTCAATCCGCTCTTCTTCTTCGGCATGCGCTTGAGCTTCGGCTTCGGCTCGCCGCTGTGCTTCTTGCTCCAGCTTAGCTTGCGCCTCGGTCGCCTGGCGTTCGCGTGTCTTAGCTTCTTCGCGCGCCCGGGCTTCCATCCGGCGCTTCACGCGCGTTTCCAGTTCGGCGGCGACGCGCGCTTCGTCCAACGCCTTGGACAGCGTGTGCACTTCTTCTTGCGCCTGATTTTTGGCGTGTTCCATCTCGCGTAACCGCGCTTCCATTTCGGCGCGGTGCTGCGCTTCTTCTTCCGCCAGAATTTTGGCTTCCAGTTCGCGCTGCGAGCTCGCGGCGGCGTCTTTGGCTAGCCGCGCCTTGGCTTCCAGTTCGTCACGCGCTCGGCGCTCGGCAACTTCCCGCGCGCGCACGGCTTCTTCGGCTTTTTTCTCTGCTTGTTGCCGCGCTTTTTTCTCGGTTTCCATACGCGTTTTGGCCTGAGTCTCGGCCAGAGCCCGTTGCTCAGCTTCTTGCTTGACCTTACGCGCCATTTCGGTTCGCATATGCACTTCCACCTCCAAGGCCTTAGCGCGTGATTCTGCTTCCGCTCGCGCTTTTGCTTCAAGCTGTGCACGTTTACTCGCCGCCTCCGCTGCTTGGCGCGCTTGCTCCGCCTGCCTGGCCGTTTCTTCTACTTGGCGCCGCACCATGTCTTGCTCGGCCCGCTCCTGTGCTTGACGTTCCGCTGCTTGCTGCTTCAGCGCTTCCGCCTCGGCGTCGATATCGGCTTTGACCTCCTTCATGAGACTTTCGCGATCGGCAATTTTAGCGCGCGCATCGCGATCTTCCACACGGCGTAACTCGCGCTCGACATCGGCTTGCGCCTCGAAAAAGGCTTGCGTATCGGCTTCTGAAACAATGATGGTGGAAGAAAAGCCGAGATCGTCAGCGGCGAGGTTGCCGCTCAATAAGCGGATAAGCCCTGCCTCGACCAACTCGTCGAGGATCGCCGCGAGACGGCTTTGTGATAAGCGGGTGCTTTTTTCGAGTATGTCGTTGAGGGTCGATTTGCCATCGATAAGCACAAGCACACGCCCGTGCTCGCGGGTGAGCGCGCGTGTCTTGGCATTTCCCTCAAGGATCCCTTTGGAAGTCTTGGTGTAAATCCGGGACAGGTCCATCCTTCCCTTCCAAGCTGTTCGTTCCATGGCGGTGCGGGCGATGATCGCTCCAAAACGGCAGTTGCCGTTGTTAATGATTATACGCAGCCTGATTCAACCGGCATAGCCGCCCGTCGGCAAGGCCAGACTGCCCTGCTGAACAATATCGGCAAGAATGCGCCCGGCGTGAAGTGAATTTTTGGTTAGATAGAGGACAAGGAGACCGTCTTGCCAGGGGATTGCCACAATCCGCACTCGGTCTCGCCATGATCGTCTAGTACAATGGGATGAAAATAATACGAGGGAGATACACCATGATTGCTTTGTTTCGCGCCGGGTTCAATGGTGTGCTTTGGTTTGTGGAACTAATCGCAGCCTGGCTGAATATCTTGTTCGGTATTACTTGGCGCGCGCCCGCTTGGTTCCACTGGATAGGCATGAACGTAAGCGATCTTTGGCGCTGGTCGAACACTCACCGCACCCTTGCGCTAAAGCGTTTTGGCGTAACACTGACCCTCCTTGCCGCCGCTGCCTGGGGCATGCATTGGTATCAGCACCTGCCCAAGCCGGTGGAAAATAAAGCCACGGTGGTGAACCCCGCGCTCACGCGCTTAGTGGATGGACAGTGGCTTATCTCTCCGCTCATTGTCACTTTCGATGGCTCAGTCGCACCACTGGATAAAATCGGTAAGACCGTCACTACCGCCATTGATATTTACCCCAAAGTTGATGGCATTTGGCAGTGGGAAAACGATCGCCGGCTGAAGTTCATACCGCGCGCTGATTGGGACATCGGCGTTAAACATCAGCTTAAGTTGCCGCACAAGGGGCTGTTAGCGAGCCATGTCACCTTGGATGAATATGCTTTGCAATTCAAAACTGAACCGTTCGCGGCGGCGGTCACCCAGACCGAGTTCTATCAAGACCCGACCGATCCGAAGTTGAAAAAAGTCGTCGCCACCATCGGCTTCACTCACCCGGTGGACACGGCCGATTTTGAAAAACGCGTCAGTATGACTATGCAGGCGAAAGGCGTATTTGCGGCCGGCAGCACCCAGGCTGCACTTCAAGTCACGTTCGACAAATTCAAGCTCAATGCCTATGTGCACTCCGAACCCATCGCCATTCCCGAACGCGATAGTCAGATGACACTGGTGGTGGATAAAGGGGCGCGCGCCCAGCGCGGTGGTTCGAGTATGGAGAGCAAACTGGAACGGGCAATCGACATTCCGGGTATGTTCAATTTCTTCCGCATTTCCAGCAGTAACTTGTCTTTGGTGCGCAACGAAAAATTCGAGCCGGAACAAGTGCTGGTGCTGGAGACTACCACCGGGGTCGAACCCAAGGAAATCAATCCGGCAGTAAGCGCCTATGTGCTGCCGGTGTACCACCCCAAGACCAAGGACAGCGAGCGCAAAAATCCTTACGCCTGGCGCGCTGAGGAAGTCGATGCGGCTATTTTGAAACTCGCCACACCGCTCAAACTCGCCGCAGTGCCGGTCGAGGCCGACTACGCCACACTGCACAGCTACAAATACCAAGCCGATCCCGGGCGCTATGTCTATGTACGGGTGAACAAGGGCGTCAAATCGTTCGGCGGCTACGTGTTGTCGCAAGCCTTTGATCGCGCTTTGCGCGTGCCGGAATTTCCCAAAGAATTGCAGATCATGTACGACGGCGCAATTCTCAGCCTGGGCGGCGAGAAAAAAGTCTCACTCTTCTCGCGCGATATCGAGGCTATTAAGTATGAGGTGGGCCGGGTCCTGCCGAGCCAAGTGCAACATCTGGTAACGCAAACCTCCGGTGACTTCAAACACCCGCAGTTTGAAAACGATCGCTTCAACGAAGAAAACATCAGCGAATATTTTTCCGAACTGAAAGTGCTGGAAAAAATCGCGCCGGGCAAAACCCAATACCATGCTTTTGACTTGGCGCGCTATCTCGCGCCCGCCGGCAACCCCGATGGCCGGCGCGGCTTATTCTTGCTCAAAGCCGAAGCCTACGACGCGAAGGGTGAGCACGCCACCGGCATTAGCGATAGCCGCTTTATTCTAATCACCGATCTCGGCTTACTGGTCAAAGATTCGCTCGACGGTAGCCACGATGTGTTCGTGCAATCCATTAATTCCGGTGAGCCGGTGGCGAATGCCAAAGTCGAAGTCATGGGCAAGAACGGCGTGGCGATTGCCTCCGCAGTCACGGCGAGTGACGGCCACGCGCAGCTGCCGAATCTCAATTCCTTCCGCCGCGAGCAAACCCCGGCGTTATACCTGGTGCAAAAAAGCGGCGATCTGTCCTTCCTGCCGTTCAACCGTCAAGACCGGCAATTGATGATGTCGCGCTTCGACGTCGGCGGCGTGGGTAACGCTATCAGCGGCGAACGCCTCACGGCCTATCTCTTCTCGGATCGCGGTATTTATCGCCCGGGTGAGGAAATTCGCGTCGGCATGATCGTGAAACCGGCGGATTGGAAAATGCCCTTGGCAGGCGTGCCGCTGCAAATCGAGGTGTTGGACGCGCGTGGGCTGGCGGTAAAGAAGCAAAAAATTCAGCTCTCGCAAGCAGGTTTCGAAGAAATTCTGCACACCACGCAAGACACCGCGCCCACCGGTACTTACACCTTCAATGTTTATATCGTTAAAGACGGCCAAGCATCGAGCCTGCTCGGCTCCACCACCGTGCGCGTGCAAGAATTTTTGCCGGATCGCATGAAGATCGCGGCGCATCTCTCGCAAGAACGCGCCGTGGGCTGGGTCTCGCCGAAAGATCTCAAAGGCTTGGTGACGCTCACCAATCTATTCGGCACACCCGCCACGCAGCGCCGGGTATCGGGGACGTTAGGCTTGTTTCCCGCCTACCCCGCGTTCGCGTCGTATCCAGACTACCTCTTTTACGATCCCTTATTGGCCAAGGAGGGCTATACCGAACCCTTGGCCGATGCTACCACCGATGATAAAGGCGAAGCCGAATTCGATCTCAACTTGCAGCGCTTCGCCAAAGCCACGTACCGCTTGCGGCTAAACGTGCAAGGCTTCGAAGCGGAAGGCGGGCGCAGCGTCGCGGCGGAAGCGGCGGTGCTGGTCTCGCCCTTGAGCTATCTGGTCGGCTACAAAGCCGATGGGGATCTGAATTACATCCATAAAGATTCGAAGCGCGTGGTGGAGTTGATCGCCATCGATCCCGCGACTAAAAAAACGGCGGTGAAAGCGCTCACCCTGCAATGGATCGAGCGCCGTTACGTGTCGGTGCTCACCAAGCAAGAAAACGGCACGTATAAATACGAATCGAAGCAGAAAGAAATCAAACTCGAGGAAAAGCCGCTGGCGATCCCGGCAGCGGGCATGCGCCTGAAACTCGCCACCGATAAAGCCGGCAGCTTTGCTTATGTGATTCGGGATCAGGACCACACCGAGCTAAATCGCATTCCCTACATGGTGGCAGGTGCAGCCAATATCACGCGCGCGCTGGACAAGAACGCCGAACTGCAACTGACGCTCAGCAAAACCGACTACGCGCCGGGCGAAGAAATCGAAATGCAAATCAAAGCGCCCTACATCGGCGCCGGGTTGATTACCATCGAGCGCGACAAGGTGTTTAGCTATCGCTGGTTCAAGACCAGCACCAATAGCTCGGTGCAAAAAATAAAAGTGCCGGCGGGTCTGGAGGGCAATGGCTATGTCTCGGTGGCCTTCGTGCGCAGCATCAACTCCGACGAAATTTTCATGAGCCCCTTGTCTTACGGTGTGGCCCCGTTCTCGGTGAGCCGCGCCAAACGCACCACGCAAATCACGCTCAACACGCCCGATCTCGCCAAGCCGGGACAAGCCTTCCGCATCCGCTACAAAACCGACCGGCCGGCGAAGATGGTGATCTATGCCGTGGATGAAGGCATCTTGCAAGTTGCGCGTTACAAGACACCCGATCCCCTGGGCTATTTCTTTCAGAAGCGCGCCTTGGAAGTGCGCACCGCGCAAATCCTCGATTTGATTCTGCCGGAATTCAAACGCCTGCTCGCGCTGGCCGCCGCCGGTGGCGATCAGGAAGGCGCGCTGGGCAAGAATCTGAACCCGTTCAAACGCAAAGGTCAGAAGCCTGTTGCTTACTGGTCCGGCATTGTCGAAGCCGGGCCGAAAGAGAAGGAGCTCGTGTATCAAGTGCCCGATTATTTCAACGGCACCTTGCGTGTGATGGCGGTGGCGGTCACGCCGGATGCGATCGGCACGCTAGAGCGCAAAGCGCATATTCGCGGCGATTTCGTACTCAGCCCGAATGTGCCAACCTTCGTCGCACCGGGCGATGAATTCGATGTTCCAGTAAGCGTGGCGAATAATGTGCCGGGCTCGGGCAAGAATGCAGAAGTGCTGGTGGAACTCAAAACCTCGCCGCATTTGCAGGTGGTGGGCAACTCCCGCGTCAGCCTGAAAATCGGCGAAATGCGTGAAGCCTCCACCACCTTCCGGGTGCGCGCGCTGGCCAAACTCGGCAGCGCCGATTTAAGCTTCACTGCCTCGCGCGGCCAGTATTCGGCCAAGCTCGGCGCCGATTTGAGTGTGCGTCCGGCGCTGCCCTACATGACGACGCTCAACGCCGGGCACTTTAAGAATGGCAAGAAAGAATTACCAGTGACGCGCCAGATGTATAGCGAGCACCGCACGCTCAATGCCGGCATCTCGCCGCTGCCCTTGGGTCTCGCCCACGGCCTCACGCGCTATCTGGAGAAATATCCTTATGGCTGCACCGAGCAATTGGTGAGCCAAGCGCTGCCCGCGATTGTGTTGCGCAACCGCCCGGAATTCGGCTACGCACCAGCCACGGTCAATCAATCGCTCGCCAGCATTATTAGCACGCTGCGCTCGCGCCAGAATGCAGACGGCGCATTCGGCCTGTGGGCGGCGAATAGCCATGTGGACGACTTCGCCTCGGTGTATGCGTTGCACTTCCTGTTGGAAGCCAAAGAGCGTGGTTTGGCAGTGCCCGCCGACATGATCGAAAACGGCAAAATCTATCTGACGCAATTGGCGAACAGCGAAGGCGCGAGCCTGGGCGACGAGCGGGTACGGGTATACGCCATCTATGTGCTGACGCGCACCGGCATCGTCACCAGCAACTATGCCGCGGCAGCGCAAAAACGGCTGGAGACGCGCTTCGCCAAAGAGTGGAAGAAAGACACCAGCGCCATTTATCTGGCCGCCACTTACAAGCTGCTGCGCCAAGATAGCCTGGCAAACAAGCTCATCGCCAACGCGCATTTCGGTGAACCGATTACGGCGGATTATCGCTACTACTACGATACGCTCACCCACGACGCGCAATTGCTGTACATCCTCGCCCGGCATTTCCCAGAGCGCTTGAAGTCGCTCAGCGGTACCGAGCTGGAAGGCATGGCCGATCAAATCGCACAGGGTTCGTACAACACCCTGTCTTCTTCCTACACCATCCTCGCCTTCGACGCTTATGCATCGGCGCTGGGGAATGTACGGCTCGACAAATATGGCATTACCGAAGTCTTGCCCAATGGCAAGCAACACGCGATTCCGCTGCCGGTGGGCGTACTGCCGCGCGTGGATTTCTCCCCCGAGGCGAGCAAGCTGCGCTTCACCAGCAGCACGCCGACCACGACGTTCTACTTGATGACGCAAGCGGGATTCGACAACCGTTTGCCGGCACAAGATATCAAGAATCGGCTCGAAGTCTTGCGCGAGTACACCGACCTCAAGGGCAAGCCCATCAAGTCGGTGAAGCTGGGCGATGAAATCGAAGTCCATGTCCAATTGCGGGCGATAAAAAATGAAACCCTCCCCAGCGTCGCCGTCGTCGATCTGCTGCCGGGCGGCTTCGAAGTCGTGCTCTCGCCCACCACCGCCAGCGGCAACGACAATCAAGCGCAGCCCCCCGGCCCGCGCGGCGACACCAGCGCGGAGGAAGCCAACCCAGAAGACAGCCCCAACGCGCAGGCAAGCGCGTGGCAAGCGCCAGTGGGTGATGCGGCGAAATCGACGTGGTCCCTCGACTACGCCGATGTGCGCGAAGATCGCGTGGTGCTGTATGGCGAAATCGGAGCGGAGGTCAAAACCTTCGTCTACCGCATCAAAGCCACCAATGTGGGCAACTATGTCGTGCCGCCGACTTTCGGCGAGTCGATGTACGACCGCGCGGTGCAAGCCCGCTCCTTGGGCGGCAAGATCAGCGTTGAGAAAAAATAGCGCGTGTTGAAAGCCGCCACACTCAAGCGCTGGACGTGGCAGGGTAAGCGCCGTTGGCTCACGCTGGTGGCGCTCGCCCTGCTGCTGTTCAAGGCCGCGCCCTACGTCGTCCCCGCCAAGCCCTTGGCGCAGCACTATCCGTCCTCGATTTCGGTCTTCGACGCCAACGGCCGCTTGCTGCGGCTCACTCTCGCGTCCGATGACAAATACCGCTTGTGGCTGCCGCTCGCCGCGATTTCGCCGCAGATAAAAGAAGCCGTCCTGCTGCACGAGGATCGCTTTTTCTACACTCACTTCGGCGTCAACCCCATCGCCATTGCGCGCGCCCTGTGGCAGACCGGCACCGGGCCGCGCCGCATCGGCGGTTCGACCATCAGCATGCAAGTGGCGCGCATTCACTACCACATCAACTCGCGCAACGTGTCCGGCAAATTGCAACAAATACTGCGCGCGCTGCAACTGGAGTTGAGCTATAGCAAAGACGAAATTTTAGAGGCCTATCTCAACCTCGTACCTTATGGACGCAACGTGGAAGGCGTGGGCGCGGCCAGCCAAATTTATTTCGCCAAGCGCGCCCAGGATGTCACGCTGGCGGAAGCGCTCACGCTGGCGGTGATTCCGCAAAGTCCCTTGCGTCGTTCGCCGGAACAACATCGCAGCGCGGCTTTATCCGAAGCGCGCAACCGCCTGTTCGACGCTTGGGTGGCGCGCCATCCCGAGGCGCGCGAGCAAGCGGGGCTGATCGCAATACCGTTATTGACGCGCGATATCCAGCAACTCCCCTTCCGCGCGCCGCACTTCGTGAATAGCCTGTTAGAAGAGCTCCCCGCGACAAGCGAAATCGTGACCACGCTCGACCTGTCGCTGCAAAAATTATTGGAGCGCCACGCTCATGCCTATGTGGCGCGCATGAAGCGCATCGGCATTCAAAACGCAGCGGTCATGCTGGTCGATACACGCGACATGGGCGTGAAAGCGGTGGTCGGCTCGGCAAATTTTTTCGACGCCGGCATCGATGGTCAAGTGAACGGCACGCAAGCCAAACGCTCGCCCGGCTCCACGCTCAAGCCATTCATCTACGCCCTGGGTCTGGATCAAGGCGTGATTCACCCGGCCAGCATGCTGCGCGATGCGCCGCTCTCGTTCGGTGCGTTCAGCCCGGAAAATTTCGACGGTAAATTTGCGGGGCCGATCTCGGCCAAAGAAGCCTTGATCCGCTCGCGCAATATTCCGGCGGTGTCGGTCGCGTCTAAACTTTCGAATCCCACGCTGTATGATTTTCTCAAGCATGCCGGGGTATCGCACATGGCTTCGGAACAGCATTACGGTTTGGCCTTGGTGTTGGGCGGCGGCGAAGTCACCATGGAAGAATTGGTCACCCTCTACGCTGCGCTCGCCAACCACGGCACGCTCAAGCCGCTGCGCTACACCCAAGATGCGCCGCGCCCGAAAGGCACACGCGTCTTGAGTGAAGAGGCGAGCTTTCTGGTACTGGATATGTTGAAAGACGCGCCGCGCCCCGAGCAAGCCGCAGCGCGCGGCTGGACCCGCGACACCCTGCCGGTGTATTGGAAAACCGGCACGTCCTATGGCTTCCGCGATGCCTGGACAGTGGGCAGTTTCGGGCCCTATGTACTGGCGGTGTGGGTCGGCAATTTCGATGGCTCGGGCAACCCGGCATTCGTCGGCGTGCAAGCCGCCGCGCCGCTCTTTTTCGAGATAGCCGATTCCATCAAAGCGCAGAGCCGCAACTTGCAAGAGCCGGCGTGGCGTTTGCCGAAAGGCCTGGCGCAAGTCGAAGTATGCGCACTCTCTGGCCGCCTACCGGGGCCTTACTGCACGCACAAAAAGCTCACATGGTTCATTCCGGGAAAATCGCCGATTCAGGTCTGCGACATTCATCGCGAAATCACCGTGGACAATCAAACCGGGCTGCAAACCTGCCCACCCTATGCGCATGCCGTACATAAAGAGGTACAGGAATTTTGGTCGTCCGACATGCTGCGCGTGTTCCGCCAAGCGGGCGTGCCGCGGCGCAAACCGCCGCCGCTGGAGGCACGTTGCAGTGTGGAGAACCAATCGAGTTGGGGCGCCGCGCCGCAAATTACTTCGCCCTTGAACGGCGTCACTTACTCGCTGCGCACCGCGCGTGTCGGCGTGGAAACGATTGCGCTGCAAGCCACCACCGATGCCGATGTGCGCTTTTTATTCTGGTTCATCAACGACCGCCTCGTTGGCCGCACGCCCGCCGACAAGCCACTGCATTGGCCCGCTGCACCAGGAAGTTTTGTGGTTCGTGCGGTAGACGATCAGGGCCGAGCCGATGTGCGTGCACTGAAAATCGACGTGGTGAAATAAATCTCGATCCAGTTTGAACCAGTGCGCCGCGAACTAGCCAAGAACGGGCTGTCACCTATTAAAATATATGGCTGGTTCGTGCCAGAAGAAGACGGTTGAGTTTTTACCTATAGCAGTCAATCGACTGATGTTAATATTCCATAGGAGTTATCGTTAAGGCCAAAAATAAAGTGATTTGGAAGATATCGTGGATAAAATAAAGCTCAGCTTTTCACTGTATAACTTCGACAACCCTGATGCCAATGTTTTTGCGGGCCCCGAGGGATCAATAGTGTTTTACGGATTTGGCTTTCCTGTTGAGACTGACAAAGCTCTCCTTCTTCCTAGACCAACTGACGGCGTCGCAATATATTCAGGGGTGGGAATCATTCCGAAAATTGAAGCGAGACGTTATCCTGAGTGTGAGCCTATCTCTCAGGAAATTTTAAGTGACGAAGGATCAGGTCCTTTGCGCGATAAACATTATTTTATATCTCCTCGACCTGTTAATACCGAAGCTATTAGCATTACCAGCTTATTTATAAACGATACTGAAATACAAAACATCATACTTGTCGGTAAGAGCATAACGTTTAATAGGCTTGGTCGATCGGTAAAATTAGACTGCAATGAAGTGCCGCATGGTGATCGCTTTATTCTTGTGGCTGAATGGAGTTATACCTATATAAAAATCTGGGCAAACTGGATAGGCAAAGATGGCAAAGAGAGAGTTTTTGAAGACAAGATAGAATTTCCTATAGCTTTATATCCAGACTTATTTCTGCAAATGATGCTCGGCACGGATGAAAGGTATGCGGCCAATGTAAAATTACCCGAAGATGCCTACGTTCAACCCAAAGATGACATACCGTCTCACTTACTAGATAGTGTCGTCACGAGATAGCGAGCCAAAGCGCGAGACAGCGTACGCGGACTGCAGCCAGGAATGATGCGGCGTTTTTAGCGTAGCGCGTAGCGATGCCCCGCCAGCGTTTGAGATGCAGAAATGCGTTCTCAACGA
>JANYAU010000039.1 GCA_025361165.1 Betaproteobacteria bacterium | reverse complement strand
CACCTCGCGCCCGGCATTTCATGCCGCCTTTGACCAGAACAAGCCCTTGCACATCCTGCTCTTCGGAACGCTACTGAGCGGGATGGTCTCGGGGCTGATCTGGGTGTTTGCCACTCAACGCTGGCGTGCGCTAAATTTGGCCGGGGGAATGATCAAGGAGATCGCCGAGCGTAATCGGGCGGAAGAAGCGTTGAAAGAGCGCCAGGAAGAACTACAGTTGGCCGCAATGGTGTACCAGAATAGCAGCGAGGCTATGACGGTTACCGATAGCAATGGCGCCATCGTCAGTGTCAACCCTGCCTTTACCGAGGTGACGGGATACACGCTGGAAGAGGTCGTCGGCAGGAATACCAGCATGCTCAGTTCCGGCCGCCATGACCACGCCTTCTATCAAGCCATGTGGAACGAAATCAACACTACCGGGCATTGGCAGGGCGAGATATGGAACCGGCGCAAGAATGGTGAACTCTATCTCGAGTGGATCACCATTAACACTATCTACCATAATGATGGCTCGGCACACCGTTATGTCTCGCTGTTCTCTGACATTACCAAAAAGAAGGAGTCCGAAGAGCTGATCTGGCAACAGGCCAATTTCGATACCTTGACCGGCCTGCCCAACCGCCACATGTTTTACGACAGGCTGGAACAGGCAATCAAGAAGTCGCACCGTTCCGGTTTACCGATGGCGCTAATGCTACTGGATCTTGATCACTTTAAAGAGGTGAACGACACCCTGGGGCACGCGCAGGGCGATGTTCTCCTGGTTGAGGCAGCGCGGCGAATTGCTGAGTATGTACGTGAATCGGATACCGTTGCCCGCCTGGGGGGCGACGAATTTACCGTCATCTTGTCCGCGGTGGAGGATGTCAACAGCGTCGAGCGCATTGCCCAGAATATTATTGAGCGCCTTGCAGCACCCTTTCAGCTACTGCAAGAGACAGCCTTTGTGTCGGCCAGTGTGGGCATTACCTTGTATCCCAACGATGCCCAGAATGTGGATACCCTGATCAAGAACGCCGATCAGGCGATGTATCTCGCCAAAAATTCAGGACGCGGCCGCTTCAGCTACTTCACCGCGGCGTTGCAGGAAGCTGCCCAAACCCGCATGCGCCTGGGCAAGGATTTGCGCAACGTTCTGGCTGCTAAACAGCTCGCGGTTTACTACCAGCCTATTGTGGAAATGGCGAGCGGCAAGATTTACAAAGCCGAGGCGCTGGTGCGCTGGCAGCACCCGGAGCGCGGCATGGTCAGCCCCATGCAGTTCATACCGCTGGCGGAAGAGTCAGGGCTAATTCATGAAATTGGCGACTGGGTTTTCCGCGAGGCAGCACGTCAGCTAAAGCGCTGGAGAGAGAGGTTCGTGCCTGAGTTTCAAATCAGTGTGAATGTATCACCCGTGCAGTTCCGCCAGAATAGCGTAGATGACGAATCGTCGTGGACCAGCCATTTGCGTGCAATGGACTTGCCCGGGCAAAGTCTGGCCATTGAAATCACCGAAGGTTTGTTGCTGAACGCGGAGATAAACGTCACCGAGAAGCTGCTCTCTTTCCGTGACGCGGGTGTTCAGGTGGCGCTTGATGATTTTGGCACGGGCTATTCATCGCTGTCCTACCTCAAGAAATTCGACATCGATTACCTCAAGATCGATCAGTCTTTTGTACGCAACCTGGAAGATGACGCGGACGATATGGCCTTGTGCGAGGCGATTATCGTTATGGCACATAAACTGGGGCTGAAAGTAATAGCAGAGGGAGTGGAAACCGAACGGCAGCGCGATCTGCTTGCGGCTTATGGTTGCGACTATGCGCAGGGCTTTTTATATTCCAAGGCGGTTCCCTCAGAGCAATTTGAAGCCCTGTTGCAGGAGCGGGCGAAGTAAGCTGATTCCTTTTCTGGAAGATACTTAGCAATCCCGGTAGTATCGGACATCCCCGTGGCCCCTCCCAGGGCCGCTTTTCTTCATTCTTCAAATGGATGCAATTGTGATTGCCAGTGTATTGCTCTATTGTCGCGCAGGCTTTGAAAAAGAATGCGCGACGGAAATTGTGCATCAATGCACCGAGCTGGGTGTGTCCGGTTTTGCTAAAGCTAAACCGGATTCAGGCTACGTGTTGTTCACGCCGCACGAGGCCGGCGCGTCGAAACAACTCCTTAAGTTTTTACACTTCGAAGATCTGGTGTTCGCACGCCAGCTCGTATTCAACGTGCGCTTGATCGATCAATTACCGAGCGTTGATCGCGTGACCCCGCTCATCGCCGCGATTCGCGAATTAGACAGCATGTTCTCCGATGTGTGGCTGGAAACTGCCGATACCAACGACGCTAAGGAGATGTCCTCGTTTTGCCGCAAGTTCGCCCCGCCCTTGACCTATGGCTTGAAGCAAGCGGGCTTGCTCGACGAACAGGCGCACAAGCCGCGCTTGCATTTGTTTTGGCTGAGCTCCAGCGCGGTCTATCTCGGCGTGTCCTATCCCAACAATGCGTCGGCGTGGCCGATGGGCATTCCGCGCTTGAAGCTCGCGCGTGGTGCCCCAAGCCGTTCCGCGCTTAAATTGGCCGAGGCGTTTATGGCGTTTTTAAGCCAGGAACAGGAAAACGATTTGCTGCATCAAGGCTTGAGCGCAGTCGATCTCGGCGCCGCGCCCGGCGGCTGGACCTGGCAATTGGTGCAGCGCGGCTTAAATGTGGCGGCGGTGGATAACGGTCCGATCGATCCGAAGCTGCTGGGCTCCAACTTGGTTGAGCATGTGCGTGAAGATGGCTTTCATTATTGGCCGAAGCGTACGGTGGAATGGCTGGTGTGCGATATGGTCGAAAAGCCCGCGCGCATTGCGCAATTGGTGGCGCGCTGGGTGGCGGAAGGCAAATGCCAGCAGGCGATTTTTAATCTGAAATTGCCGATGAAAAAACGCTGGGAAGAATTAAACCACTGCCGCGAAATAATCGATGCCAAGTTCAACGGACAAGCCTATCAACTCCAGTTTAAGCAGCTCTACCACGATCGCGAAGAGGTAACCGGATTTTTGGTGCGGAAACGGCGTTGATTAAGCGCTTTTCTTTTCTTCTTCTGTGGGCGGCGCGATAGCGAAGAACATTGCTTCTTCCAGCGCATCCTTGGCTTCTTTGTACCAGGGTTCGAATTCCAGTGCCTTGGTAAAAGCGCGCGCGGCATCGGCAAAGCGAGTCAGCGCCATGAGGGCGAGCCCGAGTTGAAAATACAACTCGGCGTTGCCGGGACACAAGCCGATGGCCTCGTTATAGCAATGCACCGCCACTTCCGCGCTGCCGATTTGGTAGCAAATCAGACCGAGGTTGACCCAGGAAGCGAAAAAATCCGGTTTGAGCGTAATCGCCTTCTGATAGCAGATAGCGGCGGTGGTGGTGTCGTCCAGATTTTGATACGCGATACCTAAACCATAGTGCGCCGCGGCGAACAAGGGCTCGACGCCGATGACGGTCTTGAAATGCACGATGGCTTGCTCGAATTGTCCCTGATCGTTGAGTAACATGCCCAGATTGTTGTTCGCCTCAGGAAAACGCGGACGGATTTCGATGCCGCTGCGGTAGTGCGCGATGGCGCTTTCAATCTCGCCCAGCGCGGCATGCGCGCGCGCCAGGTTGTAATGGGTGATGGCCGTACGTTTGTCCTGGGCGATGTTTGCGGTGAGCAGCAGATCAAGCGCGGCCTGAAAGCATTCCTGGGCCTGCTTGTGTTCGCCTTGGTCCATCAGCCGGTTGCCGGTCTCGGTGAGCACGGTGACGGAATGGGCGTTCTGCTGGTTGGCTCGCAGTACCTCCTGCGCGGAGCGGGATTTATTCTTCATTCTAGCTTTTACGGCAAGAAGCCTTAGAGCTTGAGCCGGGCTTGCAATCCCGTTTATTGCACCCATCCTTAAGGCAATGGCGCGCGATTCGCGCCCTACCCAATAAGGGGTTTGATGATGTCAGCGAATGTGGTGTTTAGTAGCGCGTACTATCATGTGGTGGAGTATCCCGAGCTGGATGCGATCGAGTTGGTGGACAACATCCGTTCCACCGGGACGCTGATTCGAGGTGATATGGCCGCGGTGTTTCGCGCCTCCTTGCAGGATTTGTCTACCCACCAGCCGACCGAAGAAGATGTGGATGAAATGATCGGCGGCTACGAAGCTTTGATGAATCTTCCGGTGCATTACCACTGAAATAAACCCTTTCCCTCCCCGCCACGGGGAGGGTTCACTGTACTCACCCCCATACTTCCCCTTGACGGCTACAGCCCGCCCAGTGCTATGATTCGTTTCGATTTTGCTTCGCTCACTGGCTGTCACGTTTGGGGTGCTATGAAACTGGAATATAACTACCGCATTGGGCCGCAAGGTATCGAGTTTTCGATGGTCGACGGCCTCGACGATGAAATGGAATTTGACGGCACGCCGGAGCAGAGAATCACCGTGCAGCGCTACATCATGCAGGCGTGGCAGGATGCGATCAACAAATCCTCCAAAGGCCCGGACGAGATCCGCACCTTATTAGAAACCAGTGAAGGCCAAGTGTTGCTGCAAACCCGGGCACGCGAATACTTAGCCGATATCATGGCCGATTTTCCGCCCGATTTGGATCGGCGAAAAACGTCTGACCGGCGCGATTATAGTGCGCGTCCGCGCGATACCTCCGGCGAACGGCGCTACTCGAATAAGCACAAGAACGCCTAGCGCAACTTAGCTGTAAAACCCGATTTTTGCTTTGCGCTTGACCAAGCGGTCGAGATCCAAATCTTTTAGCGTCAGGTAGTCGCGGCCATCGAGCTTGGCGTTGCCAAAGGCATCCAACAATAATTTGCGCATATCGCGCGGCGGAATATCCGCAAGCTGATTTAGCACTTCTTCTTCCAGCAGTTCCGGTTCGAAACCCCAGTTATGCTCGGATACTATTTCGCTGTATAGGATGCGGGCGATGCGCGTCGCACCTTCCCGGTCCGGGCGCGCGATGGCATATACGTTCATGCGGTTAAGAATCGGCTCGGGGATCGCCGACTCGTCGTTGGCCGTTGCTACCCAAAGGATATGGCTGGCGTTCACCGCCACTTCGATGAATTCATCTTTGAAGTGCAGCGCAGTATCGCGTTCCAGCAACGTGTAGAGCGCGCCCATCGGATCGTAGCGTGCATCGCCGCCGGCTTTGTCCACTTCGTCGAGCGCGATCAGGGGGTTGGCGAATTCGCCTTCCACCAAGGATTGCGCTATTTTGCCCGGCTTGGCGTTCATCCATTGCGAGGAAGCGCCGGAGAGTATCCAGCCCGCGGTGAGCGAACTCATAGACACGAATTCGAAGCCGGTGCCGAGCACCTGCGCCAGGCATTTGGCAAAATGGGTTTTGCCCAGGCCCGGTTCACCCAGCAGCAAAATTGGCATGAATTGTAGCGGCTCGTTGCCGGAGATGGCCAGTGCCGTGTGCTTTTTGATGTCGTCGATGACCGGCTTGAAATTGGGGCAGGCGTCGTACAGCGCGTCGAGGCCATGAGTGGAGGAGGGCCGCACCAGAAAACGCTCGCCGCCGCGCTCACGCATTTTTTCGTAGAGCGCCTTGAGCGGCTCGTTCTTGCTCGGCGATGCCGCTTCCATGGCGCGGTCGACATCGGCGACGCTGTAGATGGACTTGCTATCGGCTAACGGAATATGGCACGGCGTATTCATAAGCACCTCCTGCAATGGGCTGTATGAGTGAGTTAACGGCGGCGCAGGCCGCTTACTTAAGTGCGAATGGCGATATAATGCGGATCAAATAAGTTTTTCTGAAAACTAACCGTGCATTCTCCCGATCTCACTTCCGTCGGTATCGTCACGCCGCAAACCGCGCGCTTCGAGCAGCGGCTAACGCTGCGCAGCGGCGCAGTGCTCGCGCGCTACGAATTGGTGTACGAAACCTATGGCCAACTCAACGCCGAAAAAAACAATGCGGTGCTGGTGTGCCATGCCTTGTCGGGCGATCATCACGTAGCGGGTTACTACTCGGAGCAAGACAAGCGCCCCGGCTGGTGGGACAACATGATCGGTCCGGGTAAGCCTATCGACACTGAGCGTTTTTTCGTGATCGGCGTCAACAATCTCGGTGGCTGCCACGGCTCCACCGGCCCGGCCAGCATCGACCCCGCGACCAACAAACCCTATGGCGCGTCTTTTCCGGTGGTAACGGTGGACGACTGGGTCGAAACCCAAGCCCAGCTCGCGGATTATCTCGGCATCCGCCAATTCGCGGCGGTGGTGGGCGGCAGCCTGGGCGGCATGCAGGCGTTGCAATGGAGCATCACCTACCCGGAGCAGCTGCGGCATGCGCTGGTGATTGCCGCCGCGCCCAAGCTCACGGCACAGAACATCGCCTTCAACGACGTGGCGCGCCAGGCGATTCTTACCGATCCGGATTTTCACGGCGGCGATTATTACGCGCATGGCGTCACGCCGAAGCGTGGCTTGCGCCTGGCACGCATGCTCGGCCACATCACTTATCTGTCGGATGACGTGATGGGCAGTAAGTTCGGCCGTCTGTTGCGTTCGGGCGCGTTCCAGTTCAACTACGAAGTCGAGTTCGAAATCGAATCCTACTTGCGTTACCAGGGCGATAAATTCGCCGAGAGTTTCGACGCCAATACCTATTTGCTCATGACCAAGGCCTTGGACTATTTCGATCCCACGCATCATCAAGAAGACGCTTCGCTGACCTTGGCGCTCAAGCCCGCCAGCGCGAAGTTTCTGGTGGTGGCGTTCACCACAGACTGGCGCTTCGCGCCGGAACGCTCGCGTGAAATCGTCAAAGCGCTGCTCGACAACGAACGCGACGTGACTTATGCCGAGATCACCTCCAGCCACGGTCACGACGCCTTCCTGATGGTGGACCCGCATTATCACGAGCTGGTGCGCGCCTATATGAATCGCATCGAGCAAGGAGGGGCGGCATGAACGTGCATGCCGATCATCGCGCCGACTTCAAAACCATCGCCGAACTGATCGCGGACGGCGCGAAAGTGCTCGATCTCGGTTGTGGTGACGGCAGCCTGCTCAAATATCTGAAACAAACACGCCAGGCCTGGGGTTACGGCGTGGAGATCGCCGACGAAAAAATTCTCGCCTGTACCAAAAACGGCGTGAACGTGATTCAAACCGACTTGGAAACCGGGCTTTCCGGCTTCGAGTCGGGCTCCTTCGATTACGTGATTTTGTCGCAGACGCTGCAAGCGATGAAACACACCGAGATCGTCATGCGCGAGATGCTGCGCGTGGCGAAGCAGGCCATCGTGACTTTCCCCAACTTCGGTTACTGGCGGCACCGCATGCAAGTCGTCAGCGGCCACATGCCGGTATCGCCCAATCTGCCTTATCAGTGGTACAACACGCCCAACATCCACTTGTGTACCTTGCAGGATTTCGAAGCATTTTGCGCCACGCTGAATGTGCGCATTTTGCAGCGTATCGTCATGCACCGCGGGCAACAAGTTTCGTTCATGCCGAATTTGCTCGGCAGTCTTGCTGTTTACCGCGTCGAACAACTCAGCTGATTGCCTGCTACACCCCGCAGCCGCTCAATCCTTGACGATTATTTTGCCGCTACGCAAGTGCGCCATAAATGTTTTATCTCACTGCATGTGCATGGCGAGCATGGATTGCAACCTAGGGTCGTCGAGATGCGCGATCGCGTCTTCGGGAACCTTCTCTTCTTTGAGATAGGTTATGTAATAGGGCAGTTCCAACTGTGGCAGCGCGGAGTCCTGATAGTAGGCAAGCGCTTTACCGAGCAGCCGATCGTCATTGCCCTGGAGGAAGACAAAAGCCAGCACGTTGAGCAAAATCAGCAGCAGCGTGGCGGGCGGCGCACGCCCCAATTGATATGCTTTCCTACGGGGATGATAAACATTAATGGCCGAATCTATAGCGTGGGTTATGAAAAAGTGTGTGTGGCAGATATTCCGTACCAGGTATTGCCTTGCGGGCGCCACTCACAGGGCGAAAGCGGCAAAGATTACCGATACGCAATAACCTATGGCATAGGCCATAAGACATATTCTCAATGACATCTACCGGCGATTATGATGGCTTACCGCTTGATCATTGTTAATTGCCACACTATAAAAGTATATGCGTGCCGTAAACGCCAAAAAACCAGGCAGGGGGTGTGGTCGGTATCTTTGCTTGAATGATGTGCAGTGCGGGTGCGCCGTGAGTAAGGCAACACTACGCTGCAATGACGCGTTGCAAATCGAAGTGAATGAGATGACTTTGTCCTGAATGGGCGCATTAAGCCCCAAAATTTCAGTAATAAAACGCGCACTTTCAGTACGCGCAACCAGGGCCAGCCATGATGATTCGATGCATAGTTGCTGCAGCTAATGCGCATGAGGTATTGGCTTCTCAAGCCGTAGAGGCCCTTCGCGCCTCACCTCAAATGAGTCTTCAAGTTACGTTGCATATCGGGTCGATTGTAGATTTGAATTGCGATGTGCTTCTTCCCCTCGTCGATTGCGATTGTTACCCGCAGATTGCAATGGACCTTGCCACACTCCGCCAGAAGCACCCGGAATGCGGGATAGTCGCACTCGGTGTGGGTCTGTCCGAAGAACAATTGCTTGGTTTGCTGTCGTTGGCGGTGGGTGATTTCGTGGCTTTCCCCATTTCCGCTTGCGAACTCGCGGTACGTGTCCAGCGCGCCGCTGGTCTGGTTACTGTCAAAGGCAACACGGATACCCGCAGAGTCTTGGATCCAAGATTGCATGACTTGGTAGGTAACGGCCCCGCTTTTGTGCGGCAGCTCGACCTTGTACCGAAAATGGCGGCGTGCGATGCAACGGTGCTTATCCTTGGTGAGACAGGCACTGGCAAGGAGTTATTTGCCCACGCTATTCATTATTTATCGAGCCGAGCCTCCCGGCCCATGATCACAGTCAACTGCGGCGCGATTCCCGTCGATCTCATCGAAAGCGAGTTGTTCGGGCATGTCCGTGGCGCTTTTACAACGGCGCACGATGCGCGGGTAGGGCTGGTTCCCGCAGCCGAGGGGGGGACGCTGTTTCTCGACGAAATTGATTCCTTGCCGTGTGCGGCGCAGGTTAAGCTACTGCGCTTCCTTCAGGACAAGGAGTATCGGCAAGTTGGCAGCAATACCATCCGGCGGGCGGACGTACGCGTCATTGCGGCAAGCAATCAAAATCCGATTGCGCTCGTTGCGCAGGGGGCGATGCGGCAAGACCTGTATTTTCGGCTGAGCGTGCTGATGCTGATGCTTCCCCCAATGCGTGAGCGACGGGAGGATATTCCAATGCTGGCCTTGTATTTTTTGCAGCAGTGCTGCAAAGAAAGCAAGCGGCCGGTGATGGGATTAACGGCGGGTGCGCTGCGCCAGTTGCTTGCCCATGATTGGCCCGGCAATGTCAGGGAGCTCAAGCATGTTGTCGAACGGGCTGTGCTGATGGCTGAGGTCAGCGCAACACTTATCGACGACTTTAGTTTGTCGCATGGCATGCCGCCAGTGGACAGCATGGACGAGTCTTTCAACGCCGCCAAGTCGCGTGTTGTCCGAACATTTGAGCGGAGCTTCATAGAAGGATTGCTGAGTTCGAGCAACGGCAATATTTCTCGTGCCGCGCAAGCTGCTAAAAAAGATCGACGCGCCTTTTTTGAATTGATGCGTAAGCATCAAATCCGCCCCGATCCATTCCGAGCGCCACCTCAGGCTACAAAGCCATAAACAGCATCACGGCCTCCGACTGCCAATTCTTCCCCGCAGATACAGTTTGAAAAATCTTTAACGTATCGGTAGGACAATTTTATCCAACCAGTAGGATAAAAAAATCCGAGTGCGGACAGACTTAATAAAGCCTAATCGCGAACTTTTTAGTCCGTGAGCGGTGGTTAGAAATGACCTGCCTAGCCTCAAGCAAATAATCTATCAATTAATAATATTCAACAAGTTAGATATGTCATTTATATGGCATAAATATTGCCTATGCTTTTGTCAAACGGGAGCGAATACGCACCATGCCTGATTGTGAACAGCTAACCGGTGTTGTTCGTAAGCTAGCCCTATATCTGCGCAGGAATCCTGAAGCATGTGACACCACGGAAGGAATCGCTCAATGGTGGTTTGACGGTGTGCAGTTTCAGCGGCAAGAACTAGCGCAAGCACTTGCCATTTTGGAGCGGGTGGGTCTCGTGGAATCGATGCGCGCCTTGGATGGACATGTCTTGTATCGCCGTTCAAGGGCGGACGAGGAAATCGAAATGGATGCAAAACTAGACCGGTTGATCCGCAGCGACACGGGGTCATCCACCCAGTAAATGAACTTGACCAAGCTGAAGGAGAAAATATGCCGAGCACGTTGACGTATCCAGGGGTGTACATCGAGGAAATTTCCAGCGGCGTTCATACCATTAGTGGTGTAGCAACGTCGATCGCCGCCTTCGTGGGCTACACCAAAAGCGGGCTGGACAATCGTGCCAAGCGGATATTCAGTTTCTCCGACTATGAGCGCAGTTTTGGCGGCCTTGCTTCCGATAGCGAGTTGAGTTATGCAGTTCAACAGTTCTTTCAGAACGGGGGCTCAGATGCCTACGTCGTTCGCGTCCCGAAGAGCGGATCCACCATAGCATCAATGAAATTGCGAGATAAGGCGAGTGGAGGTGCAGATGTATTGCAGATATTTGCCCTGAGCAAGGGGACCTTGGGAAACTTGCTAGTGATCGATATTGACTACGATGGCATCCTACCCACCGATACCACGGGGTTCAACTTAACGATCAGTAATGCAAGCACCGGCGCGACAGAAACCTTTGGGCCGGTGACAATGGACAATAAGAAGGCTAACTATATTGAAGCGGTTGTAAACGATGAAGATAACGGCTCAAGAATCGTTTCAGTCAAGGTCCTCGGAAGCAATCGCCCGGCGCAAAGTGGAACAGTTGGTGGCGATCTGGCGCTCGATTCAACGGGCAAGCCCACCGGAATTATCAACGCCAAAAATCTTGCGATTAAGATCTCAAGTGATTTGCCTATCGTACCCGCAATCAGCGGCGTTTCAGTGCAGTTTCTTGCAAAAGATGAGCCGATACCAACATCAGTACTCGGTGTATGCCGGTTGCTAGAGCGTAAAATAAATACTGCTATTCAAGCCATCATTCCTGAAGCCAAAGTAAGTTGTATTCCCGCAACTACGGCAACAGGTATTGCGGTGCGAGTTATTGCGTCCATCCCAAATGCAAGTGATGCAGTACTCACGTTCGCAAAAGGGGTAGTGGACGTCAACACTGATGATGCTGACAGTGTCCTGAAGTTATCAACTGCAACAAATAATATTGCGCACTACTGGTTCAACACATCTCGAGGTCTTCCCATGTTCGCAGAAGGCGCCCGCTCCACCGCGGTGGACGGAACTGCGCTGCCGACTGCGACTGATCTCGTTGCTGGGCTGTCTGCGCTGGATAAAGTCGACCTCTTCAACATTCTTTGCATTCCAGACGCAACTCGCGCCAAAGTGAGTGATCCGACAAAATCTGATCTGACCTTCCCGAGTGATCAGAATTCCATATTTGCTGCCGCGCTTACCTATTGCAAATCACGCAGGGCGTTTTTGATCATTGATCCGCCACCTGAGGTCAGCGATGTCGACAAGGCCACGGACTGGATTTCCTCCCAATTGACGGTTCACGATCCGAACGGAAATGCTGCGGCCTACTTCCCGCGAATCAAATTGCCTGACCCGCTCAACAATCTACAGCTACGCACATTCGCGCCCTGCGGCGTGGTAGCCAAGTTGTACGCCCGAACCGATAGCGCAAGAGGGGTATGGAAGGCTCCAGCAGGGGTGGATGCAAACCTGGATGGAGTGCAGGGCATGGTGTACAAGCTTACGGATAGTGAGAATGGAGCGCTCAATCCGCTCGGCCTCAATTGCTTCCGCATCTTCCCCACCTATGGGCCGGTCGCCTGGGGTGCGCGGACGATTGCTGGGGCAGACGCTGCGGCGAGCGAGTGGAAATATATTCCCGTAAGACGCTTGGCTTTATTCCTAGAAGAGAGCCTCTATCGCGGCACCAAGTGGGTTGTTTTCGAGCCTAACGACGAACCGCTTTGGTCGCAGATCCGGCTCAACCTCGGCGCCTTTATGCATACGCTGTTTTTGCAGGGGGCCTTTCAGGGGAACACCCCGCAAAAGGCCTATTTCGTAAAGTGCAACAGCGAGACCACCACGCAGGATGATATCAATCGCGGCGTCGTCAACATCATTGTGGGTTTTGCACCATTGAAGCCTGCAGAATTCGTAGTGATCAAGATCCAGCAGATGGCTGGACAAATTCAGACCTAGGAGACGGAGATGGCCCAGTTTTCTGTAAATGCGCAACGATTCGATCCGTACAAAAATTTCAAGTTCCGAGTCAAGTGGGATGGACGGTACATTGCAGGTGTCAACAAAGTAGGGGCGCTGAAGCGTACCACTGATGTGGTCGAGTTCCGGGAAGGCGGAGATCCGAGCACGAGCCGCAAGTCGCCGGGAAAAACCAAGTATGAGGCGATCACTCTCGAACAGGGTGTTACACACGACAAGGAATTCAGCCAATGGGCTTCCAAGGTATGGAATTTTGGTGCCGGGCTCGGGGCAGAAGTTTCGCTCAAGGATTTCCGCAAAGACATCATCATTGAAGTCTACAACGAGGCGGGGCAACTAGCTCTGGCCTACAAAGTTTTTCGCTGTTGGGTCTCTGAATATCAAGCGCTGCCGGACCTAGATGCCAGTGCCAACGCAATTGCGTTGCGGCATATCAAGCTAGAAAACGAGGGGTGGGTGCAGGACATCGAAGTGCCGGAGCCCAGCGAACAGACCCTCAACGTTGGCTAAAGCTAGCCGATGGAAACGATTTCGACGGTTGAGATAGTTCGCATTTGGGAACGCGGTGCCGCGCTTCCACCGTTTGCCCGCGCGCTGTCCCTACTTGAAAAAGTTCGCCCGGTTGAGCTAGGGGACAATCTCACCACACTGAGTATTGGAGCGCGCGACAGGGGGTTGCTCACCCTGCGCGAATGTCTTTTCGGCGCAACGCTTGAGAGCGTTACGGAATGTCCGCACTGTGGAACTGCGATCGAGTTCGCGCTCGATGCGAACCAATTGCATGAGCCGGACCGAGAGGACGCGTTGCCGTTACGGTTCACCGTGAATGGCATCTCACTGCAATTCAGGCTGCTCAATAGTAATGATCTAGCTGCGGTCGCCGGTAGCGGGGACGTGCACATCGCGCGCCGCAAACTTGCAGAGCGCTGTGTCATCGAGGCAACGCGAGGGGGTATCCGAATGGATATTGGCGACCTTCCCGAGGAAGTCATGCAGGCATTGTCGACACAGCTCGCTAAAGCAGATAACCAAGCCAACATTGCGCTCGATCTTCACTGCCCTGAATGCGATGGCTCTTGGTTGGCAACATTTGATATTGCATCGTTCCTGTGGGCGGAGATCAGCGTACGAGCCAAGCAGCTTCTAGGAGAAGTGCACACATTAGCTTGGAACTACGGCTGGAGTGAGGCGGACATTCTGGCGATGAGCGATGCCAGACGTCAGTTCTATCTTGGCATGGTGCAATGATGGCGGATTTTCTGGCGCACCTTGTGGGACAAGCGCTCGGAGTTCGGCCTGACATTCGTCCCGACACCACATCAGTGTTCGGCCCAGTGGTCGTTATTGACACCAATCCAAGACCATCACTTGAGAGCGAAGAATCGCTCATCGCAGCACCAGTTACCCCCCATAACGCATTGCGCGGCACGGAGCATCAGCCATCAGAAGCTCAACCAGAGGTGAAACAGTTGGCCCCGGCGGCAAACATGAAGATCGCGCCGCGTCCAACGGGGCCTGTGCTTACGCCTCCACACCAGAGACAACGGGCGCGCGAATCAGTCCTGGATGAAGAGGACATTACGCCGTTGCCCAAACTCCCGAAAGCGCAAAGTTTAGATGCACACAATTCTGAAGCGCAAAGCTTTCAGGGCAAGCGCGAGCCATCACCGCGACGCATACAATCCACCGCGCCTGCCGTTGCCATGGCGATTTCACCCCAAACGCGCGTCGCCGCCAGCACTGTGGTTCCAAGAACCGAGACGACCACTCGCATGGAAGCACCAGCCCCCGCCGTGCACGTCACGATCGGCAGAGTAGAAGTGCACGCCATCGCACCGCAGCCGGTTCCTATCCAGCGCTTACCTGAAAAAATAACCACCTCGAATCAGTCACTTGATGAGTATCTAAAAGAGCGCAACCGGGGTCGCCGATGAGCAACTATTTGGCCATTGCAACCGTGACCGGCACCTTGCATAACATGTTGCAACCTATTGCACAGGATGTTTTGAGCAGTGCGGTCGTTACGACTACGCGTCCGGATCCCGCCGCGTTTTCTCAGGGCGGCGCGGGCATTAGCATATTTCTCTATCAGGTCATGCCTAATCAGGCGTATCGGAACGCGGATTTGCCGACCCGCCGCTCCGATGGGCAACTTATGCAGCGTCCGCAGGCTGCGCTGGTTCTACGCTATTTACTAAGCTTCTTCGGTGACGACAAAAAGCTGGAGCCGCATCTATTGCTTGGGGCGACGGTGCGACAGCTCCATACGCAACCGGCACTGACGACCCAGCAGATTCAAGGCACCGTTGCGTCAAGGCCGGAGTTGCGCAGCTCGAACCTCGCGGATCAGTTCGATCTGGTGCGCTTTACTCCCATGAGTTTGTCTTTGGAAGAGCTGTCAAAGCTATGGTCGACGTTTCTCCAGATTCCCTATGTGCTGTCGGTTGCATACGAAGCCAGCGCCATTCTGATCGAGACCGACGATGCGCCGGTGCAGGCATTGCCGGTCAAGGAAAGAAATCTTTACGTCCAAACCTTCCGGCAACCCCGGATCGATAGCATTGTGTCGCAGGCTGGCGATACAGAACCGATCTTCTCCAATAGCGTGTTGCTGATCAAGGGCAAGCAGTTCAAGAGCGACGATACCAAGATGCTTCTGAACGGGGTGGAGTTCGCGCCGCAAACGGTCACCGATACGCAGATCACGTTCCCCGTGCCGCTAGGTGCGCAAGCCGGCGTGCAGGCCTTGCAGGTCATCCAAAAGCTGGCGCTCGGCACGCCACCAAAGCAGCACCCCGGCTTCGAGTCGAACGTGGCGACGTTCGTGTTGATGCCGCGCATCAAGTTACCCGTAACGCAAACAACCGTTCCCGATCCCCTTGGCGGTCCGCCGCTTCCCGCGCTCAAAGTGGATGTCGATGTCACCGTGGGAGCGCACCAGCGCTTCGTGTTGCTGCTGAACAGCACCCCGGCGGGGACTTCGCTTGCCTACAGCTTTGGGGCCCCGGCGCGTTCCTCCGACGCCTCTTCGGTGACGCTCGCCACGCCGGATGTGGCCGCCGGAGAATACTTTATTCGGGTTCAGATTGATGGCGCTGCGAGTCCGCTGGAACTCGATCCCGCCAATATCAACTTCGGGCCAAAGGTGAGTATGCCATGAACACGACCCTGTCCTGGAGCGAAGCTAACCAACGCTACCTGAGCCACGCGATCGAATCGGTACGCGATCAAGTGGCGCGCAGAGTTGACGATTCCGGCGGCATGGAAAACCCCGGCAAAACCCTAGTCGAGCCGGATCTTGTTCAGATCGATGGCGTCGAAGCGCCCCCCGCGCTCATGCGGCTTTGCGCAGTCTTCGGTCTTTCGCCATTCGAGCGCGACGTCTTATTGCTTTGTGCTGGCGTCGAGTTGGATTCTGATTTTGCGCGTGTCGTAGCCGCCGCCCAGAAAGAATCGCGTAAGCAGCTACCCACCTTCAGCTTGGCGCTGGCAGCCCTCGCCTCGCCACACTGGAGTGCGCTTTCTCCCATGGCGCCGCTACGCCGTTGGCGGCTCATTGAGGTCGGCAGTGGCGAAACGCTTACGGGGAGTCCTTTGCGCATAGACGAGCGAGTGCTGCATTTTCTTGCAGGCGTGTCTTACTTAGATGAGCGTTTAGCTGCGATGGTTGAGTTCGTGCCAGCGCCGGGGGAGCTGCCCAGTTCACAGCAAACTCAGGTGGAAGCGATCACCCACGCCTGGTCATCGCCAACGAACGGCACGCACCTGATCCAGCTCTGTGGCGACGATGCGCAGCCGAAACGCGCTGTCGCCGCGGCGGCTTGCTCTCAGCTTGGTTTGGGTTTGTATCTGCTACCGGCACATGCGTTGCCGCAACAGGCGGCTGAGTTGGATGCGTTCGCCCGGCTTTGGCAGCGGGAAGCCGTTCTCGGCGATTGCGTATTACTCATCGAAAGCAGCGACGTAGAATCCGGTGATACCGGGCGCGAAGCGGCGCTGACGCGCTTGCTCGATAAGATTCAAGGGCCGTTGTTCTTCAGCAGTCGGGCGCGAAGGACGGCTTCGCGTAGATCTTCGATCTTAATGGACATCAATAAACCGACTGCTGAAGAACAACGCGCCCTGTGGCGTCATTCATTGGGGATAGATGCCGAGCGCCTCAATGGCCAACTGAAAATATTAGGCGCGCAATTTAGTCTAGATGCGGAAGCAATTCAAACGGCATGCATCCAAGCGCTGCAATCGGAACACGCCGATGCTGATCTAGGCAGTGTGCTGTGGGAAAGCTGTCGCTCCCACGCGCGGACGCAGATGAACGATCTGGCGCAGCAGATTATTCCTGGCGCGGCTTGGGACGACCTGGTGCTGCCCGATGCAGAGAAGCAAGTGTTGCGCAATATCGCCGTTCACGTGCGCCAGCGGGCCAAGGTTTACGAAGACTGGGGTTTCGCCGGCATGGGTTCGCGTGGCCTTGGCATCAGCGCGCTGTTTTCCGGGCAGAGCGGCACCGGCAAAACAATGGCCGCCGAGGTGCTGGCCAATGAGTTGAAGCTCGATCTCTATCGCATCGACTTAAGCCGGGTCGTCAGCAAATACATCGGTGAAACCGAAGTCCGACTACGCCAGGTATTCGATGCGGCCGAAGCTGGCGGTGCCATTCTGCTCTTCGATGAAGCAGACGCCTTGTTCGGCAAGCGCAGTGAAGTCAAAGACAGCCATGACCGCTACGCCAATATCGAAGTCAGCTACTTATTACAACGCATGGAGTCCTATCGCGGGCTCGCGATTTTGACGACCAATATGAAGAGCGCTTTAGACCAGGCTTTTCTGCGCCGTCTCCGCTTTGTGGTGCAATTCCCGTTCCCCGACGCTATGCAGCGGGCCGAAATCTGGCGGCGCGTTTTCCCCAAACAGACCCCGACGGAATCCCTCGATTACACCCAGTTATCATGCTTGCACGTGCCCGGTGGCAACATCCGAAACGTAGCAATGAATGCAGCCTTTCTCGCGGCGGAGTCGGGGCATGCCGTGAATATGGCGCACTTGATGCAGGCCGCGCGCGGCGAATACGCGAAGATTGAGAGACCACTTACGGCAGTAGAAATCGGGGGGCGGCGATGAATCATCGTGAGCGGATGCGGATGAGACAGGGCACCGGCACGCCCAGTGCAGGCAACGATTCCTCGCATGCTGAAAGCTCGCAACAAGATATCGCATTCCACATCGATCAATTGATGATGGAAGGATTGCCGACGTCCGACCGCTATCAATTCGGCAATGCGGTACAAACGGAATTGGCACGATTACTGGCGGAAAAAGGGATGCCGCCAAACCTGACTAGCTCTGCGGAATTGGAGCAGCTAGCCGCAGGAACCATTTTGATCACTGCAGCGCCAAGACCCGCAACCATCGGACGCCAGGTTGCTGAGGCGGTTTATCGCGGAATCGGGCAAATCAGTTCAAGTAGCAACAATTCGTTTGACCCCGTAAACGCAAGCAATAGGGGAGGCGCTACGCGATGAGTGCGTTAGCTAAAACCGCCGCAAAGTCAGAGTCCAGCCCGCAGAAATTCTCGCCAGCGCATCGCGGAATTTTGCAGCGCAAGTGCGCCTGTGGTGGATCGCTAGGAGTCTCCGGCATATGCGAGGAATGCCAGGGCAAGCGCCTGCAACGCAAACTCACTATAGGCGCGAGTAACGACCCGCTGGAAATGGAAGCAGACCGTGTTGCCGATCAGGTACTGGCAGCGCCGGAACATGCCGCAGTCAGCAGTATCGCACCGCGCATTCAGCGCTTCACCGGACACTCGCGAGATACAGGTATCGCACCCGCCAGTGTCGATCGCGTTTTGTCCGGTTCAGGCAGACCACTCGAACCAGCGCTGCGGCAAGACATGGAGCAGCGTTTCGGCCACGACTTTTCAACTGTGCGGATATATTCAGGCGGAGCCGCCGAACAATCGGCGCGGGATGTCAGCGCGCAGGCTTATACCGTAGGCCAAAACGTTGTATTCGGCGCGGGACGGTTTGCGCCGGGGACGCACCAAGGGCGGCGCTTGATTGCCCATGAGTTGACGCATGTGGTGCAACAGCAGGCGGGGGTATCACCCCCAAAAATTCAGAGAAGTTGGGATTGGGGAAGAGCGGGTGCAGGGGCGCTAATTGGCGGCGTTGGTGGAGCAGTTATAGGCGGACTGATCGGCGGGCCGATTGGTGCTGCGGTAGGCGCTGGTGTTGGCGCTGTGGCCGGTGGCGTGATCGGCGGATTAAGCGGAAAGTCACCGCCTGCCGCTTGCGCCGCGAAGACGAAGTCAGTCTCAGTCGATTTTGTCCGCTTGCACGGCGCATCGCTTTCTCCTGCGAGTGAACTGGCTGCGGCAAATTCAATATTTAGCAGCTGTTGTATAAGCTTCATAGCCGGTTCGACACCGCCGCAAGAATCCGAGGCCACGACAAAATCTTGGCTGGGTGGCGACACGGATGTTAACGCGAGTGGGATTACCTGCGCTGCCACAACCGCTGAAGAGAAAAAAATGTATGACGAAGCGACCAAAGCACACGCACTTTCAAGCCGTATGCGGGTTTTCTTAGTCAAGACTTTTTCGGGATACGGCGCGGCTGGATTTAGCCGGCCACCCTATTGTGCCGGTGGTTACGCGAACCACGTGATCTTGTCGAATACTGCCGCGGGCGCCACGAACCCGCTGGCGCATGAATTCGGCCACATTCTACAAAACAGCGGCACGCACTCTACGGCGCCAAATCTAATGGCGCCGTCTGGCGGCACCGTGCTGGATCCAACGCAGTGCGCCACTTGTTTCACTAACGCATAGATGCCTTCCATGATGATCTCAACCATTCGAGCAATAGAGGACAGGGCCCCAATTTTTGTTTCACACCTTAACCAGGAGATGAAGTAATGCGTACCGCTGCGTCGTTGCAGGACACGGCTGCCAAGTCTCAATGCGTCAGCAAACCGTCTCCCGTGAGACTGTTATTGCAGCGCAAGTGCGCCTGCGGCGGATCGCCAGGAGCCTCTGGCAAGTGCGAGGAATGCCAGGGCAAGCGCATACAAACCAAACTTGCCATAGGCGCGAGCAACGATGCGCTAGAACAAGAGGCTGATCAGGTCGCCGCACAAGTATTGGCTGCGCCTTCTCGTTCGGTAGTCAGTGGTGTAGCACCGCGAATTCAGCGCGCCACAGGGCAATCGACCGGCGATGCAGATACAACGCCTGCCAGCGTGCATCATACCCTATCCGGTTCGGGCAGCCCGCTCGATGCAGCATTACGGCAAGACATGGAGCAGCGTTTCGGCCATGATTTTTCACGGGTGCGGGTGCATTCCGGCGCTGCTGCCGAGCAATCGGCGCGGGAAGTGAATGCGCATGCCTATACGGCGGGGAGCAGCATTGTTTTTGGTGCAGGCCAGTTCGCTCCAGGGTCACACGAAGGGCGGCGTTTGCTTGCGCATGAATTAACGCATGTGGTGCAGCAAACGGGTGCGGCTGGTATTTATGCGGGTCATGGCGGCGCAGAACGTGGCCTGTCCTCTAGCGGAAAAAATCACGTCATACATAAACAGGAAGCTAAAACTACTACTGATACCAAACAAGATAAATCTGATCATTCAAAGCTTACGCTGCAACTGACCGAACCCGATTTCCTAAGTCTTCGGAAACCTTTTTTTGATCGTAATATTTCTCACCTTTGGGATCCAAATTCCGCCCTGGGTGTATGGAAATTCAATGTGAATTTTTTTAAAGGATTTGGGATTACAGAAAACTGGGCAAGGAAAGCAGCCAATCTAACCGCGCCGTTTGCCATTGATGCGCAATTAAAAGCCGGGAATCTCAAGTGGTGGGAAATCACCGACCGCGAGCTTAAAACAACTTCGATAGTGGGTTCGGTACCGCTGTTCAGTTTTGATGCCGATTTTAAGAATTGGAAGCCACTACCATTCTTACAAAAATAATTTTTTCACCCATCCATTAAAAAATGGTTGATTGAGGACGTCACTAACAAGGAGATGAAGTAATGCGTTCCGCTGCATCATTGCAAAACACTGCCGCAAAGTCACCGCAAGTGAGCAAATCGTCTCATGTGGGATTGCTATTGCAGCGCAAGTGCGCCTGTGGTGGATCGCTAGGAGCTTCCGGCATGTGCGAGGAGTGTCAGGGCAAGCGTCTGCAACGCAAACTCTCTATAGGCGCGAGCGATGATCCTCTGGAAACGGAAGCAGATCGGGTTGCGGATCAGGTATTGGCAGCACCGGCACATTCCGCAGTCAGCGGCAGCCCACCGCGCATTCAGCGTTCCACAGGGCAAGCGACAGGTGATGCAGGCGCTGCGTCCGCCGGTGTGGATTGTGTTTTGTCTGGTTCAGGCAGACCGCTCGAACCAGGGCTGCGGCAGGACATGGAACAGCGTTTCGATCACGACTTTTCAAACGTGCGGGTGCATTCTGGCACGGCTGCAGAGCAATCGGCGAGAGATGTAAACGCGCATGCTTATACCATAGGTCAAAACGTTGTATTTGGCGCGGGACGGTTTGCGCCGGGGACGCACGAAGGGCGGCGTTTGCTTGCGCATGAGTTGACGCATGTGGTGCAGCAGTCAGGCGCGGATAGGTTTCCTATGGGGGGCATGATCCAAAGGGAGGCAACGGCTGCCGCTCCAGTCCCCACTATGACATCAGGTTCCGTGAACATTACCGAAACGCCGCTAACAGTTGTGCAGCAGGGTGGGCAGATATTGGCAAATAGCATGGGGTTTAAGATTTCCAAGCCATTTACTGTTTCTGCTAGCGCGAAGATTGCGGAACCACCAGACGCGGAACCGTTCGAGTATGGTCTCGTGCAAAACATTTTTTTTGATCATATCGAGGAAGTGTACTCCGACGGTGACATGCTGGTGGATCAGGTCGGACCGATGCTTGATTCGGATCCAGACAATCTATCAGAGGGGCCGTTCATTCACGGTAACGCGACAATGCCTTCCATTTTATTTACCACGAAGAGTGTCGGCCCATCGTATACGGACATACCCAGCCTGGAAGTCATGCTCAAAAAGTTGCACTGTAAGAAACGGAAATTCGTTGATCTCCAATCGGTAGTCCGTTCAACGCAGTTTCGCGTAGGGCTCGCGGCCCACGGCCTAAAATCCGGGCGGCTCGTTCCACTCGGCACAATCTCAACCACGTATGGTTACAAGTGGCAGGTTGGTTTTGTTGGCCCTTCTTTTAAGAGTACCGATGCTTCCAATCTAAAGGGCAGCTATCCACTGTCAACCACGGCAATGGCAGTAGTCACGGACGGCGCAGTGGCAAACACGGAAGGGCAAGCCGCACTGAATGCCGAGTCAGCCAACATGGAGGAGCGTTGCGAAAATGTGTTGTAAGGGCGACGTGTGCAAAAATGGAATCATTTGCTGCAGTTTCGATTTTTTGCTTCCCGCCAAGACCATACATCCATGAGCGGTCAACCAGATTAAGGATATTCAGTAAGCAATGACCACCTTCCCCAACGCCCCCCGTCTGCTCAAAGCCGGCATCGTGCTTGTCGACTCAGACAACGCAACGCCGCTGCGCATAATCACGCTGCAATACAACCCGGAGACTTTGAGCCGGAGCCTTCAGCCGCAGGCGGTGAAGGAAGGTGGCGACCGTTCCGAGGCCACTCGGCTCACCGGACCGCCGGTGGAAACGATCAAATTCGACGCCACGATTGACGCTACGGACCAACTCGAATTTCCCGATCAGAACCCGGACGCGGTGCAGATCGGTATTCAACCTCAACTGTCGGCGCTGGAAACCATTGTGTATCCGTTTAGCCAGCAGCTCTTCGCGAACAACCGCAGCGCGGATCGGGGCATGCTCGAGATACTGCCGATGATTGCACCGCTGCCGTTATTTGTCTGGAGCAAGAAGCGCGTAGTGCCGGTGCGCATTACGGATTTCAGTATCACTGAGGAGGCATTCGATACCGCGCTGAATCCAATCCGCGCCAAGGTGAGCATCGGCTTGCGCGTTTTGAGCGTGACGGATCTGGGATTTAACAAGAGCGGGAATCTTTTCATGACCTATCAGCAGAACAAGGAACAGATGGCGAGTTTGGTTCATGGGGCGATGAGCCTGATGGGCCTGGGAGGAATTGCATGAATGATCCAAGTCTAGCCTTGCAGGCCTTGTTGCAGCCCGGCGGGCTGAGTACCAGCTTATTCGCGCCCAATAGCCGTTACCAGGGCATAGCCACGGCCACGCTGACCACACCTGATGGACGGGTGGTGACCTTCGTGAGACGTCGTTTCATTGCACCATCTGAACAATTCAGGTTGTTGCAGGAACACACGGTGGTGCAGGGTGACAGGCTAGACAATATCGCCGCTAAATATCTCGGCGATCCGGAGCAGTTCTGGCGGATAGCCGACGCGAATGGAGCGATGCAGCCGGAAGAATTAACCGACGCGATCGGCGGGAAGGTGCGCATCACCTTGCCGCAGGGCATCGGGGGATAGACCATGTTGAGCCCCGCCACGCTACAACTCTATATCGGTCCGCTGGTGCCTATCCCGGCGCCGCGGCTGGTGATCGAGGCGCTGACTGATGTGACGGTTACCGTTAACGATGTCGGGCAGAGCGGGTTTGAACTTTCTTTCATCCTCGGGACGAAGTCGCCACTACATACGCTGTTCCTGCTCACCGGCGGCAGCTCCATCCCCATCCTGCGCGTCGTCATCGTTGTGATCTTCAATGGAAAGCCCGAGGTGCTGATGGATGGCATTGTGACCAAGCATCAGATCTCACCCGGGCGCGATGCGGGGCATGCAAAGCTTTCGGTTATCGGCGAGGATTTGTCGCTGTTGATGGACAAGATCAATTTTAGCGGCTTTCCATTTCCCGCCGTGCCGGCGGAAGGGCGAGTGTTGTTGATGCTGCTCAAGTATGCGGCGCTGGGCATCGTGCCGCTGGTGATTCCGAGCATCCTGATCGATGTGCCGATTCCCGCTTCGCGCATTCCATTCCAGCAAAGTACGGATCTCAAGTACATCCAGGAACTGGCGGACGATGTGGGTTATGTGTTCTACGTTGAGCCGGGGCCGACGCCGGGCGTCAATATCGCCTATTGGGGCCCGCAGATTAAGGTCGGGGTGCCGCAGCCCGCGCTTAATATCAACATGGATGCGCACACCAATGTGGATTCGTTATCTTTCTCCTTCGACAACAATCTCAATGCCATTCCGACAGTCTATTACTACGACGAGATCACTAAGGTTCCGCTGGTAATTCCCATTCCGCCGATCACGCCACTTAATCCGCCTCTGGGGCTGATGCCACCGATACCGACCCGGCTTGAGCCAGTCAATGATGAGCTGTCGAAGTTCTCTTTGCCAAAGGCAATTATGATCGGCATAGCCCAGGCGGCCAAATGGGCGGAAGCAGTGACGGGGCGGGGAGATCTCGACGTGGCGCGTTACGGGCGCATCCTGAAAGCGCGCCAACTCGTCGGTGTACGTGGCGCGGGAACTGCCTACGACGGACTCTATTATGTTAAGAGCGTCACTCACAAGATCAAGCCGGGCGAATACAAACAGAGTTTCGAGTTGAGCCGTAATGGCCTGATTTCCACACTTCCACAGGCGCCGGCATGAAAGATGGCAAATCCAACCGCTACTACGGAAAGTATCGAGGAACGGTGGTGAATAATTTAGACCCCGAGCAGCGGGGCCGCATTCTGGCCACCGTGCCCGATGTGCAAGGGCTGGTTCCAATGACCTGGGCGCTGCCGTGTATGCCGATCGCGGGCAAGCTTCAGGGAACGTATCACGTGCCGCAGATCGGGGCAGCGGTGTGGATGGAATTCGAGCAGGGGGACCCGGATTATCCCATCTGGGTTGGCGGTTTCTGGGGAGTCTTCGCAGAAGTACCGCCATCAGCACTGATCCCGCCGCCCTTGCCTCTTGGAGACAACATCGTATGCCAGACAACGCTAGGGCATACGCTGGTCATCAGTGACGCACCACCGTTACCGGCACAGGTTCCCATTCCACACCCCGCCCCTGTTGGCACGGGCGGGATCACGCTACGCAGTCCAACTGGCGCGTTTATCGTTGTCAACGATGCAGGTATTTTTATCAACAACGGCAAGGGTGCAACGGTCGATCTACTTGGCCCGAGCGTAATGATTAACAAAATTGCACTGGTGGTGACCTGAATGCCGGGGTTTCTTCTTCATGTGGGCGCAACGGTGATGTGCTCGCACGGCGGGCAGGCGCAACCGATCGCCCCTTTTCCCCGGGTACTCGTAGTTGGCATGCCGGTAGTCACTCTGGCTAGCCAGTATGTAATCGCGGGCTGCGCTTTCGTTCCGCCTGCCGGCAACGGGCCATGCGTGACGGCCCAGTGGATCGTCGGCGCTACCCGTGTCTTCGCGGGTGGCGCACCCGTGTTGTTGCAGGCGGGGCAGTCCATTTGCGTACCCACCGGGACGCCACTAATCCCCATTGTTACGCAAATGAAAGTGGCGGGAATATGAGCCAGCTCGATTTTCCCTTTCACTTCGACACTCGCGGGCGCACTGCGGATACGAGTGCAGACGACCATATCCGGGACATGATCGAGGAAGTTCTGTTCACGGCGCCAGGAGAGCGCGTCAACCGTCCCACATTCGGATGCGGAGTATTGCAGTTGGTATTCGCGCCCAATAGCGATGAACTCGCTGCTGTATCGCAGCTTCTCATCCAGAGTTCGCTGCAGGAATGGCTGGGCGACTTGATCGCGGTGGAGTCTGTATCGGTGGAGAACGATGAAGCGACCCTGCGCATTTCAGTTCAATACGTGAATCGCCAAAGCCAAATGCGCCAGACGGCGGACTTCTCGGCGGGCGGGGCGGGCGCATGATCTATTCTTGCTGTGATGAATTGCGCCGCAACCAGATCGTCGGTAAGGACCTCAACGGCATCGACTATCTGGAGGTACTCGATGGCAAGGTGGTTAATCTCGCGGATCGCCAAAAAACGCTGTTCGTCCACTTCGTCAATGATCTCGTTCCCGGCGCTTTGGCCAACGTTAATGTGCGGATCGAGGGTGGAGAACGGATTCGTAACATCGTCATTGATAACGTCACGATAGGAACGGGTAGTGAAGCGAAGATACTGACGGTAGCAGTGGATCAGCCCGGCGACTATTCGATCTACACATTGCGGCTGGTGCAAGACACGACGCATACCATCCCCCCGGACAAGATCGACCCGATGTTCGCGGCGGTGGATTTCTCCTTCAAGGTGGAATGTCCGTCGGACTTCGACTGCAAGGCGCCGTGCGACTGTCCGCCAGCCCTGCTGCAAAATCCCGAGATCGATTATCTGGCCAAGGACTACGCGAGCTTCCGTCGGCTGATGCTGGACCGCATGTCGTTCCTGATGCCGCAGTGGCAGGAGAGGCACACCGCCGATTTAGGGGTGGCCTTGGTTGAGGCACTTGCGTACGTTGGCGATTACCTCAGCTACCAGCAGGATGCGATCGCCACAGAAGCCTATCTGGGCACCGCACGTCGCCGGGTGTCGGTGCGCAGGCATGCCAAGCTCGTCGATTACGCGATGCACGAAGGGTGCAACGCACGAGCCTGGGCGCAGGTGCAGGTCAAGCAGGATGTTCCCTTAATACCCGCACGCACACTGTTGTGCACGCGCATTGCTGGTCAAGCCACGGCCTTGTTTGACGATCCCATCGTTCTCGCCCAAGCGCGGGCGTTTTTCGAAACGATGGAGGGCGCGGCGCTGTTTGCTGACCACAACGAGCTGCATTTCTATACATGGAGCGACCAACGTTGTTGTCTTCCTAAGGGCGCCACGGCAGCGACGCTGGATGGCACATTCCCTGGCCTCAAGATCGGTGATGTTCTCATCTTCGAAGAGATGATGGGCCCCAATACCGGAATTCCCGGGGATGCAGAGTTGCGGCGGCGCTGTCCGGTTCGCCTCACGGACGTGGAAACGCGAAATGAGAAGGGCGAGATACTCATCGACCCGCTAAATACGTCGCAAGCGATCACCCAGATCAGATGGGCGGATGAAGATGCATTGCCGTTTCCACTGTGCATTTCATCCCAAGCGGACGAACAGCATGGTCAGGACTTTTATAAAAACATCAGCGTCGCGCGCGGCAATATCGTGCTCGTCGACCATGGTCGTACTTTCGCCGATGAAGATTTGGGCACGGTAGCGCCAACGCTGAACGGCGCCGTAGTCACGGCGTGCGATCCGTGCAAATTGCCGTCGTTTTCACTCCGCCCGTCACGCTACCGCCCGCTGCTGGCGCAGCGTCCGCTGACTTATGTTTCGGCGCTGACGTCCACCCCGATTTTCGCCATCCAATCCATCGCTTCGGATCTAACGGATCTCGACAACGGCAATTTTCCATCCGGCCTAAAAAATGGTTTCGAAAATATGGGCATTGATACCGCCCAGCTGAAAGAAATTCAGGGCAGCCATCCGCTATGGTCCATCGGCGATGGCGTCAATGGCTTCCTGATCAAGCATGAGAAAACGCACTTGAATGTCTATACCGTGCCTCCCGCGGCCAGCGCCATGATTCAGCAGGATCCGTGGCAGGCGCTTCCGGCGATTCATCTGGACAGTACGCTCAAGCTGGACAAATTTAACTGGACGGCGCGGCAAGACCTGCTCGAGAGCAAACCATCGAATCCCGATTTCGTTGTGGAGACGGAAAGCGATGGCGGCGCATGGCTGCGCTTTGGCGATGGCTTGCAACTGGGCCGCCACCCGGATGCCGGAACGCACTTCACAGCGACTTATCGCGTGGGCAATGGGACGGCCGGCAACGTGGGCGCGGAATCGATTGCACATCTGGTATACAACCCGCTCATTGCGTCTGAGGTTCAACTGAGTCAGGCCGTAATCAACATCCGCAACCCGTTACCCGCCGCAGGGGGTATTGAGCCGGAAAGCCTTGATCAGGTGCGTGCTTATGCCCCCGCCGCTTTTCGCACGCAAGAAAGGGCGGTGACCGAGGCCGACTACGCGGAAGTGACCGAGCGCCACCCGCAGGTGCAAAAGGCCATGGCGACGTTCCGCTGGACCGGGAGTTGGCACACGGTGTTCATCACCGTCGACCGCCTCGGCGGCTTGCCGGTGGACGATGCGTTCAAAGCGGAAATACGCAACTTTGTCGAGCGTTTCCGGATGGCCGGATATGACCTCGAAGTCGATGCGCCCAGATTCGTGTCACTCGAAATCGGCATGCATGTCTGCGTTAAGGAAGACTACTTCCGCGAAGATGTGAAGGCCGTTTTACTAAAAATTTTCAGCGAGCGCATCCTACCTGATGGCCGTCTCGGTGTTTTTCATCCCGACAATTTCACCTTCGGCCAAACCGTATTCCTGAGCCCGCTCATTGCGGCGGCGCAGGCGGTGGAAGGCGTGCAATCGGTGCAGATCACGACCTTCCAGCGCCAGGGCACGCCGGACCCGCAGCCGCTTGCGGCCGGGAAACTGGAACTGGGCCGTCTAGAAATCGCGCGTTTGGCCAATGATCCAAACTTTGTAGAGCGCGGCGTGTTCACGTTAACGCTTGGAGGTGGAAAATGAGCGATCCTGCCCAGGTGTCCTTGCGCGGCCTGAGTAATTGCGGCTGTTGTTCCGGCATTCGCGCAGCAACCCCCGCCACGGTAGAAAATCGGCCAGGGCTGCCCGCCATTGCCTATCGCATCGGCACCCATGCGCAGTTCAAGGAGTCGATGCTTGCCGCACTGTCCGACTCCTCCTGGCCCGCATTGCGAAGCCTGCGCTCGCACGATGACGATGATTTTTCGATCGCGCTGCTGGATGCGGCGGCAACCATAGCCGATGTGTTGGCGTTCTACCAGGAGCGGATTGCCAACGAGTCATTCTTGCGCACGGCGACCGAACGGCGGTCGGTGCTGGAAATGGCGCGTTTAATCGGCTATGAGTTGCGTCCCGGCGTGGCTGCCAACGCGTTTCTCGCTTTCACCCTCGATGAAACTCCGGGAGCGCCCAAACGTTTAACTCTCGACGTCGGCGCCAAGGTGCAGAGCATTCCCGCACCGGGCGAAAAGCCGCAGACATTCGAGACGATCGAAAAGATCGAGACGCGGACGGAGTGGAATGCGTTCAAGCCGCGGATGACAAAAGTATTCATCCCACAGCTTGGCGACACGCATGTCTATCTGAAAGGTACCGCGACGAATCTGAAGCCCGGCGATGCGATTCTGTTGGTGGGGCCGGAACGCGAAGCGGATGCTGCAAGCGAGCGCTGGGACTTCCGTCGCGTGAGCAAGGTAACGCCAGACTTCGATGGGAACCGCACCCGCGTCGAGTGGGATAAGAAGCTCGGCCCTCCCGCGCCTAGCCCGGTGCTGCCATCGGCGAATCCGAAGGTGTATGCGTTGCGCACCCGCGCCGGGCTGTTCGGCTACAACGCACCACAACCCGCAAATTTATCCAAAGACACGCTTGCGCACTTCAGTCAAAACCCAACGAGCGATTGGCCGTATTCGCTCTCCGGCGACAGTATTAACCTCGATACGACTTATCCCGGCATCCTGCCGGACAGCTGGATTGTGCTGGTGCGGCCCGACTACACGGAACTGTACCGCGTTAAGATCGCCGTCGAGTCCGCGCAAACAGGCTTTACCTTGGCGAGCAAAGTGACGCACTGTGCGCTCGACACGAGCGCGAATCTATCTAGTTTTGGCGGCGGAAATTTGCGCGGCACCATGGTCTTTGCTCAGAGCGAATTTCTTGATATGGCGGAGCAGCCGATCAGCGATCCGATCAGTGGCCCGACGGTCCTGCTCGCGCAAAATCCAGGTGGCTTGGTCAAAGGCCAATGGCTCGCCGCGTCCGGCAAAGACAGCGTCACCGGCGAAGCGATCAGCGAGATCGCTGCGGTGAGCGCGATTTCCAGATCGACCGTTACGCTTGATCCGCCGCTAGCCAATTCATACAAAATCGAAAGCTTCGCCTTCAATGCAAACGTCGCACGCGCCACGCATGGCGAAACCGTGCAAGACGTGCTGGGCGCGGGCGATGCCAGTGCCGCATTCCAAAAGTTCGCGCTCAAACAGCCACCGTTGACCTATGTATCGGCCGCGAACGCCGCAGGCGCAGCATCGACGCTGGAGGTGCGCGTAAACGACCAATTGTGGCATGAAGCGCCGACGCTGTACGGTACGGGACCCAAAGACCACGTGTTCATCTCGCGCCGGGACGATGCGGGCAATACCAGCATCGAGTTCGGCGACGGCGTTACCGGCGCGCGGTTGCCCAGTGGCCAGATGAATGTGCGTGCGAAGTACCGCAAGGGAATCGGCCTCGGCGGCATCGTGAAAGCTGGTCAATTGAGTCTGCTTTTGAGCCGCCCGCAAGGTCTGAAAGGCGTAAACAATCCTAAAGATACTAGCGGAGCGCAGGACCCAGAGAAACTTGCGGATGCACGGACCAACGCGCCTCTCACGGTTCTGACTCTCGACCGAGCGGTGTCGCTGGAAGACTTTGAAGACTTTGCCCGCGCCTTTGCCGGTGTGGCAAAGGCCATGGCCACTTGGACATGGGACGGAAGAGTGCGGCGCATTTTTATAACTGTCGCTGGCCCCGGCGGCGAAAAGATTCTTTCCGATAGCGATACCTTGCGCAACCTTGTCTCCGCGATCCGAAAGGCAGGAGATCCGTTCGTGCCTATTCGCGTGAATTCCTATCAGCGAGCGCTATTCAAGTTCGGCGGCAACGTGAAAGTGGATCCCGATTTCGAAACCGATAAGGTTCTGGCCGCAGTCGAACAAGCGCTGCGTTCGGCCTTCTCCTTCGATGCCCGCTCATTTGGACAGGCGGTGTATTTGAGCGAAGTGATCGAGCTGGTGCAATCCTTACCGGGCGTGGTGGCAGTGGACGTAACGCGGTTGTATCGCCCGGACAAGACGGTTCCCGGATTGGAACAGAGGCTCCTGGCTGCCCTGCCCGAACCGTTGTCGAATGGCACTGTTCTCCCGGCCGAACTGCTGACGCTCGATGACGGCCCGCTTGATGCCTTGGGAGTGATGTCATGAGTTTCGATGTGCAAAAGTTGTTCGAGCTACTCCCGGCCATTTACCGGATTCGTGATGCCGAGCAGGGCGGTCAGCTCAAAGCGCTCCTGGGGGTCGTCGCCGATCAATTCGGGATTCTGCAAGAGGATCTCGCCCAGCTATACGATGATCAATTCATCGAGACCTGTGCCCCATGGGTCGTGCCTTATATCGGCGATCTCATCGGCTACCGGTCCTTGCACACCAATGTGCCGAACGCTGGCATTCCCCGTGCGGAAGTGGCGCATACCATCGCATTTCGCCGCCGTAAAGGCACGGCCACGATGCTCGAGCAATTGGCGCGCGATGTGACAGGCTGGGACGCGCGCGTGGTTGAATTTTTCCAGATACTTGCGTGGACGCAGTACATGAATCACCTGCGTCCACAAAGCAAATATGCGCCTGATGTGCGGCAACACGAAGTCCTGGAACGATTGAATGGCGCTTTCGACTCGATCTCGCATACGGTCGATGTGCGGCATGTCGATCAAGGGGCTAAATACAACATTCACAATATTGGCATCTTCTTTTGGCGCTTGAATGCTTATTCGCTGAAGCGTTCGCCGGCCGTTCCTGCTGCGCCAGGCGATAAGCAACGCTTTCTATTCAATTCGCTCGGCCTGTCACAGCCGCTCTTTACGCGGCCCGAGCCCGAAACGCGGATCGACCATTTAGCGGAACCCATTAATGTACCGGATCCGATTAGCCGCCGTATTTTGGATGCGCATTTGTCCACCTATTATGGGGTCGGTAGGAGTATTTATATGGAAGGGTTCGACAACCTCGACAATATTTCCGCCTGCAATTTATCCGACGCTGGCGGCGCTTGGGCCCACGTTCCGGCCCCCGGCCACATCGCCATCGATCCTGTGTTGGGCCGGGTTGCATTCGGGGATCCGCAGGCGACCCCGCCGCTGCTTACTTTTCACTATGGCTTCAGTGCCGCAATCGGCGGCGGAGAATACGACCGCTCCGCAATGATCGATCCTTTGCTGCAACCGGTGGCGGCGATTCCCGCGCCCAACCCGACCATACAAGGAGCGCTGAATTTATTGACTAGCGGCGGGGCGGCGGAGATTTCCGATAACGGGCAATACACCGAGGCCCTGACGATTAAAGTCGAAGCCGGCAAACATCTTGAGCTGCGCGCCGCCGACCAGCACTGTCCCACAATTCATTTAACCGCGCCGCTGGAAATCATCGGCGGCGCGCGCGCCACCGTTACCTTGAGCGGGCTGGTCATCACCGGCGCTCAGATCAAGATCTCGGCGGGTGGCGGCAATCAGCTAAAGACCTTGCGCATCCTGGACTGCACGCTAGTTCCGGCGGCGCAAGCTTGTCTGGTCGTGGACCTTCCAGATGTGGAAATTCAGATAGAGCGCAGCATCGTCGGTGGTTTGCGGGTTGCCGCAGGGGCAAAGATCACGATCACCGATAGCATTGTCGATGCGACGCAGGAAACCGGCGTGGCAATTTCCGCGCTTGACGATGTGGGTCCCGCGGGCGCGCTCTCGATTGAAAGCAGCACCGTCATCGGCAAGGTGCACACCGAGGAAATGACACTGGCCTCGAACAGTATTTTTCACGCTGACCTCGCTCCCAGTGATCCGTGGATCGGCGCGGGAATGCCAGGAACTCCTGTGCGTTCCGAAAGGAAGCAGAACGGCTGCGTGCGGTTCTGCCTCATCCCCTGGAGTGCAATCGTGCCGCGCCGGCATCGTTGCGTGCCAGCTAGCGCAGGAGACATTTTTCGGGTTCGGACGCAATTCACATCGACCAGCTATGGCGATCCAGGATACGGGCAATTGGCTCTCGCGACAGCAATGGAAATCCGTAGTGGCGCCGACGACGAAGCAGAGATGGGCGTATTTCACCACCTTTACCAGCCGCAACGAGAAGCGAACGTGCGCGTGCGGATGAAGGAATACCTACGCTTCGGTCTCGAGGCCGGCATTTATTACGTAACTTGAACTGACGAACGGGAGATTTTTCATGAGTGGCGACTACAGTAGGCGGCGGTTCGACAAGCGGCAGGATTTTTCCACCGTTCTCAGTCAGCAGGGCCGGGTTCAGTTGGATTCCGACTGGAACGAGCTCATTGAAATCCATAGCCGGCGGCTGCGCGCTGAGACGGTTGGGATGATGGGGCGGGCGGTTGTGCCTACTGAAGATGGTCAAAACCAAAATGCGTTCAAGATCACGCTCAATGCGGGCGCCTTGAATATCGGCCCGGGGCGAATCTATGTCGATGGCTTGTTGGCTGAAAACCACGGCAGCGGGGATCTAGATAAAGGCACTGTTCTATTCGATACGGTGCTCGAAGAGGATAAAGCAACCCAAGCTATTCGCTACGAAAACCAGCCTTACCTTAAAAACGCGCAGAAAGCTGCACCCTTGCCAACGCAGGGTCAATACGCTGTTTATCTGGATGTCTGGCAGCGAGAAGTGACTTATCTCGAAAGTGCGGATCTGATGGAAAGCGCGGTAGGGGTCGATACGACAACCCGGCTGCAAACGGTCTGGCAGGTAAAGTTGCAATCACTCGCCAATGTAGACAACCCGGGTTGCGATGCGCCCTTGCCGTTCCAGCCTTCTGGCGGCCGCCTATCAACCGCTGCGGTTGGCGTGCAGACCATTACGGATCCTTGTCTGGTACCGCCCACGGGAGGCTACCGCGGCCTAGAAAACCGGCTGTATCGCGTCGAAATCCACGATGGCGGTAATAACGGGATTGGCGGTCACGCTAACTTCAAATGGTCGCGCGATAACGCTTCGATGGCTACTGCGGTGACGGCAATTTCCGGTGATAGGAAGACGCTTACTGTTGCGGCCGTGGCGCGGGATTCGGTGATGCGCTTCGCGATCGGTGACTGGATTGAGGTCACCGAAGACTGGTTCGAGTTTGCTTCGCAGCCCGGATTGGCTTGGGAGAAGAAGGGCGCGGGCGTCATGGCTCGAATCAAAAACATCAACAGCGATACCTTGGCTATCGAATTGGTCGATCCGCTTCCGCAGCCGCCTCCGTTTCCGCCCGACGTGCTTCCCTCTGGAACGCTCGACGCAACCCGCCATACGCGCGTGCAGCGCTGGGACCAGCGTGGCAAGGTATACGACACCAATGGAAAACTACTGGTCGATCTGGATGCCGCGCCTAGCCCTGGAGTCACACCGGGAGTGATCCCCGTGCCTGCAAAGGGTACCTCGATCGTGCTGGAAGACGGTGTACAAATTACATTCGAAACGGCCAACACCGATGAATATCATGTGGCCGATTATTGGAATTTTGTTGCGCGTACGGTTGACGCTTCGGTGGAGGTGTTGAATCGCGCTCCCCCACGCGGCGTTCATCACCACTTTTGCCAGCTTGGTATCGTCGATCTGGGCTCGAAGACACCACCGGAGGATTGCCGCACGTTCTGGCCGCCTGCATTCGGTGGGGCGAGTTGCGAATGCACCGTTTGCGTCTCGGCCGAGCAGTTCAGCAAGAACAAGGCCAGCATACAAACGGCCATCGACAGCCTGAAGAAGACAGGCGGAAAGCTTTGTCTTGGGCCCGGTATATTCGCGCTTGAGAATCCGGTGAATTTGAATAGCGGCTTAGTCTCTATCCATGTCAGCGGCCGTGGTCAAAGCACGGTATTGATTCAGCCACGGAACGGGCCGGCATTTAATATCTCGGGCGTTGGCATCACGATCGAAGATTTGCAGGTTTGGATGCAGCCACTGATCCCCACCAGCGGTAAATTGCCTCCCACCGGTCCGGCGGCATTTGCAGTGGCGAACGTATTTGATTTTGCGATCCAGCGTTGCTGGGCTGTCCCGCTGCCTGGCGCGGATTCGGTTGTCCCGGCAGATCCGGCAATTGTCCTCAGCGGGAATATTTTTAATGCGACGATTCGCGACAATACGCTGTTCGCGACCTATGGTGTGACAGCGCAAAACGCAGTCAGTACAAATTTGCGGATTCTGAACAACGACATTCTCGCCACAAGGGCCGGCATCGAATTGAACAATGTCTTTACCGCAGCAGATACCCGCATCTCAGGCAACAGCATTTTTGTTAGCCCTGAGCCTACGGCTCCGGTATCTATATACGCAGGCATGCTTTTATACACGGCTGGCGCATTAACATCCCGGCTCGAAATCGATTCAAACCATGTTGTTTTGAACCTGAGGAGCGCATCCGCGATTGCCTGCGGGATACTCACACATCCATCTAATATTACGCTTGCCTCGGTGATACGCATCGAAGATAACGACTTTTTTGTCACTTGGGTTGCTGGCACCGCAGGTGGCATTTTTGTCGTCAACGTCGATGCATTTGAGCACACCCTTATTGAACGCAACACGGTTCACGGATTTTCCGCTTCCGCTGCAGTTGAAGCCAACAACGCTACCTGGATTGGCTTGGCATTTGGAAATCTTCGTGGCTATGGTCAACAACACTGTGGTATCGCCAATAACGTGATAGAAGCCTTCGTTACCTCGGGCGCTTATCGCGGCGTCATGGTGAATATCAAAGGGGATTGTGTATTTTCCGGCAATCAAGTAGTCAATGACAACGCACAGAACGCTGTCGCCGGTCTTGACGTCGAAATCAATGCCGAGGTGATCATCGCCGGCAACAACCGCGTAAAGGGGGCAACCGGTGCGCAGACGAATTTAAAACACGTGAGCATGGCGCTCAACCCTAAGCAACTTGCAGGTAAGGTGGGTGCCGCGACGGTGCTTGGCAATATTTGCTCCGCCGAAATCCTTGTCAATGGCGGTGCGCCTTCAGTACTACTTAACATCAAAGCTTAGGAAGGAGTTTTAACCATGCAAACCTATTTCAGCGAAACCTTACAAAACATACAGCAAGATCTGGAAGCTACAGCTAGCTACCACATAACGCAGCAAGCCCAACTTGTGGATCAGGCGAAGAAAGCCCTTGAAACCGCGGCAGCCGCTACGCGTGCCACTACCAAGAAAACAAAAACTGGCGCGCAAGCTGAAGCAGTGAAGAAAGCAACGGAGCACCTCGCCGCAGTGGAGCTAACAAAAAAAACCTTAGAGCAGACGTTCGCGCAGTATCGCGACGTGTTGAGGAAAGCCGCAGTGTGATTGGAAATTGATGCGCATTTGGCGCAGAGCGGTTGCTGGAGCGCCAATGTGGAACCAGCACAAAAAAAGCGAAACCCTGCTATGTAGCGCCGGCATCCTTGCCGACAATCCTGCTCGTTTTAAAACCGGTTGCGTTTCATTGCTATTCAGAAAAGGTGAAAGGCCCTTGCCAGCCCGAAGAGTCCCAGCGCAACGATAATCAAACCCGCGGCAAGCCGTACGCCGCGCCGCGCTAGCCAGCGCTGCAATTGGCTGGCGAACAACCCCATCAACAGCAGATTCGGCAACGTGCCGAGACCAAAAGCGAGCATCGTCATGCCCCCTTGCATGGCACTGCCGGAAGCCAGCGCCATAATCAGCACGCTGTACACCAGCCCGCACGGCAGCCAGCCCCACACCATACCCGCGCCGAAGGCTTGCGGCATACTGCGTATCGGTAGCAGTTTTTTGAACAAGGGTTGCAAGCGCCGCCATACACCGCCGCCGGCGGATTCCAAAATCAGTACGCCGGACCAGATACCGGCCAAGTGCAAGCCCAAGGCAACCAACACCAGATTGGCGAGCACGTAGAGCATTTTTTCCGCTGGAAATAGCTGCGATAGAAATACGCTGGTGGAGCCTAAGGCGCCGGCAATCAGGCCGGCGATAACATAGCTCGCCAGCCGCCCCAGATTCGCGGCGAGGTGATAGCTAAAGCGTGGGCCGCTGCCCGGCAGTTGCAAGGAGAACGCGCCGACGATACCGCCGCACATGCCTGCGCAATGCACCCCGCCCAAGAGGCCGGTGAGCAAGACTGCGAAGAAGCTGAACTCTTGCATAGCGATTTATCAAACACCTTTCCCGATTATTGGGGTTTTCATAAATGATGACAAATTTACGTTGCGAAGAAATAGTGTAGGGGTCGGGCATGCCCGACCCGCTATTTACATCGGGCGAGGCATGCCTCGCCAC